>JAZKXR010000006.1:0-217189 GCA_045611705.1 Alphaproteobacteria bacterium | reverse complement strand
TTTTGGCGGAAATACTGGCCGCGTGCATGCTGGCTTCCTGTAATAATTGATTCGCTTTGTGCTTTTTCATGGCGACACCATAACCGTACACAGCACCCACGGACAAAACACCGATAATTGCCAATAGCCCCAACATTTCAACCATAGAACGGCCTGTTTCGTTTGTTTTTATATTTTGCATTTTTATCTCCCTTTATTGTTTATTAATTATCCCCATGCTAACAAACTTTTACACCGTTGTCAAATGATTTTTACCATTTAATACCCAAATCAGCACATTTAGATTTGACAAAGGTGTTTTCGTTGCCCTGTAATTTTTCAATCTTTTTTGCCCGTTCGCATTCCCATGTATCCACAGGATACATCTTGTCCCAAGCGTTCATTAACTGACGTGTGGATGGTGACATATTATATTTAGGATATACATCATCAAAGTATAAGTATGTTCGGGCAATTGCCCCCTTTGTATATTCGGGCGGTTCAACAATATCTGTTTGTTCATCATATTTAAATTCACATCCCGAAAAAGTCGGTTCAACACCCTTTAACACACCATAGTGGTGATTGCTACGTACGGCATTGACCGCCCCGATGGACGGATACAGGTTATACATATCGGCCAACATAAAACGAAATTCCTGATTCGTTTTTTCGGCACACTTACGCCCCTTGAAAGGTTCATCTTTTGAATCAAAACAATCTTCGTGTCCTTGACGCCATTCAATAAAGGCCTGACCGAAATGTTCGGCCGGTACAACGTGTTCCCATTCCAATTTATTGGCCCGCTTTTTATACTTTTGTGTTTCAAAACCCGTCGGCAAAGAAATTCGCCCCTTTGAATCAAAACGACCCCGACAATAAAAAGTTTCATGCTGATTCGCATAGACGGACTTCCTGAGCAAATTTTTGGCTTTTGTGAATGAATCAATTTTCTGATTCCCACCGGCACAGGCAGGCAAAGTTAAAAACAACGCCAAGGCAAAAAACACCTTATTTATTTTTAACACCATTGTTCAATTCTTTCAATAATTTTTTCAACCGAAAAACCAAAGTGTTCAAACAATTCTTCGCCCGACGCACTTTGACCAAAAGTGTCTAACCCGATATTTAAACCATCCGAACCCGTCCAACGTTCCCACCCGAATGTTGAGCCGGCCTCAATGGAAACACGGGGAGCATCCCCCAATACACTTTGTTGATATTCAGGACTTTGTTTGGCAAACAATTCCCAACACGGCATAGACACCACCGCCGTTTGGGGTAATTTTTCGGCCACCCGTAGGGCCAAAGCAACCTCGGACCCTGTGGCAATCAATGTCAATTTTCTTTTACCCTTTACTTGCCGAATGACATAAGCCCCTTTTTGTGTTAAGTTTTCATCTGAACTTTCACGAACCAATGGCACATTTTGGCGTGTCAAAACAATTGCTGACGGGGTATTTGCTTGTATGGCGGTTTCGTATGTTTCAGCCACTTCTATGGCATCAGCCGGTCTGAAAACAAACAAATTTGGCATAGCACGCAAACCAATCAATTGTTCAATGGGTTGGTGTGTTGGACCATCTGGACCTGCACCAATGGAATCATGTGTAAAAACATACAGTTGCTTTAATCCCATTAAAGATCCCAAACGAATGGCCGGTTTCATATAATCCGAAAACACGAAAAACGTGCTGGTATACGGAATTAAACCACCGTGGGCCGCTAAACCGTTAGCAATACCCGACATCGCCAGTTCACGCACGCCATAGTTTAGATAATTGCCCTGATATTTTGGGGCAAAAATATCCTGTGATACCTTTGTTTTTGTCAGGTTGGATGCTCCTAAATCCGCCGAACCGCCAATTAAATTTGGAATTTGCGTCAACAACGTTTCCAATGCGTTTTGTGATGCCTTGCGAGTTGCCAAAGATTCACCTTTGCTTAAAAATTCCTGTTTTAGTTTATTCAAAGAACAATAGCTTTTTCCTTCCCATATTTCCTTGAAATCATCAGAAACAAACGATTGCCATTTTTCAAAATCATCATGATAACGCACACCTATCTGACGTGATTCATCTAAAACATCCTGAGGCACTTCAAAGGCCGGCAATTTCCATTCAAGATTTTTTTTCAGCTCCTGTAATTCTTCCGCCCCCAAAGGTGCTCCATGAACACAGGATTTTCCTGATTTATTCGGCGCACCAAAGCCAATGGTCGTTTTGCAATCAATAAAAACAGGTTTTTTTGATTTTTGTGCCATCATCAAAGCTTTTTCAATGGATTCAAAATCATGTCCGTCACAGCTCAAAACCGTCCAGTTATTCGCTATAAAACGCACCTGCATATCTGTTTTGGTGGCAATATCCGTTTTTCCATCAATGGTAATGTTATTGTCATCCCACAACACTATCAGATTTTTTAATTTCCACAAACCAGCCAAAGAAATTGCCTCTTCGCTGATACCTTCCATCAAACAACCATCCCCAACAAAACAATAGGTCTTGTGGTCAATAACATCATTCCCAAAACGTTGATTCAATATTCTTTCGGCCATCGCCATACCAACTGCACCGGCCAACCCCTGCCCCAAAGGACCAGTTGAAAAATCAACACCGTTGGTGACACCACGTTCAGGATGGCCCGGCACCGTCGTATTTAGTTGGCGTAAATTTTTTAAATCATCCAATTCAACGCCTTTCATCCCCATCATATAAAAAATTGAATACATCAACGGTGAAGCATGACCATTTGAAAAAACAACCCTGTCACGATTGGGCCAATCAGGATTAGATGCATCAAAATGCAAAAACTTTGTCCACAAAACAGTGGCGATATCCGCCATGCCCAAGCTGGCACCCGGATGGCCGGATTTGGCCCGTTCAATCATATCGGCCGACAAAACACGCAAGGTTGTGGCAAATTTTTTTAAATCCATCCTAAATCTCCTTTTGTAAAAATAAAAAAGTATTACGCCCCTGACGGCGATTTTGTATCAATGTAAAACCAGTGGGAATTTTGATCTCTTCCTGATTATCAATTTCAATAATCACGCACGTTTTTTCATCAATCCAGCCTTGTTTATCAAAGGCGGGCAAAGCCATTTCCCATAATCCTTTGGCATAAGGGGCATCCATAAATAAAATATCCATCGGCTTGTTAATGATGGGCGGTATCAAAGCATCCCCCAACAATTCAAAAGACATGTCCCGACCATTTTGACGAATAATATTTTGTGCCTGACGATTGTTTTCAAACAACCATACATGCTTTGCCCCCCGTGAAGCTGCCTCTAAGCCAACCGCACCGGAACCCGAAAAAACATCGGCAAAGCGAATGCGTGTCCATTGTTTTTGTTCACGCATCAACCGAGCATTCAAAATATCAAACAACATCTCTTTGGCCCGATCTGCTGTGGGACGAGTGCCTTGTTCGGGAACCTTTAAGACGCGTCCTTTAAATTGACCGCTGATTAAGCGCATGGGGCCTCCTGCACTTGACCGGGTTTTAACAAGCCCAATTGATAAGGACCATACGAAATACGAATCAGGCGGGAAACTTCCAATCCGAAAAATTTCATCATCTTGCGAATTTCACGATTTTTACCTTCACTTAAAGTCATCTTTAACCAAGTGTTCGTGCCTTGCTTACGTTCAATTTCGGCCATACAGGGTGCATATTGAATACCGTCAATTTTAATACCTTTATGCAAACGCCCCAAAACTTCGGCCGACACAACACCATGCACACGCACCCGATAAGTCCGTTTCCATCCATTGGAAGGCAGCTCCATTTTTCGGGCCCATTCACCATCGTTGGTCAATAATAATAAACCTTCCGAATTTAAATCCAACCGTCCCACCGAAATCACACGGGGCATATCTTTTGGTAAATTTTCAAAAATTGTGGCACGCCCTTGCGGATCACGAGCCGACACAATCAACCCGTTCGGCTTGTAATACATCCACACACGCGTTTTTGATTTGGATGCCAACGGCTTTTTATCCACCAACACCACATCTTCATCCCCCACAACACAAGCCGGTGTTTGTAGCACCTGACCATTCACCTGAACACGGCCGGCCAAAATCCAACGTTCCGCCTCACGCCTGGAACACAAACCGGCATCGGCCATTTTTTTTGCAATTCTTTCTTTTTTTTCTGTCATAAATATGATATTATACTAATATGAAAAAAAATGAAAGAGAAAAGATTATAAAAACAGCCATTCAGATGGCCAAAAATGCCCAAAAGGCCGATGAAGTCCCTGTCGGAGCGGTTATTTTTAATACTCAAACGGGTGAAATTTTAACAAAAGCCCGCAATCAAACCGAAAAAGACAAAAATGTTTTGGCTCATGCCGAAATGTTAGCCATTCGTAAAGCCACGAAAAAATTAAATCGTAAATTTTTGGACGGATATTCCATGTTTGTCACATTGGAACCTTGCTGTATGTGTGCCGGGGCCATTGCCTGGGCCCGATTGGACGGTCTTTATTATGGGGCCACCGACCCAAAAACAGGGGCAATTCGCCAAGGGGCCAAGGTTTTTACCCGCCCGCAAACACATCATAAAATAAAAGTCCAATTAAACAAAACAGATATTTGCGGTACAATCATGCGTGATTTTTTTCAAAACAAAAGAATGAAAAAGAATAAAAATCTCTCCACTGTTAACTTTTTAAAACAAATTGATAACGATTAATCACAAGCATTTAATTGTTTTGTGCTTGCAAAATAATTTATATAAAAACAACAGCTGTTTATTTTTCGTTTCCTTTTCGTTTTTTCAACAAAGCCAAGTTTATGGCTTTTCCAATAAGTGCAGCTGTCTGCAACGTGCGTCCCGCCACTTTTGTGGTGTGTCCGGCCGCTTTAATTGCTTTGCCGGCAACTTGAACCTCCAAGATCATCAATTTAACAGACATACTTCCGGATTTAATCATCAATTTTTTTATATTACGTTTAATTTTTTTCTGAAAATTTTTACCTTTTTCAGGTTCCAAAAAAGCAAGAAAAAAAATAATTTTAGTTGACAAAAAAATCAGTCTATGCTAAATTGCCCCCAATCAAGCAAGGAGAAAAGAAATGAAACACTCAAAAGAGACCCCTTTATTTAAAGACTTTATGGCATCTTCCATTGTGGTCAAATATCCTTGTAATAAACATGCTTGTGAAAACAAAACAGATCCAAAGATGATTACTCAAAAGGATTTGGCACATATTCTTTCCCTTGGACGTTCTAAATCTGTTCAACAAAATAATTCCCGCTGATTAAAAAACAAATCTGCGTTCATAATCTGTTATGATTTCTTTGCAATGTTGACAATTTTACATTGTTATGGTATTCTGTTACTAACATTTTAAAAGGAGGATTTTATGCGTTATTTAGTTATTCAAAAAGAAAACTCAACACCCGAAGTTGTTATTTGGACCAAAAGCCAATATCGTGATTCAAAAAATCGGGAATGTTCCCATCAGGATTATTTAAGAAATAATAACATTGCCTTTGAAGATGCCATTTCAATCGGCTCGGTTTATTATAATCCGTCTTGCGGACAGTCAAAGGTTCAATTTTTGCCTTGGGATAGCCCAAAACATCATGATGATGCTGGGATTGTTTTGCAAGGTGTGAAATCTTTTGTAAAAGCCAATCCCGGATTGCGTGATGAAATTCAATCCGATTGGAATGAATATCAGGCTTGGGAAAAACGTCGTCAGGAATTGTTAGGACGCTAGGGCTATGACAGAACTTGATGAAGATGATATCAGTCGTGCATTGATGCAGGTTTATCATCAAAATCAGCAAAATCAACAAAAAGCCGATACAAATTCGCACCAAAAACAAAGTGATGATGAACACCGCAAGAGAGCCTATCAAAATGCCGAGACAAAATTTTTGGCCCGAAAGGTGGTTGAATCCTGCGCTGTTAAAGAAATTCACCCCTTTGCCTTAACAAAAGAACAGGAAAATTTAATTATTCCTGAATTTATCGGCTCTTCGTATGCCGGTTTGCCGACCGATCATACAATGGCCATGGAAGGAAAACCTTATTCTGTTTTAATACAAATGGAAAACGGATTGGTTTATATGGGTGTTATGTCTCAGGTTATGCATATCCATTGGCCCGGTGGTGTTCAAGGTGAACTTTATCGCAAAATGGAAAGCCTTTCCGATGGTTCGATTCACTTTAAAGGTAATACCAAATCCAATCGCCCGATAATTTTGGCCGATACACGGGATTATTGCGCCCAACTTTACCCCATGCATTTGGATAAAGATATTCGTCAGCACGATTTTTTGGGTGTTTATTGGGATCCCAAAGACGATATTGCAAACCCTAAGACAAAAACAACAGGGCTATACTATCCTGCCGGTGGAGGATCTTTTCAATATCTGACAAATAATATTGACGGACTTTTTATTGATAAAATACCACCCCATATTTTACAGATTTTAGGACAACTTCAAAAGCTTTATGATAAAGCCAAAAGCGAAAATAAAATCGGCAAACCGATTTACGCGCGTCTTGATCCCGATAAACCTGTTGCGGGGCGTGGTTGGACAATTCCGATTGATCCATGGGCCAAGCGGAAATATTTTGATATTCCTGCTGTGCGTTTTGTCAATCCAAACCGTCAAAAACCGTCCTTGATTACCCAACATCACCATACAAAATTGTCCTTTAAAAAACAAAAGACCTTAGAATAAATCACCCAAATATAAAAACTGTTGACAAAAAACAAAAACAGTGTTATAATTGTTCTCGGACGGCAAAAAGGCTTGTTAAACGTAATACTCCTCAACATGTCGGACAAGTCGTGGATTTCTCCCCCTCTTTTTTGTCGTCCTCTTTTTGTTTGTGCAAATACCCAAAAGGAGGAACGGTATGACACTGACATCTTCTTCTTATCACCAACCAACTTTGTCAGATTGGATTGCCCGCCGCCGTGAAATCCGCAAAATGTATCCTGATGATTTATTGGAAGATTTACAAGAATCAGAACCTGCCCTTTATTATGAAGCCCTTGTCTGTGATGAAAATATCGCCCGTTTAAAAAGACAGCGTTTAGAATCATCTGTATCAAAGCTTGCCTTACAGCCTTCGTTATTAACAGAAGGATGGAATCATCCAAAGCACATTCACAACCGTACCAAAAATTGGCCGGATATGGAAAATTTATTAAAACTTTATGCGATTGGTTTGTATTTCAGACAAAGAATTTTAACGCCTCAGGCTGAACATGATACAAAGGAATTAACCAAAGCCGTGGAACAAATCGGTCAAAGAAAAAGCAAAAGCTTAACTGCCAAAAAAAGATTACAACAGGCCAGAACCTATTTGCGATTCGGTTTACGCACATTGGATGCTTTTTTTATGCAAGATATACAACAACGTGAATATGCCTTTCGGGATTTGGACGAACAAATCAATTCAGCTTATGCAGGAAATTATTTCAACGGTTCAAAATTGGAAAAAAGCAAAGCTTTGGCCATGCGTATCGGTCATAAAATCAATCAACGTTATAAATAATCTGATTTGACTTTTTTTTCAAAAAAAGCTATATACCCTTTTGCATTAAACAAAGGAGTTTTTATGAAAAAATTATTTTTTGCCTTATTGATGATAACAAGTATTGCCAAAGCCGATACAAACATCACGGGTTTTTGGACAACGATTGATGATGAAACAAAAACTGCCAAAAGCGTTGTTCAGATTTATGAATACCAAGGAAAGTACTTTGGTCGTGTGGTGGAGTTATTAAAAAACAAACAGGCCACTGCAAAAATCCCGAACAATCCACCGGTTTTGGGCTTGGATATCATTTGGGATTTGGAACAAAAAGGTGATAAATACAAAGGTGGCGAAATTTTGGATCCAACAAAAGGAAAAGTTTACGGATGTGAAATTTGGCGTGATAAGGAAAATTTGATTGTACGTGGTAAAATTGCCTTTTTGGGACGTAATCAAACATGGTTGCCAAACAAAGATTTTGTTACACAGAATACAAAACCTTTAGTTCCACAAAAACCAAAATTAAAATAGTATTCTTATAACATCACATAAATAAGAATCAAAATATTTTGATAATTCTTTAACATTCGCCCCGTTAAAAAGCACTTGATTTTTACACATAAATATTGTAAAATAACTTTTGTGCCGAGATAGCTCAGTTGGTAGAGCAACGCATTCGTAATGCGTGGGTCGTGTGTTCGAATCACATTCTCGGCACCATTTTTGTATCCAAAAAAAACCACCCCTAATCAGGGGTGGATTTCTTTTTTTGACAATTTAAGCATTTGGTAAAATGTCGGCCAATTCTTCAACAGGTTGTTGTTGAGCTTCCTCAGCCTTTTTTTCCTTATGCTCTTTATGTTCTTTTTTCGGTTTTTCTTCGTGGGGGATTTCTTCGCCTGTTTCTTGATTAATCCATTTCATGGACAAACGAATTTTGCCTTTATCAAAACCGGTCATTTTGACTTTGACTTTGTCGCCTTCTTTTAACACGTCCGCAATTTTGTTGACGCGTTCGGGGCGCACTTCGGAAATATGAACCAAACCATCACGGTTGGGCATAAAGTTCACAAAAGCACCAAAGTCCATCAATTTAACGACCGTACCATCATAAATTTTACCCACCTCTGGTTCGGCCACAATGGATTTAATCCAATCAACGGCAGCACGACCTGCTTCACCGTCAACAGCCGCCACAGAAACAATACCGTCATCAGTAATATCCACTTTGGCACCTGTTTTTTCGGTGATTTCACGAATAACTTTACCACCTGTACCGATCACATCACGAATCTTATCTTTGTTGATGGCAAAAGATTGAATGCGTGGGGCATTGGGGCTGATATCCGAACGGGGTTCGGCAATGGATTCGGCCATTTTACCCAAAATATGCATACGACCTTCATGAGCCTGATTCAAGGCAATCTTCATGATTTCAGGAGTAATGGATGTGATTTTAATATCCATTTGTAAAGCGGTTACACCGTCTTTGGTGCCGGCCACCTTAAAGTCCATATCGCCCAAGTGGTCTTCATCACCCAAGATATCGGTTAAAACGGCAAACTTTTCGCCTTCTTTAATCAAACCCATGGCAATACCGGCCACCGGCTTTTTCATCGGCACACCCGCATCCATCAAGGATAAAGTGGAACCACAAACAGTGGCCATAGATGATGAACCGTTGGATTCCATAATATCCGATACAACACGGATGGTATAGGGGAATTCTTCTTTGGTCGGCAACATCGGATGAATGGCACGCCATGCCAATTTTCCGTGACCGATTTCACGACGGCCCGGTGATCCCATACGACCCACTTCACCAACGGAAAACGGTGGGAAGTTATAATGCAACAAGAATGATTCGGAATATTCACCGTTCAAACTGTCCACGATTTGTTCATCATCAGCCGTTCCCAAAGTGGTAACAACCATCGCCTGAGTTTCACCACGTGTGAACAAAGCGGAACCGTGTGCTTTGGGCAACAGGGCAACTTCTGTTTCAATGGGGCGAACTGTTTTAGTATCACGGCCGTCAATACGGGCGTTACCGGCTAAAATAGAATCACGCACGGTGCGGGCTTCCAATTCATGGAAAACTTTTTCATAGATAGCCAATTCGGCTTCTTTACCTTCAAACAATTTAGCCGCTTCTTCACGCAATAAGGCCAATTGATTTTGGCGTTCCAATTTATTGTGGATTTGGTAAGCCTGTTCAATCTTGACACCCAATTTTTCTTTGATTTCATTACGAACAACGGCGTATTCGGCCGGTTCTTCTTTCACTTCCCACGGATCTTTGGCACATTCTTCGGCCAAAGAAATAATCATGTCAATCACGGGCTTTAAGGATTCATGACCGAATTCAACAGCACCCAACATCACTTCTTCGGATAATTCTTGGGCTTCGGATTCAACCATCAACACACCTTCACGTGTGCCGGCCACAACCAAATCCAATTGGCTGTTTTTCATTTGGGCAACATTCGGGTTCAACACATATTCACCGTCAATATAACCGATACGGGCACCGGCAATCGGCCCCAAGAAAGGCAAGCCGGAAATGGTCAAAGCCGCACTGGCCGCAATCATGGCCAAAATATCAGCCTGTGTTTTTTTATCATAGGAAATCAAAGTACAAACGACCTGAGTTTCATTATTAAATCCTTTGACAAACAAAGGACGAATCGGTCTGTCAATCAAACGGGATGTCAATACTTCATGTTCACTGGGTTTGCCTTCACGTTTGAAAAAGCCGCCCGGAATTAAGCCAGCAGAATATGTTTTTTCCTGATAATTCACGGTCAACGGAATAAAATCTTCAAAAGTATCCGGTGTTTTTTTGCTGGCACAAACAGTGGCAATGACTTCTGTATCACCATAACGAGCGATGATAGAACCATCGGCCTGACGGGCCACTTTACCGGTTTCAATGGATAATGTTTTACCCCCCCAAGTTATTTCTTTTTTATATGTTGTAAATAAGCTCATATTTTTTCCTTTCATATTCATACATTGTAAAGGGAGGGCATCCCTTGACGCCCCCCTTGGATGAAACTATTTACGCAGTTTCAAACGTTTGACCAAGGTATCATAGCGAGCTTGATCATTTTTCTTTAAGTAAGTCAACAAGCGACGACGGTTTGCCACCAAAGCGCTCAAACCTTTGGCCGAATGCACATCTTTGGGATGTTTTTTCAAGTGAGCGGACAAGGCTGAAATTTCAGCACTCAACACAGCCACTTGCACTTCGGGTGAACCTGTATCACCTTCTTTGACGGCATATTCTTTAATCAATTGTTGCTTTAATTCTTTTGTTAACGACATCTTTTTTCCTTTCATTTATTCGTTAAAGTTTCTTTTCTCCCACAGAATCGGCACAAACCGAGATATCGTTCAGTAAGGTCTCTTCTGTTTTCATTGAAAAGATAACACACTTATTATACACGATTTTTCCCAAAAAGGCAAGCGTTCATTTAAAAGATAAAATCCCCCCCCGCCGATGTGACGGGGAGTTTTATCATTAATTGGATTGACAAATTGGAGTGTAAAAACCTTCGCGTCCCACTTCTTTAATTGGTTTGGTTCCGATAGGATTAAGACGGAAGCACCCTTCATAATTGTCGCATAATCCCAGCCAAACCGAACGATTAATCCATGGAGAAAATAAATCGCTAAGACCATCATGGCATTTTGTATCCGCTTGAGGGCCAGAGCATTTCATCCAAACATCTGAGCCAAATTCTGTCATAGACAAACCTTGGGCTTTGCACCAATTTTCGGCAGCCCACCAAGTAAGCGACAACGTCTCAGAATAATAATACTTTTCACCATTTGGCTCATAAACAGTTTCAAGCACCTCACCAATTGCTTCACAAGTGCCGTATGCTGGTGCCATTGCCCCTTCTGTCATATGTGTTTTTAAATTACAAAATTCTCCCTTTCCACAATCACTGTTTTTAAGACAATTAAATTGCGGACAACTGGATGTATCTGTATCAGAATCATAAATATCTCGTGCTATACAAATTTTCTTTTCGGGATGGCAACAACCTTCCGTTCCATACTGATCAGTACAATCTTCATCCGAAGAACAAGAAACACCACTTGCTGGTGTTATACAAGGGTCATCACCAAAACCTTCCATAAACGACAAATATGGATTACCGTTTGCACAAACACCTGAATCAATGCTGTTGTCAGAACTACTTGCACCGGTGGGGCTTTTTTCACCCTCAGCTTCTGAGGTTGCCAGATTTTTATAAAAAGATAAAACAGCCGTTACCTTATCATTATCATCTGGATCAATACATTCAATCTCACGTACCATACCGCCTTTTAAAGAATCCAATTGTTCACAAACAACTCTGTCAACATCTGAAATTGTTAATGCAAAACCTTTATCATCAAAGGCAGAAGAAATCTCTTTGGAAAAATTACCATAACTACTATTAAATGCGGCAATTGTTGTGGGTAAGGTGCCACCATTAGTCATTGCTTGGGCTGATATCGTGGTGGCCATTAGTTTGGCTTGTTGTAATAATTCATTGGCTCTGTGTTTTTTCATGGCGACACTATAAGCGCTGATACCACCCACACTTAATACGCCAATAATGCTCAACACGCCCAACATTTCAACCATTGAACGACCATTTTGTGATTTTGAATTTATTTTTGTCATTTAAAACTCCTTTTGTTATTGCTTAGATGTTTGAATAAAATTTAACCCACTATTGAACAACAGCGGGCATATAACACAGATGCGTAAAAAGTTATTTTCAGGAATTGCTTGTGTGTGTGTGTGTACAAGCCACCCACAGAATACATTTTAAAGCCGTTTTGACAATGCGTCATGCTTTTCCCCTTTTTATACATATCCCCATACTAGACAGTATTTTCCGCTTTGTCAAGCGATTTAAATTAAAAAATCAAAGCTTTGTTTTTTTTCAAAAAACTGCTTGCATTACAAAAAAAAATAAAATATAATGAGAACAAAACGAGAACAAAGGAGTCAAAAATGGAAAAAGACAAAGCATTAGAAGCCGCTGTGGCACAAATTGAACGGGCCTTTGGTAAAGGGTCTATTATGCGTTTAGGACAACAAGAAAATGCCGTGGATATGCCGGCCATTTCAACCGGTTCCTTAGGGTTGGATTTGGCGTTGGGTATCGGCGGTTTGCCCAAAGGACGTATTATTGAAATTTACGGACCGGAAAGTTCGGGTAAAACAACTTTGGCCTTGCATGTGGTGGCCGAAGCCCAAAAACAAGGCGGTAATTGTGCCTATGTGGATGCCGAACACGCTTTGGATCCCAGCTATGCCCGCAAATTGGGTGTCAAAATTGATGATTTGTTGATTTCACAACCCGATACAGGCGAACAGGCTTTGGAAATTGCCGATACTTTGGTGCGTTCTGGCACTTTAAGCGTTTTAGTGGTGGATTCCGTGGCTGCTTTGGTGCCCAAAGCTGAATTGGAAGGCGACATGGGCGATTCCCATATGGGATTACAGGCACGATTAATGAGTCAGGCTTTGCGTAAATTGACCGCTTCCGTGGCCAGAACAAATACTTTGGTTATCTTCATCAACCAAATCCGTATGAAAATCGGTGTGATGTTCGGCAACCCCGAAACAACAACCGGCGGTAATGCGTTAAAGTTTTATGCCAGCGTGCGTATGGATATCCGCAGAATCGGTTCCATTAAAGACCACGAAGATGTTATCGGCAACCAAACACGCGTTAAAATTGTTAAAAACAAAGTGGCACCACCGTTTAAAACCGTTGACTTTGATATTTTATACGGTGAAGGTATTTCCAAAACAGGCGAATTGTTGGATTTGGGTGTTAAAGGTGGTTTAATTGAAAAGGCCGGTGCTTATTTTTCATACAAAGGCGAACGTTTGGGACAAGGCCGTGAAGCCGCCCGTCGTTTCTTGCGTGAAAATCCCAAAGTCACCGATGAAATTGAACAGGCGATTCGTAAAAATGCCAAAAGCATTTCAAAGGATATGATTGTCGGCGATAACGATATTGCCAATGAAGAATAACTAACTGTCCATTTTAACCCCTGAATAATCAGGGGTTTTTATTTTTCATAAAATGTCCCCAAAAAACACACCTTTTGTTTTTTGTCAATTTTTTTTCTTTACAGAAAACCGTTTCTGTGATATAATCTTAATTATACCAAAATGAAGGGATAATCATGAATCAATCAACCATTTCATCAAAAGAACTTACCTCATTATTGAAAGCTAATATTTTTGCTGCCTGTTTTTTATCAACATCAAATAAACCCTCCGATGTTGTAAAAATGGAAAAAATTATAAATAATCTGCATGCATATCGCAAAAAATATCCGCAATATCAATCCGCAATAAGTGAAGCTTTATTTAAGGTTTTTGATAATTCTTTCTATAATTCATCCGAATATATGAAACAGCGTGTTCAAGTCAGCATTGTATCCGGCTTTACAAAGCATTTCCCAAATGATATGAATACTTTGAAAGAGTTAATAAAAAGAATGGGCTTGGTAAAAAAACCTCAAAATATGGCTTTGCCCTTCAGAAACATTGCAGGATACGCTTTGGATATGTACAAAGAAAAAAAATACCAACGTTTTGATTTGAATAATTCTTTCGCTTATCTTTTAAAGAATATGATTGTAATGATAAATAATTTTCAATCACGAAAAAGCATTCCCGAACAACGTTGGTTATATGAAAACAGTCGTAAGTTGGCGGATTTGAACCCAATGTTTAAAGAATTTTCAAAAAACTTTGAGAAACCCAAAAACGCGACAAAACCTATAGGAATTCTGCCAAAAGAACCGGCAGAAGTTTATCCCAGATCACACAAAATTAGAAATCGATTTTCTTCGCATTCTTACGAATAAAACGAAAAATACTTGACTTTTTAAAACAAATCATTAAAATGCTTGCATTGTGAATAAAAAAAGGAAAAAAAATGACAGCTAAAATTATTGTTTTTGCAAATGAAAAAGGTGGTACAGGTAAATCTACTTTGGCCATGCATACGATTGTGGCATTATTGCGTGCCGGTAAAAAAGTCGCCTCATTTGACTTGGATCCGGATCAACAAAGTTTGACACGTTATGTGGAAAACCGTAAAACATTTATCAAAGAAAAAGGTGCTCAATTACCTTTACCCGTACATACTTGTTGGACAAAGGAAGTGGCCAACATTTATACCTTACGTGGTCAATTGGATAAATTAAAAGAAGAAGTTGACGCCATTGTTTTGGATACACCGGGGTCTCATTCACCATTAGGTATGGAAGCCATGACCTTGGCTGATGTTTTGGTGACACCTATGAACGATTCATTAGTGGATTTAGATATTTTAGCTTTGGTTGACGGTGACACCTTAAAAATTCAAGGACCCAGCCATTTTGCCCAAACCGTTTGGACCACACGTCAACAACGCATGTTGGAACGCAAACCGTCCATCAACTGGTTAGTGGTTCGCAACCGTATGTTGTTTAACAAATCCAAAAACTCACAAAATATGTCTATTTTGTTGAACGCTTTGGCCCGCCGCATTCATTTTGAATTGGTTGGCGTTGTTTCCGAACGTGTCGTTTTTCGTGAATTGTTTTTAAAGGGTTTAACCATGTTGGATTTTAAAGAAAATGCCGTTAAATTACAAAATACCGTTTCTTCCAACACGGCCCGCCAAGAATTATCATCTTTGGTAAATAAAATTTGGGGTGCAGACTTGAATTTATCTCCGATTAGTGCTATACAAAAATAAACACTAACCCAAAGGGGGGGAATAAATCGTGGATATTTTTGCAGTTAACACAAAGCCGTTTCCAGATCAATCTTTTGGTACATCGGGTATCAGGCGGAAAAGTGAAATTTTCCGCCAAGAAAATTATTTGGAAAATATTATTCAATCCATCTTTAATACATTGGATAATTTTGAAGGCAAAACATTGGTTATCGGTGGTGATGGGCGATATGGTAATAATGATGCCATTCAAACCATTATCAAAATGGCCGTTGCTAATCAATTCGGGCACATCATTGTGGGGCAAAATGGATTGTTATCCACACCGGCATCTTCTCATATGATTGTATCCAGACAGGCTTTTGGTGGTATTATTTTAAGCGCCAGTCATAATCCCGGGGGCAAAAATGGAGATATCGGCATCAAGTATGATACAGAGATTGGTGGTTCTGCCCAGGAAACTTTAACAAACCAATTTAATCAAAATGCCCAACAAATTGATCATTATTGGATGATTCATTCTGATCCAATTGATTTAAGCCGTATCGGCGATTATACCATTGGTTCAACATTGGTTGAAGTGGTTGATTCTGTGTCCGATTATGCTGATTATATGGCCGAAATTTTTGATTTTAATGCCATACGAGATTTATTCAAATCCGGATTTAAAATCACATTTGATGCAATGAATGCCGTAACTGGCCCTTATGCCAAATATATTTTTGAAACGGTTTTAGGGGCAGAACCCGGTTCAGTCATTCGTGGCGATCCTTTGCCCGATTTTGGTGGTATTCATCCCGAACCTAATTTAACCTATGCCAAAGAGTTGGTAGAGTTGGCTTACAGCGAAAACGCACCTGATTTATGTGCCGCTTCGGATGGCGATGGGGACAGATATATGCTTTTAGGCAAATCCTTTTTTGTCAATCCGGCCGACAGTTTAGCCATTTTAGCCGAAAATATGGAAAAAATTCCTTTTTATAAAGGGCGGTTTTATGGGGTTGCCCGTTCTATGCCCACTGGTGGAGCTGTTGATTTAGTTTGTCAAAAAATGAATAAAGATTGCTATCAAACGCCAACGGGTTGGAAATTTTTCGGATCCCTTTTGGAAAACCAAAGAATCAGCCTGTGTGGTGAAGAAAGCTTTGGTGCCGGGTCATTCCACTTAATGGAAAAAGATGGTTTATGGGCTGTTTTGTTTTGGCTGAATCTGATCGCCATTACAAAAAAATCCCCCGAACAAATGGTTCGCGATATGTGGCAAGAGTATGGCCGCATTTACAATAAAACATTCAGCTATACCACTAATTCAGCCGAAAAAGCACATCATTTGATGGATGCGTTGGCCTCTAAACTGACATCATTAAAAGGACAAAATATTGAAGGACTAACCGTATCAAACGCTCAATTTTTCAACTATACAGATCCGGTCAGTAAAACACAGTATATGCACCAAGCTATTTTAGTTGACTTTGACGAAACGGATCAGGTTATGGTTCGTTTGTCCGGAACTGTCAGCTCAGGTGCCAGTATAAGAGTTTATTTACATCATAAAGACAACAATCCCGACTTAATCGTTGAAGAAGCTGTTGAACCATTATCAAAGGCTGTTCAAACATTATTGAACATCAAAAAATATCTGGGCGAAGATATTGAAATAACAACAACCTAATTATCGGCGGAAAAAATCCGGAATCCTGTTATTTGAATCCGAAAAATCTTCGGTTGTATTTGCATCCTGCTTTGTTTCTGTTTCTGTTTCTGTTTTTGCCTTTGAACTTTTAAATATTAAATCCATTAAACTGGGACGCGTTTGTTTCACGTTTACAATTGTTTTTTGGTTTTCAACATTGATATTTTTTTTGACTTCTGTTTTTTTATGAACAGGCGTTATCGGTTGAATAACAGGCGGTGCATCATGGTCAAACAAATTGTTTTGACGAATCACATCTTCGGGCGAAACTGTGTTTTCCAAATCCTTTGGGTTCGGTCTGTAATCTGTATTCACCACAGGGGTAAAGCCCAATCCGTCCGGTGTAATTAAATTGGGTTCTTCGGCCTGAACAGGCTTTTCTTCTGTTTCTGTTTGTGATACCTGAATTGTTGTTGTTTGCGAAGAAATTGTTATTGTTTCTGCGGGCACGACAGGTGGTGGCATTGGTGTGGTATGAATTGGTTGTTGAAAAACAGGCTTTGGTTCCGCTTTACCCAAACCAGTTGCCACAATAGACACCTGAATTGATCCGGCCAAACCTTCATTGACGGCTGATCCCATTTTAACCATCGCGTTTTCATCGGCCTGAGAAACAATCCTTTGCATAATCTCATCCACTTCATCCAAACCAACGTCTAATCCGCCTGTAATATTCACCAAAACGGATTTAGCTCCCTTGATTGAACAATCGTCCAACAACGGATTTGTTAAAGCCATATCTGCAGCTTTTTCAGCACGATTTTCACCGCTGGCAATACCTGTCCCCATCATGGCACGCCCCATGGTTGTTAAAACAGTACGAACATCCGCAAAATCCAAGTTTATCATACCCGGATTCATCACCAAATCCGTGATACTTCGTACCCCTTGACACAACACATCATCCGACATTTTAAATGCATCAGCCAACGAAGTGTGTGGTTTGGCAATTCTGAACAAATTTTGGTTGGGCACAATAATCAAAGTGTCCACATATTTTTGCAATTCTTCAATACCTTTTTGGGCAACGTCCATACGGCGATTTCCTTCAAAATTAAACGGTGTAGAAACAACGGCCACTGTTAAAATTCCCATTTCCTTGGCATATTTGGCGATTACGGGTATTGCCCCTGTACCTGTACCACCACCCATACCAGCGGTTAAAAACAATAAATGTAAATCTTTAATGCTGTCTTTGATCTTTTCCGCGGATTCTTCGGCCGATTGACGACCGACCTCGGGATTAGATCCGGCCCCTAATCCTTTGGTAATTTCTTCGCCCAACTGAATTTTATCAGCCACCAACGATTTAGATAAAACCTGAGCATCTGTATTGGCGGCAAAAAAGGCACAACCGGTCACGCCACTTTTAACCATATTATTGACGGCATTTCCACCGGCACCACCCACACCGATAACACCCAAATTCGGGGTCAACAATACCTTTGGTTGTGGGGTTGCCAAACTAATTTCCAATTCGCTTTTTTGAATTATGACAGACTCTGTTTTATCCATTTTATGACCTTTCCTAATAAACCTTTCGGTGTTCCTGTTGATTGAAATTGCTCAAAAACTTTATCTTGACGTCGCTTTAAAGCATACATTAACAAACCGACACATACATTAAATGTACACAAATCATACTCACTTGGCAAGTTTTTTATTTGTTTTGTTTTACCTAAACGTGAAATTCCCCCCAAAAATGATACAACTTTTTCTTTTAAACCCGCCAAACCGGCACCACCACCTGTTAAAATATAGCTTTTTGCAACAGATGTGAAAGTGCTATCTTTATCCAAAGCTAATTTTGTTTTTTCCAAAATATTTTCCAAACGCGGTACAATTACACCGATTAAATCCGATCGTTTGATTTGTATATTTGATCCTTCTTCATCCCCTAAAATCGGCACAATCACACGTTCCAATTCATCGCGTGGTGACAAATATGCAGCACCGTTTAAAACTTTTAATCTTTCTGCATTGGGTAAATTTGTGTTTAATTTTTGGGCAATATCTCGCGTCATTTGAATGCCGCCACTTTGAATCACCCCCAATTGCATCAAACCACCGGCCACAAAAACAGCATAAGATGTCGTACCGGCACCAAAATCCAAAACAGTCGCCCCAATATCTTTTTCTTCTTCACTTAAAACAGCCAAAGCCGAAGCATAGGGCGTGGCCACTTTCATTTGAACAGATACATGGCAACGGTCCAACACCGTCAATAAATTCATTGTTTGTGTTTCGGGCAAAGTAACCATATGCACATGTGCACCCAAAGTATTAGCAAATACACCCCGCGGGTCCGTCAATCCTTGATCTTTATCCACGATATATCCCAATGGAAAAGCGTGCAAAACTTCTTCACCCACCGGCACATGTTGCGACACAATACCGTCCACCAAGACCTGAACATCTTGGGCTGAAATCGGTTTTCCGGGCGGTATCGCCACTTCATGATAGACTTGTAAAGAATGTAATTGTGTGGATGAAATATTGACAATAACCGATTCTATTCTTTGGCCTGATTTTATTTCGGCCTGACGAATGGCTTCCCCCACGCAAGCGGTCGCTTCTTCTAAATTCCAAATGCTGCCAGCCTGAATCCCTTTGCTGGGCACACAGGCACAGCCCACCACGGTCGGTGCCTGATCATCTGTCAAACGCACCACCATACAGGCCACTTTCCCAGAACCGATATCCAATAAGTTTAAGTATGTTTTTTTATGAAACCTTTTTTTCATTTTTTGGCCTTTTCACGTGCAATTCGTTCCATCTCTTTTTGTAAATAACTCATATCTTCGTTGTTTTTAGATGCCGATTTTGTATCTTTAACATTACGAACCCACTCATCTCGTTTTGTGCAACGCTCATTTGATAGTGATCCAGTGCAAACGTATTTAACGCCGTCAATGGTTTTAAACCGGCAACCGGAACAATGTATTTCGCCGTTTTGACCAACAGTTATCCCAACACCACCGAACGCCGGTGTTGCAACAAAAAGCAATAACATTATAATTTTCTTTTGTTTCTCATACCAATTTTCCATATTTTCTCCTGTACATTGTTAATAAATTCATCAATTTCTTTTAATTCGCGTTCATTTGCAATCATTTCCCGAACCGATATCCAACAAGTTTAAATATGTTTTTTTATGAAACCTTTTTTCATTTTTTGGCCTTTTTCTTCGTGATTTTTCGTTTGGGATAAATAATAGTTTTATTTGACAGGCGAACATCAATTGATTCAATATCCTTTTTAAACAATTTATCTTTTTTGTTTTGTTTATTTAATCGGATTAACGCTTGCTCTATGTTCATTTGGGGCAATAAGATTTCCAAACCTTTTTCGGCATCCATTAAACGCAAATTCCAACGTCTGTTTTCAATCCGTTGGGCCGAACGAACTCGGGTTGAAATATCCGGTACTTTATCCAAGGCAGCCAATAATTTTAAAACATGTTGCGGGGCATCAGCACCCACCACCAAAATTAAATCTTCTGACAGGTATTGTTTATCCTGAACGGGTTGACCATCTTCATCCAATAAATAATATTTACCTTGATTTTGCCAACGAGCAATTGGTGTTTTTTCAGAAATGGTAATTACTAACTGATTGGGCAATTTACGTTCAATTACCGCTTTTTTAATCCAGGGCAATTTTTCCAAAGCCTGCCTTTTTTCATCCAAATCAATTGTATTCATTTTTTGATTTACTTTGATGTTTAATGCCTTTAATACATCTTCTCTGTCTGTCCTTTTATGGCCCGCTATCAATATGTTTTTTTTGGCATCTACGCGCCAATCAGCTTTATCAACCGCATAATCCCATGCTGATTTTGTATAAGAGCGTACCGCTTGTCCCCATGGGGACATATACAAAATTACGCCACCCAAGAAAAATAATACAACAATTAATAGTTTTATCAAAAGAGCTGATCTGTTTTGTTTTTTTATTCGCATTTTGCCCCCTGAACCAACCGGTTAACAATATCTTCATAGCTCAGTTTTTTCAATCGTGCCATATCCGGCACCAAAGAAGTCGGTGTCATCCCCGGATTTGTGTTGATTTCCAAAAAGTAAATCCGACCTGTCGGGGACAAACGAAAATCACTGCGACTGACACCACAACAATTTAAAAATTGATGAATTTTTTCGGCATATTGGTGCAATTTTTTTCTTTGTTCAATCGTCACCGGTGCCGGTATTAAATGTTCAACAGCCCCTTCGGCATATTTATTTTGATAATCATACCATCCTTTTTTAACACACAATTCCACCGACCCCAAGGCTTTACCATCCAAAACAGCCACAGATAATTCACGGCCTTCAATATATCTTTCCACCAACAATTTTTGATTTTCGGGCCAATTTTGAAGGGCTTGTTTTTTATCTTTTTCCGTTTGAACAATCTGAACACCACATGATGAACCTTCGGCATTGGGTTTGACCACCAAAGGCAATTTCATTTTTTTAAACTCGGCTTTTGTTTTTAAACCACCTTTGGCCACGGGAATGCCGATTTGTGTGGCAATCAATCGTGTCATTTGTTTGTCCATTCCCATGGATGAAGCCATCACCCCCGAATGCGTATAGGGTATTTTCAGGGCATTCAAAATCCCCTGAACACCACCATCTTCACCGAAACGGCCGTGTAATGCATTGAAAACAACATCCGGTTTAAAATCCGTCAAAGATTTAATCCATTTGGGCAAATCATCCGTTACATCGATGTCTTGGGTTTGATAGCCCAATTTTTTCAAAGCGTTCATCACACCATTACCAGATAAAAAAGAAATCTGTCTTTCCGAAGAAATCCCCCCCATTAAAACGGCCACTTTTTTTATCTTTTGCCCAAACATTTTATCTCCATTTCCAAATGAATGCCTTGTTTTTCAAATACAATTTGTTGCATCTTTAAAACAAAATCCTCTAACTGATTGCCGGTGGCATGGTGATTGATTAAAAAATTCGCATGCTTGACCGACATTTCAGCCCCATTTTCTTTATACCCTTTTAATCCGGAATTTTCAAGTAAAAAACCAGCACTTTTTTCTTTTGTGTTTTTAAAAGTGGAACCGGCGGTACGCACCCCCTGTGGCTGAGTCGTTTTTCGCCGTGTATGATAATCCCGCATAACGGCCTTTATTTCATCATTTATACCCACAGATTTAGCCTTTAAAACCGCCCCTGTAAAAATTAAATCTTTTAATGGATTGTGGCGATATGACCAATCGGAAAAATCCGTAAATTGTTTTTCTTGACCATTATAATCCACGGCATTGATTTGCATCAAAGTATCACTTAAAGACCGACCGAACGCACCTGCATTGGATGACAAACCGCCCCCCAAAGTACCGGGGATATCCGACAAAAATTCAAAACCCGTCAGATTGTTTTTTAATGCTGTTTGGCCGATTTGGGATAACCGAACCCCTGCCCCACAAATCAACAAATCATCTTTGACCTGAATATCCTGAAAGCCTTTGCCCAGTTTTAAAACAACGCCTTCTATACCGCCATCTCGAATCAAAATATTGCTGCCACCACCCAATACGGTAACAGGCAATTTATTTTGTTTTAAAAAATCTTTTAAATCTTCCAACGTTTCCACAATGGCGAAAAAATCAGCCTTTCCCCCCACACCCAACCAAGTGTGTTTGGCCAATTCATAATCGGGTATCAGGGAAAGGGTCATTTTTTTAAAGCCTCCAATAATTCAGGGATTTGACGCGATAAAGAACCGGCATTTAAACAGATAACCGTGTCATTAGGGTGAACAAATCGTGCCACATCCTTGGCAAAAATTTCGGTTGTCGTTTCAAAAACATTGGGATGAATTTTTTGCATTTGAGATACAAAGTTTGATGTGTTAACACCTTCTATCGCTTCATCCCCGGCAGAATATACATCAGTTACAAAAACGGCATCCGCCAAATCAAAAGCATCCATAAAATCCGTCCACAAATTTTGAAAACGCGTATAACGATGGGGTTGAAATACCGCCACCAGACGACCAGATATATGGTCTTTTAAAGCCGATAAAGAGGCACGAATTTCGCTGGGGTGATGGGCATAATCATCATAAACGGATACATTGTTTTCACATCCACGCAGGGTTAAACGCCTTTTGATGCCTTCAAATGAAGCCAACGCCTGACGGATAAAATCTTCGCCTATTCCAACCGCAAAAGCCACCGCAACAGAGGCCAATGTGTTTAATATGTTATGTTTGCCCATCAATGTTATCATCATATCCCGATAAACCCTTGTTTGATTTTGATGGCGTATCACAATGTCAAATGTTGTTTTGCCATTTTCAATTTTAACATTTTCGGCACGCACATCAGCCGTGTTGGAAAAACCGTATGTGATAACTTTTCGTCCTTTGATTTCGGGCAACAATTCACGCACCACCGGATCATCCATACACATCACACAAGCACCGTAAAAGGCCGTTTGATTTAAAAAAGTTTGAAAGGCTATTTTTTCCCGATCAAACGTTTTATAATAATCCAAATGTTCGGGTTCTATGTTTGTAACAACAGAAATGGTTGTTGGCAATTTCAAAAAAGAACCATCTGATTCATCGGCTTCGGCCACCAACCAAGAACCTTTACCTACGCCTGCATTGGAATTTTGTTTGGCCAAAATTCCACCGATAATATAACTGGGGTCTGTTTGACCTGTCATTAAAATATGGGCAATCAAAGATGAAGTTGTTGTTTTGCCATGGGAACCAGCCACACAGATACTTTTTTTAAATCTGAGCAATTCGGCCAACATTTCGCTGCGATGACCAATGGGCAGACCCCTTTCCTTGGCCGCCTGTAATTCCACATTATCCGAATGAATCGCCGAAGAAATAACAACGGCATCACAGCCATTTATGTTTTCGCTTTTATGTCCGATAAAAACAGGGATACCCATTTTTTTCAAACGCTGAGTATTAGCATTTTCCTGATCATTGGAACCTTGCACCTGAACACCCAAAGAGGGCAACATTTCGGCAATGGCACTCATCCCTATACCGCCAATACCAATAAAATGAACCCGATTTAAAGGAAAAAGTTTCATTTATTTTCCCCTTCAATAATGGGTTTGACCAAAGCCACCATCTTTTCGGCCACATCCGGATGTGATAAATCCAAGCTGGCTTTGGATGCCATTTTTAATTCTTCTTTGTTTTCAATTAAATCCTGTAAACGTTTGGCCAAATTATCCGCATCAAAATCCTGTTCCACAACCAACCAACCGGCTCCGCTTTCGGCAAATTGACGAGCGTTTTCAAATTGGTGGTTGTCCGCTGATGTAGGCAGTGGTATATAAATACCGGGACGACCAACAATCGCCAATTCGGCCAAAGTGGAAGAACCTGAACGACCAATCACCAAATGGGCTTTGGCCAATAATTCGGGCATATTATCAAAAAATGATTGAACCGTTACAGCATAAAAACCGCCATCTTGATACAACTTTTGCAAATCATCCACATCTTCGGGGCGTGCCTGTTGTGTAATAACCATTTGCGAACGAATTTCGGCAGGCAATTTCAAAATAGCCTCAGGCAAAGAATGACTTAAAAAACGCGCTCCTTGTGAACCGCCTGTTACCAATAAATAAAACAACTTATCAGAAGGATATGGTGTATTTGCCTTTTGTAAAATGGCATCACGCACCGGTTGCCCCACCAAAAAAGTGGAAATTCCCGGCGGCACCATTTTTGTATCGGCAAAGGCCGTGGCAATCATTTTTACACGTGGAGCCAACATACGATTGGCACGCCCCAAAACGGCATTTTGTTCATGGACCACTGTGGGTATTCTTAAAAACTGAGCCGCTGAAACCGCCGGCAAAGACGCATAACCGCCAACCCCGATAACCAGAGACGGCCGATGCATCAACATAAACCATGATGATTGAAAAGCACCAAAACATAACACGGCAAAAGCCTTTAATTTACCAAAAAAAGAACGACCAGTCACAGATGATGCCGCAACCACTTTTGTCGGCACTTGTGTCAATTTCCTGAAATTCGCCCCGCGTTTATCCGTTATAAAGGTAATGTCATAACCGGCATCCAACAAACCTTTTGCAATGGCTTCGGCCGGAAAAATATGACCGCCTGTCCCACCTGTTGTAATTACAATTTTCTTCATTCTAATCCCCTTGAAAAACTATGCCCATGTGTCAGGGCCAAAATAAAACCAAAGGCAAATGCCACCGATATCAATGACGATCCGCCATACGAAATAAAAGGAAGTGTCATTCCTTTTGTCGGAATCAAGTTTAACGTGGACAATATATTGACCAATGATTGAACGGTTATTTGTGTCATCAAACCGCCCACAGCCACTTGAACAAAAAAGTTATTTTCACGTCGAATCAACCAACATGAACGCAACATAATAAATGCAAATGTCATCACAATCAATGCCGTGATAATAAAGCCAAATTCTTCGGCCGAAACAGCCATAATAAAATCGGTATGGGCATCAGGCAATTCATATTTGACGGACCCTTCCCCGGGGCCTTTACCAAACCAACCGGCACTTTTCAATGTTTCCATTGATTTTTCCACCTGATACGATGAGCCTTCCTCTGGAAACAGGAATTTAATCACCCGATTATGTACGTGTTCAAAAGTTAAAAAGGCCATCACTCCAAAGCCGATACCGCCTAAAATTAAAAGGCTGACCAACCAAACGGATATACCCGATAAAAATAATTCCACCGCAAAAATGGATAAAATTGTTAAAGTCATTCCGATATCAGGTTGAGCCAATAACAATAAAACAACCATACCACAAATGACCCAGGCAATCCATCCGTCCCAACAATGTTTAATCAAACGACCACGGGCCAATAACCAACCACATACAACGGCAAAGGCAGGTTTTGCAAATTCAGATGGTTGCACACTGAATCCAAACACATTTATCCAACGATGGGCACCTTTGATTTCAGGACCCAGCAATGCCAATAACATCCCACCCATGGCCCCGATTAAAACCAAAAAGGCCACGCGTCTGACCCATTTTAATGGCAATAATGCCACCCCTATTAAAACGCCAAATGCCACCGGCACAAAAACCATATGTTTGATAATAAAATGCATCCACGCCAAATTGTTTCGAGCCGCTACAGCCGGGCTGGCCGCCAAAGTTAAAAACACACCGCAAAACAATAAAATAAACGCCGCATACATAATACCTTTATCAAGGCTACGGGCTTGTTCTATTATACGTTTTTTGATGGTGGATAAGTATTTCATTTTACCTCAACTTTAATGTGGATAAAGCCAATAAGGCCAACAAAATGGATACAATCCAAAAACGCACAACAACGGTTGTTTCGCTCCATCCCAATTTTTCAAAATGGTGATGTATCGGTGCCATTAAAAACACACGTTTTTTGCGTAACTTATACGAACCGACCTGAATAATATCAGATAAGGCTTCCACCACAAAAATACCGCCGGCAACGGCCAAAATCAATTCGTGCTTGGTAGCCACGGCTATCGCACCCAAAAAGCCACCCAACGCCAACGAACCTGTGTCACCCATAAAAACTTTTGCCGGATGGGCGTTGAACCATAAAAAGCCCAATGTAGCCCCAATAATAGACCCGCACATCACAGCCATTTCTCCCGCATTGGGTATATATGAAATATGCAAATAGGTGGTATAATCCACACGACCAACCAAATAGGCAATTACCCCAAAAACCGACGTACACATTATCACCGGCAAGCTGACCAAGCCATCCAATCCGTCCGTCAAATTGACCGCATTGGATGCCCCCACTATCACCACCATCGCAAAAATAATATAAAACATTCCCAAATCAATGAACAAGTTCTTGAAAAAAGGAATGTTGATACTGGTACTCATATTCCCATGGGATAAATACATCAATGAACCACAGGTAATAAATGCCACGGCAAATTGCAAAGCCAACTTTGTTTTGCCGGCAATACCGTCACTGGAACGGCGGGTCAGCTTTGTATAATCATCCCAATAGCCCGTTAAACCAGTTCCCAAAAAGGCAAACATCAAAACCCAAATAAAGGGATTGGCCAAATTAGCCCACAATAAAGTAGCAACCAAGGTTGTTCCCAATATCATTAAACCGCCCATTGTGGGTGTACCAGCTTTGCTGTAATGTGTTTCAGGACCGCATTTACGAATAGGTTGTTCGGCCTGTTTGGATTTTAACCATGCAATCAATCGTGGCATTAAAAATAATGTCAAAACAAAAGCCGTCAATAACGCACCGCCAATACGTACCGTTTGGTAATTAAATAAATTTAAAAAGCGACAAGAATCTTTAAAAAACGAAAGCCAGTAAAACATTATTTTCCTTTCAATTTATCCACCAATTTATAAAGTCCAGTTCCATGGGAAGATTTTATATAAACAATATCTTGATTTTGTAAAGAATTTAACAAAACAGGCATCATTTGTTCAACCGTTTCACACCATGCCCCTTGTTGTTGTTCGGGCAAAAGTTCAAAAACAGAACGCATCAATTTTCCCACAGCGAAAACTTTTTCCACACCATTGTGCGACAAAATATCCAATAAGTCAAGATGTCTTTTTTGCCCCTCTTCACCCAACTCTAACATATCCCCCAAAACGGCAATTTTGCGTTTTGTATAAAAGGTCAACGATTCCAAACCCGCCTTCATGCTGGCCGGATTGGCGTTATAGGCATCATCAATCAAAGTAATCTCTTTATCATCCACATTGATTTTTTGAGTATAGCCACGACCATTTGTCGGATTTAAAGTTTGTAATGTTTGAATGGCCTGTAATGTGCTGGCCCCCAAAGCATCAACCGCCCCCAAAACCGCCAATGAATCCAATGCATAATGCGTGCCGATAAAGTTTAAAGTATAAGAAAGATTATCCCCATGCCAATGGGCTTTTACATACATTTTTTGATTTTGAACAAAGGTATCCTTTAAACACAAATCCGCCGAATCCGTTTTGCCAAACCGGACAATATGTTTGATGTTTTCCAAATGTGCCCGTTCAAATAAATCTTTGGCACAATCGGTATCGGCACTTAAAACAGCTGTTCCGTTTTTATCCTGATAATCAAAAATATGCGCCTTTTCTTCGGCTGTCATTTGCAAGGTTTTGAAAAATTCCTGATGGGCCGGATGAATATTTGTAATGATACTGACATCAGGACGCACCAAATCGGATAATTCGGTCATTTCACCCACATGGCTGATACCCATTTCAATCACGGCATATTGGGTATCGGCGGGTAAATTGGCCAACATCAAAGCCACACCCAAATCATTATTCAAATTCGCTTTTGTGATGAATGTTTTGCCTTGTGCCTGCAAACAAGCCCCCAACATTTCTTTGGTGGTTGTTTTTCCGGAACTGCCTGTAATTCCCACAACCTGAGCCATTGTACGCATGCGGGCATATCGGGCCAACGATTCCAAAGCCATGCGTGTATCTGAAACAATCAATTGTTTTTCACGTGAAACATCGGCTATTTCATGATTGACCAAACACAGTGCAGCCCCACGTTTGACGGCATCTTTGACAAATTCATGGCCATCCCTTTTACCACCCGTCAAAGCCACAAATAAATCGCCCAATTGAATGTCCTGAGAATTAAAAACAACCCGCCATACTTTCATTTTTTTATGAACCGGCACATTCAACGCCTGTTGCAATTCAACCCCGTTATACAGGGCGTTTTCATTATATCCTTTAATTTGAAGGGCAGCCTCAATCCTGTCAGAAAACGGATAAAGCGTTGTTTGTATTTGTTGATAATCTTCGTGGCCTTTACCCGCCAAAACCAAAATATCCCCTTCTTGCAATAAATTGACGGCATGCATAATGGCCCGTGAACGGGATAATTCTTCATGCCCTTTGGTGGGGCAACCGGCCAAAATTTCCCGACGAATAGCACTTGGGTCTTCGCTTCTGGGGTTATCATCAGTTACAAAGATATCATCTGCATATTCTTGGGCAACTTGCCCCATCTGAACACGCTTGCCTTTATCACGATCACCCCCACAACCGAACAGACAAACCAAACGCCCTTTGGTATGTGGACGCAACGATTTTAAAACCTGTTTCAATCCATCGGGTGTATGGGCATAATCCACAAAGACACCCGCCCCATTGTTTAATGCACCAATAAATTCCAACCGACCGGCGGGGGCTTTTACCTGTTCAATCACAGGGCATAATTGTTCCCATGTTTGCCCTAAACTGAGGCACAAACCAATGGCACATAATAAATTCATGGCCTGAAAATCACCGAAAACAGATAAAGTGAACGGATAATTTTGACCATTATATTGAATCACGACGTGTTGACCTGATGGTGTCGGCACCTGTTGCATTAAACGTAAAGTTTCACCCCGAACACCATAGGAAATAATCTTTTGTCCCCTTTGTTGACAAACCTGTTTTAAATGTTCGTATTCATCAATGTCGGCATTTAAAACAGCCACGGAATTTTCGGGTAAAATCTTGGTGAACAGTTTTTCCTTGGCTGATAAATAATTTTCCTGAGTTTTATGATAGTCCATATGGTCACGGGTGATATTTGTAAACCCACCACCACATAAGGACAAACCGGCTAAACGGTCTTGATCTAAACCATGGCTGGATGCTTCCATGGCGACAATTTCAACACCATCTGATTGTAATTTAGATAATGTTTCGGAAAGCTGTTTCGGGGGCATGGTTGTCATAGATGAATCCGTGTGTCCAAAACAACCGTCCAAACCGATGGTCCCCAAACTAACCGCCTTTACACCCGATAAATTCATCAGTTGCTGCACAAAATAAACGGTAGACGTTTTTCCGTTTGTGCCAGTTACGGCCACTTTTTTTATTTTTTCCGATGGCCATTGTTTTGTACAATCCACGGCAAATGTATGACGCACATCCTCAACCAGCTGAACGGGGACGCCACAATCAATCATATGATCGGCCACAATTTTTGTTGCCCCTTTTTGAACGGCCTGATGCACAAAATCCGCCCCATCCACCTTGACGCCTTTTATGGCATAAAAAGTATCCCCTGATTGTACCTCGTTAACATTATCCGTTATTGTCATCTTTTATTTCCTTTCTTGGCCTCACGGGATCGTTCAAAGGCATTCAAAATGTAATTGGGTTGTTCCCATGATTCAATCGGTTCTACACCCAAATAAGGAGCGATTTCACCAATTATCTGTAATCCTGTGGCTTTGGCATTCCATCCGGCCGCATTAAACATCTGTGTTGCTTTTACTTTTTTCGGGTCTGCATAGGAAACTAAAACAATATATTTGGGATCATTCATCGGGAACGCCCCCACAAAGGTGGTTCTGAGCCTGCCTTCCATATAACGCCCGTTTTCAATCAAGTTGGCTGAACCCGTTTTACCACCAACGGCATAAGGTGCCACAGGGCTGTTTTCAGACAGTTCGTGATTGACAACACCCCACATTAAATGACGCATGGTTTTAGAAACGGATTCGGATAAAACACGAGTTTGGACCTGGTCTTTATTACCATTTTTGATAAAAGTCGGCACACGATATAATCCACCATTGGTCAAAGCGGCCACACCCGCAATCAAATGAAGCGGAGTGATAGAAATACCATAACCATATGAAAGGGTGGCCCTTTCTATATCGGCCCATTTTTCTTTTTTATTATATTGGGTTGAACCACGTTCAGGTAAAGCAATCGGCAGTTTATCATAAAAACCAAAACGACCCAAAAATTCTTTTTGTTTTTCCTGACCGATTTTTAAACCGATTTGGGCCGAACCGATATTAGATGAATAAATTAAAATTTCCGGCACGGTTAAAGGTCTTTTTTTTCCACGATAATCGGTAATCTGCTTTGTTCCAATTTTTAAAGGTTCCGATGCGTCAAAAACGCTGGCCGTTGTAATTGTTTTGCTTTCCAATCCCAAAGCCGTATTAAATAATTTAAAAATTGAACCAAATTCATAGGTGCCCAATGTAGCCTGATTAAAGCGTTCTTTTCCTGTTTTTCCTTTGGGGGCATAATTCGGATTGTAATCAGGCAAAGAAACCGAAGCCAAAACCTCACCGTTATTCACATCCATCACAATGGCTAAACCGGCCTTAGCCTTAAATTTTTCAATGCCTTGTGTCAGGGCGTTATGTACCATTTCCTGAATGGATATATCAATACTCAATTGCACATTTTCGTGTATCAGTTGTTGGTCATAGGCTTTTTCAATACCGGAAGTACCCACGTTATCAATATCCACTCCACCCAATAAATGGGACACCAAATTTCGGTGGGGGTAAGTTCTGTATTCACCGGGGGATTCTGTCAAAAAATAATAACCTAACCAATTGATATTCTGTCTTTCGGCAGGTGATATTTTACGTTTGATATATCTGAATCCGGCCGAACTGGTAATTGCCGAATAAACATCTTTTTCATCCACATCCTTTAAAGCATTTGCAATGTTTTTTGCAATTTCTTTTGCATCACCTTTGACCAAAGCAGGATTGACAGACAGGTCCATTGTGGGCACACTGCTGGCCAAAAAGACACCGTTTCTGTCCAAAATATTATAACGTTTTAAGGCATAAGAAGAACTGATGGATTTTTTGGTATAATCACGACCGTGATAATCCATAACGGTTAATTGGAACAATCGCCCTAAAATCAGGCAAAACAATCCAAAAAACACAAAACAAACCACCAAAATACGCCATGAGGCTGATTTTAAATGGGCCCGTGTACTCATATCTAAATAACGCCATTTGTCCGTTTTATTTAACGGAATTTCCTGACAGGGTGTGTAAAAAGGGGCGTTTTTATTTTTCATCCGCTTCCCCTTCAAAATCGGGTTTTGCTGTCGGTGGTGTTATCGGACGTTCGGCCAATTCATCGGCTTGAATAATTTGATTGGCTAAAATCGGTTGGGCTTTTGTTTGTTCGGCCTGCCGACGCAAATGTTCGGGATTTGTCAAAGACGCCCAATCCGTTTGTAACCCATGTAATTCACGCCTGTTTTTAACAATCTGATAGTGGATATTTTTTAAGTTTTTTTCTTTTTCCCGAACATGGTACTTTAACATAAAGGTCCCAATGCCGGTTGCCAAAGCCACAACAAAACAAATCAAATTAAATTGCCATTGTTTCATTTGACCTCCGTCCGAATCGCCCAACGTAATTTAGCCGAATGGGCCCGTGAATTATTTTTTAATTCGTTTTCATCGGCCATCACAATTTCTTTTTCGGGAACAATAAAAAACTTATCCGTTGTTTCTTGGCTTTTTGCATATTTATTTTGGTGTTTTTTTGGGGCAGCGTTTTCTTTTAAAAAGTCTTTGACAATTTTATCTTCCAACGAATGGAACGAAACTACCACCAAACGCCCCTGAGGTTTTAAAATCCGAATACTGGCATCCAAAGCCCGTGTCAATTCGCCCAATTCGTCATTGACATAAATACGCAATGCCTGAAAAGAACGCATAGCACTGTCCGAACCGTCCTTGGGCCGTGGCATTACCGAATGGATCACCTCAACCAACTGAGCGGTCGTTTGAAAAGGTCTGTTTTGCACAATCGCTTTGGCAATACGGCGACTTTGTTTTTCCTGACCATATGCATATAAAATGTCGGCCAACTCTTTTTCGCCCTTTAAATTGACCACATCAGCGGCCGAGATGCCCTGCCCGCTCATACGCATATCCAACGGGCCATCAAAACGAAACGAAAAGCCCCTTTCGGCACCATCAATTTGCATGGATGAAACACCGATATCCAATACAAAGCCGTCCACCGGTTCTTTTACATAATCGGCCACGGATGAAAAACAATCCCCGATAAAGGAAAAGCGATCACCAAATTCGGCTTTCATTTTTTCCACCATCGGTAAAACGGTTGGGTCACGATCAAAAGCAATCACACGATTTTCGGGGTGGGCATTCAAAATAGCACGCGTATAACCACCTGCCCCAAAAGTACCGTCCACATAAACACCGCCCTGACACCCTAAACGTGTCAGGACCGAATCCAACAAAACCGGAATATGCAATGGCATCATCCAAAAATCCTTTGTTAAAAACAAAGCTAGCATACTTTTTTATAAAAAGCAATTATCCAATTGTATTTTTTATAACAAAAATCCCCCTTTTTTATCAGGGGGACTTTCAAAAGGCCAAATCAATTAAAATTTATATTGATATTGGATGCCCAAAATATGCGATTGCATGTTTTTGTATTTGACTTTAACCGATTCTGGGTCGCTGGCTTCCAAGGCTTTGCCTGTTTTACCAAACATATGGGCATAACCGATATCCAATTGCCAATTGTTTTTCATATAACTGGCCCCGATACTGGTCCACCAACGGTCATTATCCGGAATACGGATCGTGCGTTTATTATCGCTGTGGGTCGGACTTTCATCCCAACCGGCACCGAAACGGAAAGTCAGGTTTTTACAATAATAATAATCCAAACCGGCCGTTAAAGTCCATGTATTGTCATAATCATAGTGCGAAACCTTTTTTGCACCTTTTGATGCTAACAAAGGTGCGTTTGTATAAACAGTAAAATCAGGGAAAGATGATGTCCAATGTGTCCACCGGGCTGTTCCCGAAAAACCGACTTTTTTATAACGATGATATCCCGATAATGTGATTGTTTCAGGTAAATCCGGATTTGCCCAAACATCTGACTTACCATTTAAATTCGGATAACCCGGCATCATATAAGCCAAATTTCCACTGACATAAAAATCACCTTTGGCACGTTGAGCCGAACGTAAACGATAGGATAAACCAAAGCGGGTGTTTTCATTGTGTTCATACATCAAACCAAAGCTGGCAGTTTTACTCCACGCATGCACATCAAAATCGGATTCACCACCACCATATTTTTTATCAATTGAATTCGTCATTTTGCCATAGATATAACGCATAATACCGCTGACACCCACTGACCAATGTTTGTTGATTTTATAGGCGGCCGAGATATTAAAGTCCAAAATATCCAATTTGGATAAAACGGCTGTATCGGATGCAAACCAATCGGCATCATAATCCGTTTTCAAACCAAACGGGGCATAAACACCCATACCCAAAGACCATTTATCATTTAAATTATATTGGGCAAAAAATTGGGGAATCGGCACCCAAAAATCCATTTTTCTGTGTTGATTGGCGTATCTGGAATCAATACTTTCAACATCTGCATTCAAATTGACAAAGCTTAAACCTGTTTGAATACCCGATCTTTTCATCAAAGTCATACCGGCGGGGTTAAAGGCAATGGCCGAATAATCGTCCCCCATAATACCTTGACCAGCATAAGAACGCCCCAAACCGGTTACAGAATAATCATTTAATTGATAACCACCCGCTTGGGCAACAGAAGCCACAAACAGCCCCCCTAAAATAATAGATAATTTCTTCATTTTTTTCCTTTGTTTGAATTAAACAACAAAGGTATCATACATAAATTGTCACAAAAATGCAACAATTTTGTCATAAAAATGTCATATTTTATTCTTTTTCCACTTCCCTGTATTCCACATCTATTACTTGATGGGGGCGGATGGGCCCTGTGGCGGACGGGGGAATTTTACCTTTTTCCCAATATTTTTTCATGCCGTTGATTGCCCAAATACTTAAAAATACCAACAAAACGGGAATGGCCAAAATCCACATCAATTGAAATATAAAAATCAAAACAGCCAAAGAAAATACTAAACTGATAAATTGATAAATAAAACGTTTCATTTTAACTCCCTTTTTAATTGATATAAAATATCCAACGCATCCCGTGGGGATAAGTTATCCACATCCAAAGAACGCAATTTTTTATCCGTTTCGCTTTCCTTTGGGGCAACCTTTTCAATACTGGCAAATAACGGTAAATCTTCAAACAATGGTTTTTGGGCGGCTTTTTTTTCTTCCAACTGTTCCAAAACCTGCTCGGCCCGTGTCAATACTTTACCCGGTAAACCGGCCAAACGTGCCACATGAATACCATACGAACGATCCACAGCCCCCGGCCCCACTTCATGCAAAAAGACAATTTCACCTTGCCATTCTTTCACACGCATGGTATGCAATGAAACACGATTTAACCTTTTATCCAAAGCCGTCAATTCGTGATAGTGCGTTGCAAATAAAGCACGTGTTTGATTGTGGTTGTGCAAATATTCCACCGTAGCCCAAGCAATGGACAAACCATCAAAGGTGGCTGTTCCACGACCGACTTCATCTAAAATCACCAAAGATTTATCGGTGGCATTATTTAAAATGGCCGCAACCTCAACCATTTCCACCATAAAAGTGGAACGTCCACGGGCCAAATCATCACTGGCCCCCACACGGGAAAATAACTTATCCACCAAACCGATAGTAGCACTTTCGGCCGGCACAAAAGACCCCATCTGAGCCAACACAACCATCAATGCATTTTGACGTAAAAAGGTACTTTTACCCGCCATATTCGGACCTGTCAACAACCACAAATTATTATTATCATTTAAATTACAGTCATTGGGAATAAAGGCTTTATGTTCTTTGGTCAGGGCATATTCCACTACCGGATGACGGCCGGATTTAATTTCAAATTCACGCCCATGGGTTAAAACAGGACGGGTCCAGTTTTGTTCCAAAGCCAAATCAGCCAAAGCCACACATACATCCACTGTAGCCAACGCTTTTGTGGCCGATAAAATCGCATCACTTTGGGATAAAATACGTTCACGCAACTGTTCATAAATTTCCAATTCCAAAGCCACAGCCTTTTCATCGGCGTGCAAAATCTTGGTTTCCAATTCACCCAATTCAACCGTTGTAAAACGCACACAATTGACCATCGTTTGACGATGAATAAAGCCCATTTCTTTATTATTGACCAAAGGTGTGGCCAAACGGGCCGGCACCTCAATAAAATATCCCAATAAATTATTAAAGGTGATTTTTAAGTTTTGAATGCCTGTCTGTTGGCTGTATTTTGCCTGTAAATCCGCCAACATTTTTTTGGCATTTTTCTTCATGTTTTGCAATTCATCCAAATCGGCATGATAGCCTGAACGCACAAAACCACCGTCACGGGCCAATAACGGCACTTCATCCAATAAGGCATGCGAAATATCAGTTACCAAAGCAGTATGTTCGCCCATTTGTTTTTTTTGCCAAGTCAAACTGTCGGGCACAAATTCAGCATTTAATTCCGAACGCAAAAGCGGAATCAACTTTAAACCCGAAACAATGGCATGCATATCCCTGGGACCGCCACGGGCAACGGATAAACGGGCCAAAGCCCTTTCCATATCCGGCACTTCTTTTAATATATTTTTAGCCTGAATCAACACCAAAGGATTATCTTTAAAAAAGCCGACCATATCCAATCGCAAATTGATTTGTTCCAAATCCATCAAAGGTGTGGATAACCATGTGCCCATCAATCGGGCCCCTGCACCGGTGTTGGTTCTGTCCAAAACAGATAATAAACTTTTGGCCCCTTTTTCATCCGATAACGTAGAAGTCAATTCCAAACTGCGCCGTGTGGCACGGTCAATTTGCATCAACTGAATATCCTGAATTTCATGCACATCATTTAACAGGGGCATTTGTCCTTTTTGGGTGTTATAGATATACTTTAATAATACACCAATGGCCAGTTGTTCACCTTTGTCAAAGCTGGGATATTTTTGAATCACATCCAAATGTAAAGAAGTATGAAAATCACTGGGGGGTAATTGTGTCAATTGACCATAGGCCGTATCCCACATAAAGCCTTTTTTATCACAAAATTCTTCGGATAAAACCACTTCACTGGCTTCCAATCGGGCCAAAACAGCCCCCAAGCCGAATACATCCGTTTTTTGAACAAAAAAATCACCCGTGGACATATCCACCCAGGCCACACCCAAATTTAATCCGCCATCGGCCACAGATACCAAATAATTATGTCGGCGTGAATTTAACAAAGCATCATCGGTTAAAGTGCCAGCGGTAACAATTCTGACGACTTCACGTTTAACCACCGCTTTATAACCACGCTTTTTGGCCTCGGCCGGACTTTCAACCTGTTCACAAATGGCCACTTTATAACCGGCTTTCACCAAACGCACCAAATAATTTTCATAGGCATGGAACGGCACGCCACACATGGGAATCTTTTCACCCATATATGTCCCGCGATAGGTTAAGACGATATCCAATTCCGAAGATGCCTGATAAGCATCCGAAAAAAACAATTCGTAAAAATCACCCATCCGATAAAACAACAAACAATCCGGATATTGTTGTTTCGTTTTTAAGTATTGTTCCATCAACGGTGTCGCTTTATCAGATGACATTTTTCTTTCCTTTTTTATAAAATTGTATTATACTGGATTTATGAAAAAAAAGAAAGTAAAAATAAAAAATTATACTTTTAATCTGGCAGCCCGTACTTGGATTATCAATATTCCGGCTGTTTTAATTTTGCTTTTTTTGATGGTCTTGGGAAAATTATCGTGGATTTCGGCTTTGGTTTCATTGTTGTGTTTTTGGACCATCAGTGCCGGTATTATTGTCTTGGTTTTTAAAGATTTAGATAATTTTATCAACTATTTAAATCAATGGGCCACCAACTTTGGTAAAGATCAGCCGATATTCCGGCGAAGCCTGTTTTCATCTAATCGCCTGATGCGTGCTTTTCAGGCTGCCAGCCGAATTTGGCAACAACAAGCCCTGTCTGATGCCCATATTTTAACAAATTTACCAGACCCAATCGTTATTTTGAACGATAAAAAAGAGGCGGTTTTTTTCAATACAGCTGCCGAAAATTTATTTACAAATAACAATTTAACAATTTTAACAAAAAACGATCATTTCAAAAAAGCCCTTACAAAAATCCAAAAAGAAGCTAAAATTTTTGAATGGCAAATAAATGAACGTTTTTTTCAGGTACGCCTGGATAAATTACCAGCCCCCACTCAAAAAGGCGGTGTTGTTGAAATCTTATTACATGAAATTACTGATTTTAAAATATTTCATCAAAAACAAAATGATTTTTTTGCCAATGCCAGCCACGAACTGAAAACCCCTTTAGCTGTTATTTCAGGAGCAGTTGAAACTTTACAGGGCCCTGCCAAAGACGACCCCAAAGCACAACGTGAATTTTTATCTTTGATTGCCAACCAAACAAATCATATGACAAATCTGGTTCAAGGACTTTTAAAATTAGCCCGACAACAGGATATCTTAAAGCAAAAAACAACCATTCAGATAAAATCAGTGTTAAAACAGTTAATCAATGAATTAAAAACAAAGGCTCAGCTCAAAAAACAAACTTTTATATTAAAAACAGAAACTAAAATCCCCGAAATTTTGGCAAATCAAACCGATTTATATCATTTGTTTCAAAATATTATGGAAAACGCCATTAAGTACGGTGATAAAAACAAACCGATTCTGATTCGCATCAAACAACAGAGTAAAAAATTGATTGTCAGTATTCAAAATCAGGGGCCTGTTATTTCTGAATCAGAAATCCCCCGCCTTTTTGATCGTTTTTATCGTGGTCAACAAAACTATCATCAAACAGAAGGAACCGGTCTGGGTTTAAGCATAGCCCAACAAATTATTCAACACTATAACGGACGTATTGATGTTCAAAGTTCAAAAAAAGAAGGCACTGTTTTTACTATTATTTTACCTATTTTAAATTAAAAAATTCTTTTAAAATATCCTGCATTTCTTTTTTCAGATTTTCCGGTAAAGAGCCGGCTTTTTTTACCAGTTTTGCTTTGGGACACACACGCATTAAATCCAATGCAATTTGCCCCATCTGACCTTTTAACTTTACCCCAATACGACATGGAAAAGCCCGTTGATTTTTGGTAATGGGTGCCATCACCACATACGGTAAAAGCGTATTCATTTCATCAGGGGAAATAATGACACACGGTTTTTCATGGTTTTTAGTTTCGCAAAAATAAACATCAAATTTTTTTACCATTCCCATTCCCCTTCCGCTTTAATCGGATGCCTGTTTAATTCACTTTGCATCAATTCTTTCCATCCGTAACGATTTTTGACAACCGGTGATAAAACAACACTTCCTTGACGAATATGTAATTCCAATTCGTTTTCAAACTGACATTCTTTTATCACTGATTGTGGCAAGCGAATTCCCATAGAATTGCCTATTTTTATTAATTTAACTTTCATACATTATCCCCTTTTAATATATCCGCCAAAACCATATACAAACGACCGACTTCTGAACCAATCAAAACAGCCAATAAAGGACTGTCTGAGGCGTTTTCACTGGCCTGATGCGTCATTTGTTCAAATGTACGCATATAATTGATGGCATTTGATTGAAAAATAGCGTCTTGTTTAAATAACTGACGCACCTTATCAGCTTTTGTCTTTTTGATATTTTGTGCTAAATAACGCATAAAAACTGCTTTATCACCGGCATAATACCGGTTCCATAATTCTTCTTCATTTTTGGGCGAAAACAATTGTGCCAAAGAAATGGAAAATTGTTGTAGTTTTGTTGTAATTTCACTAGCTTCACGCAAAAAATCCCTTTTTTGCTCTGCCTTAAAATCCAAATGTTTTTCCAAGGTCTGGGTGTGTTGTTGTAATCCTTTGGCCACGACAGTCATGTCCCCATGTATTTGTGAAAGAACATTTTTTAAACCTTGTGCTTTTTGATTTAAATCCTTTTCACTTTGTTGAATTTGTTTTTTTACCCCCTCAACCTGCTGAATCACCTCTTTTACCGATCCAAAATTTTCAACCGCCTGTACTACTTGAAAACCTGAATCATTTAAGACTTTTGCAATTTTTTCACAAGTTTCACTTGTATTTGCAATTTGTTGATGTGCGGTTTCAAAAGCATGTACAATGTTTTTTATTTCGTGGATTTCCTGATTCAATTCTTTGGTAAAACCAGACATTACCTGATGTGTTTTTTGACTGACTTCATTCAAAACATCCGCCTGACCAGATAATAATTTTGTTGTTTCCTGGGATTGACGATTACTTTGATGAGTGATTTCGGCCAATTTTTGAACATGTTCGGCCAATTTTTGAACCACACTGACGGTTTGCGTATCCACCGTCTTGACCATTTTATTTAATCCTTCAATCCAACGTTGTAAATTATCCCTAACATCATCAGTATGTTTATTCACACCATCATAAACAGATCTGAATTCTTTAATCTGTTCGCGTAAGGCCTTGGTTAATTCTTTTGTATAAACCTCACCTTCTTCTGTCGGATAAATCAATTCTTCCAAATAGCCACGCAGATTTTTACCCTGTTTTTCCAAATATTCATTTCTGTCAAAATAAGCCGAAATCAAAAACAAAACAACCAAAGGCAAAAACAACCCACTCAATCCGCCCATCAATTCCATCGGGGATAAATTGGCACGCCCAGCCCACCAACCAGATACCGCCAAATAATTAAAAACAAAGGAACACCAAATAAGTCCCACAATTATAAAGATTATTTGTGCTTTATGTATAAATCTTTCTTTGTGTTTCATTTTATCCTCCTGATGACAAGCTTAAATACTATATTACAAAGTAAATACGTTGTCAACAAAATAATTACATAAGTAATTACATTCTATTTTTATTTTTTAAAATTTATTCATCTGTTTTTTTGCTAATTTAATATAACATATTGATTTTTAACACTTTTTATATGTTATAACAATGTAATCACACATCATCAGATATTACCAAATCAGCACTTATTTGATAACGAAACCACGTCATTTGACGCTTGGCATAGTGTTTAGTGGATAACAATATTTGATTTTTTACTTCATCAATTGAAATATTATTACGTAAATATTGCGTTATTTCTTTAACACCAATAGCCTTTAAAACACCGCCACAAGCTTTTGTTTTTAAAAGATTTTCAACCTCATCAACCACGCCTTGTTTAAACATTATATCTAATCTTTTTTCAATTCTGTCATAAACTTTTTGTCGAGACGGTTGAACTAAAACAACATAAAAATCAGCATCAATTATCTTTTTTGGGGGTTGTTTTTGAAAATATTCAATTGTCCGACCTGTTGTCAAAAAAACCTCCAAAGCACGTCGTTGTCGTTGCGGATCAGGAAAAACAGATTGTCCTTTTAACAAAGAACGCACTTCGTTTATATCCATTTGACGCACAGATTGCCGAATTTCATTCGGGATATCTGGCATTTCATTGATACCGTTTATCAATGCATTGACATACATTCCTGTTCCACCTACTACAATCGGATTGGAAAGACTGGGTAAAATTTCACAAGCTTTATTCAACCAGCCTTGCACATTTTCCTGAAAATCATTATCCGCATAACCATATAAATAATGTGGAATTTCATTTTCATCTTGTATTGTCGGTCGGGCCGTTAAAACACGCAATCCTGAATAAACCTGAAAAGCATCAGCATTAACAATCTGACCGGATAATTTTTTACCCATTTGAAAAGCTAATGAAGATTTACCACTGGCGGTCGGACCTACAACAATATGTATCTTTTGTTTTTTCATAAGCTTATTATACCTTAAAAAAAAGACATTTAAAAGGCTTTTTTATTGTCTTTTTTCACTTTTTTTGGTATATTAAAGAAAAAGGAGTTCTGATGAAAAAAATTTTATTTTCCCTTTTATTTATCACAGGTTGTGGTTTTACCCCCCTTTATGGAACAAAAAATTATTCTCTGCATGATACACACCTGATTGTGTCACCAATTCCAAATAAATATGGCGAAAGCATGACGCGTATTATAAAAAACGCTCTACCTGCCCCACAAAACGAAACAACAAAACAATATAAATTGACCGTTTCTTCACCATCGTTTTCTTCTGGTGATAAAACAATTACCTCTGATGAATTCGCCAGCACGATTCAAGTCAGTGCCTTTTCAACATATCAATTACAAAATTTAAAAACCCAAAAGACGATTTTATCGGAAAAAATAACCGCCGTCAGTTCTTATTCTGTTGTGTCAAATCCTTATGCCACAACCGTTGCAGAAAATAAAATACAGCAAGAATTAGCAGAACAAATTGCCGAACAAATCGCATTGGATGTTCTGACAAAACTTTCTTTGGAGAATTCGTGAAAGCCAAACCATTACAATTAGATGCTTTAATTCCTCAATTAAAAAACCAATATGCCGGTGCTTTGGTTTTTGGAACAGATATATCCAGAATTTATGAATTATCTCATAAAATTCAAAAGCTTATACTTCCTGATGCGGATGCATTTTCTTTGGTTACCATAACCCCGTCTCAATTAAAAACAACCCCATTTTTGGCAACGGATGAAGCAAACACACCAAATCTGATGGGTGATAGGCGTTTTATTTGGATAAAAGAAGGCAATAATATATCAGACGAAGTAATTCGGCATTTTTGCAATAATAAACAAACAAATGCTTTTTTATTAATCAGTTGTGATAATTTACAAAAAAACAATCCTATTCGTATTGAAGCCGAAACAAACCCGGAATTTGTGGCCTTTGCGTGTTATCCGCCCGAAAACAACGAATTAGCCTTTTTTATTAAGGATTTTACACATCAAAACGGATTTAATATCACACCGGATGCAATGGAATATCTGATTCAAAATACATCTAATAACTTAACTATTTTGAAATCAGAATTAGAAAAGATTTCACTTTATAATCAAGAAAAAAAGACTATTACCTTGCCGATTATCCAGTTATTAACAGGAGATGGCACCATTCAAGTGGATTCTTTTATTCAAATGATCGCCAATCAACAAATTCATCTGGGGCTTCCGTTCGTTCAAAAATTACAACAACAAGGGGAACAACCTGTATCTATTTTAAGATCTTTGGCACGATATTTTGATTTATTATTAGAAGGTAAATCAATGATTCAACAAGGCGAAAATGTTATTTCAGTTTCGGATAAACTTTTAAAACCGGCTCAATTTCGCCTAAAACAACCCCTTCAAAAACAATTGACAATTTGGTCATTTAAACAATTAGTTTCAGCACACCATTTGTTTTTAGATGCTGAAATTCAAATGAAAACAAATACACTTTCGCAAAATTTAATCTTACAAAAGTGTATTTTAGATATCAACATTAAGTGAGTTTTTCCAAAATCTTTTGGAATTGATCAACAGATGTGTAATTTAAAGATAAACATCCCTTTTTACCATTCCATTTAATTTGAACTTTTACACCTAATTTTTGAGATAAATCAGATTCTAAAGCCCGAATATCTTCATCTTTTTCTTTTATTTTAACCTGTTTTTTAGGTGGATTTTTCTCTCGATCGGCTAATTTTTCCGTTTCACGTACCGTTAAACCGCGATTAATGATTTCCAATGCTAAATCTTCGGATTTTTTTACACCTAATAAAGCTCTGGCATGCCCCGGTGTCAATTGTTTTGTTTCCAATAATTCTTTGATTTTTTCAGGCAATTCCAATAAACGCATCATATTAGAAATATAACTTCTGCTTTTTCCTAAAACTTCTGATAACATTTCATGGGTATATTGAAATTCCTTCAATAAACGCACATAGGCTTCAGCCTCTTCCAATGGATTTAAATCTTCACGTTGCAGATTTTCAATTAAAGCCACTTCCAAGGTATCTTTATCATTAAAATCCTTTATAATAGCAGGAACTTCCTTTAATCCCGCCTTTTGTGAAGCCCGAAAACGTCTTTCACCGGCAATAATTTCATAACCACCCAAATGATAAGGACGCACCAAAAGCGGTTGTAAAACACCTTTTTTTTCAATTGATTTTACCAAATCATCCAAGGCTTCTTCATTAAAAACACGACGGGGTTGAAAACGCCCAGGTTTTAAATTATCAATTGCAATCAATTGTATTTTTTCTTTTGTATTTTCGGGGGTGTTTTGGCTGTTTTGACCCAAAAAATCCTCACCCATTAAAAAACTCAAACCCTTTCCAAGTCTTTGATTATCCATGATTTTCTCCTTGTTGTCTTTGTAAAACTTCTGCGGCTAAATGTATATAACTTTGGGCACCAATACTTTTAAAATCATACAACATAACCGGCTTACCATGCGAAGGTGCCTCAGGAATACGAACATTTCGGGGAATAATTGTTTTAAAAACCAAATCACCAAAAAACGAACGTACATCATTTTGAATGGATTTTGCCAAATTAAAGCGGGCATCATACATTGTTAAAACAACCCCTTGTATATTTAAGTTGGGATTAAAGTTTTGTTTGATTTTATTGATTGTTTTCATTAAATCTGCCACACCTTCCAAAGCCAAATATTCACATTGAATCGGAATAATCACCTGAGTGGCCGCCACCAATGCGTTTAAAGTCAGCATACCGACAGCCGGTGGACAATCAATAAAAATATAATCAAATTCAGGGACTTGTTCTAATGCTTTTTTTAAATAATATTGTGGATTTTGCATACCAGCTAACTCTAAATCAACTCCTAACAATTCTTGGCTGGCTGGTAATACAAACAAATTCGGCAACATTGTTTTTTGAATAGCTTTTTCCACGGAACATTGCCCTGTTAAAACAGAATATGAACTAGGCCCACCCAAAGCACGTTTTAAACCAAAACTGACCGTTGCATTACCTTGTGGATCCAAATCAATTATTAAAATCTTTTTATTTAAACTGGATAAAGCGGTTGCTAAATTGACAGATGTTGTTGTTTTTCCAACACCACCTTTTTGATTTGAAACAGCAAAAATTTCAGTTTTCATAAGACACCTCCGATACAGTTAGAATACAAGATTCTTCATCAGTTATACTTTTTAACTTATTGATTTTACAAGATATTTTATTTTTTTCAATTTCTTCATCCACTCGTTTTCCTTTTGGTAAAATCAACAATGTTTCACGTGAAACAATGGATTGACAAAAGGTTAAAATCTGGCCTAATTCAGCAAATGCACGTGCTGTAATTACATCTGGAATTACATCTTTTATCTTTTCAATTCGTTCATTTAAAACTGTTATGTTTAATTTTAATTGGCGATTAACTTCCTGTAAAAAGGTGGCTTTTTTAATATCACTTTCCACCAAATAAATCTTTTGGATCGGAAAGCCTGAATTTTTATTCAATATCCCCAAAACAATTCCAGGGAATCCCCCTCCACTACCGATATCCATCAAAACATTTGTTTGTTTCGGAATCAAATCAAATAATTGTGCCGAATCCAAAATATGACGTTCTCGAATATTTTTTAAAGTATTTAAGGAAATTAAATTCACATGTTTTTGCCAAATAGTGATAATTTCTATATATTTTTCAATATCTTGCTGTGATTTTTTAAGTAAATCTTGAAATTGTTTCACGTGAAACATCCTCCTTTTATAAAAAGGATTATATACAATAAAAACAAATAAATCAATATTATTTAAAATAAATTTTCACATTTTGACAGTTATTTTTATCAATTTTATAAGCACCAGCAAAATTATTTGATAAACTTTTACATAGTTTTTGATCCATATTATGTAATTCAAAATAAAAAGAATTACCGTTGTTATGTAAAGTTGTTTTATACTTTTTTAATAAAGATGAACGAATTGTTTCACGTGAAACATTTTGATAATTATTCATATATTTTGTTTTAATATCAATAACTTGCATTTGTAATTCCTGCATTAAAGAATTCTTTTCATACATTAAAGAAGCCGTTCCATATCCTTTTAATCCAGATGCAGTCATTTGTCCTTGAATCGCCATAGAACCAATCAAATCCGTCATTTGAGCCTGAACAGAAAAACTAAAACCAAGTAAAAATAATAAAACTATTTTACTTCCCATAAAGTTCCCTTTATTTTTGTTAAAAATTCCTGATGTTCTTTTTCCTCTTCAGGTGTTATTTGCCATTGCCGAATTGGGAATGTTTCACGTGAAACATTTTTAATTTCTTTTGTAACTATTTGATTTTTAACATTTTTTTTATTTTCAGTAAAATCTAATTCACGTTTTGTTATCAATTCAAAATAAACATCTGCTAATAATTCGCTATCTAATAAAGCACCATGAACCGTTCGGCGTGAAGCATCCACATGAAAGCGTTCGCATAAAACATCCAGATTGTTTTTGGCACCTGGGAATTTTTGACGGGCAATTAACAAGGTATCCACTATCGGATTTTGCAAAATCGGGCGATTACAGGCTTTTAACTCGGCATTCAAAAATTTTACATCAAAGGCAGCATTATGTATCACAAGTGGCGTATTTACGCCAACGAAGGCCAAAAATTCATCAACAATTTCTTCAAAAATAGGCTTGTCAGACAAAAATTCTTCTGTCAAACCGTGTACTTGTACAACTTCCTGGCTGATAGAACGCATCGGATTGATATAAACATGATATGTTTTTCCAGTCGGTTGATGATTTTCTAATTCAACACAACCGATTTCAACAATCCGATCTCCTTTTTCTGGATCAAAACCTGTTGTTTCTGTATCTAAAACAATTTCTCTCATTTTTTTATCCTTTTGATGTATTTTAACTTTTTTTATCTAAAAACTCAATCTTTTTTGTTTGACTTTATAAAAAGAAATATTTTAGACTGAGTGTGCATTTGGTATAAGACTGATTGTTGGATATAAAGCATCCGCCTAGATTTTGCAGATGCTTTCCTGATAAACTGAATAAACAACACTGTTTTCTTTATACAGTTTTTTCGGCATCCACATACTTTCTAAAAAAAGTAGCTTTTCAATATTTGAAAAAGGATAAAAAATGTCAGTAATGAATAAAAACTACAAAATAAACCCAAAAGGGCATGCTATGATTAAAATTTTGGTCGTATTGGCAGTTATCGCCGTATTAAGTGTGAGTGGCGTGTATGGTTATGGTGTTGCCATAAAAAAACACAAAGCGAATAAATTGATATCTGCTATCATGCAAGAGGCTGTTTTTATCTCAGCCCAATTAATCACAGGAAAAACAAGCCCTAATCTCAGTTCTTTTAATAATTCTTTATTTGAATCCGTTTCAACTGTCTCTGGCACAGATAATTTTAAGATTGCTTTAAAAACAGTGGATTCGGATGTTTGCAAACAAATGAAGTTTATGTTGAGACATTCATCTATAGTGCATAAAATCAACAATAATTGTACCGAGATGACCTTTCATAAAAATTATGACCCAAAAAGTTCCATGTCAGACAAATACGGATTGTAATAATAAATGTGGTCTATGTGACGGGGGATTAGTTGAATTTTATTACTGTGTTAATAGTTTTTGTAAATTAAGTGATGATTATTAATTACTTTTTTATCCCTGATTGGTGTATAACTTTGTGGATAAGTGGGGATAAAATTTAAAAACTTATCCAATACTGTAAAATAAAATTATTTTTCCAAAGTTATACACAGCGTCCTTTTGTAATTTTTTTACCTGGAACGATTCGGAAAAAAATGATTTTTAGCTTGAAATTTAAACGATTCGAATAAAAATACAAAAGTATGTCAACAAAAATAAAAAAAAGTTATGCACTTTATACACAGTACAATAACCACAAATATATTTTTATTATTTATTAGAAGGGATTATTTTTGAATCGGGTTCTAGGTGGATAATAATCTCACAATCCGAAAAATGTGTATGAAGTTGATTTTCAATTTTATCGGCAATTTGGTGTGCTTGATATAAAGTTAAATCTTTATCCATAATAACTGTCATTTGAATAAATAAACAACTTCCAGACAAGCGGGTTTTCAAGTTGGAAACTCCAACCACTTCGGAAAATGCTAAAGCTGTTGTTTTGATGGTTTGGCGAACTTGTGTGGGCATTTCTGTATCCATCAACATACCCAGTGCTGTTTTTGCAATCTGGTAGGTTGTTTTACAAAGGTAAAGCCCTACCCCAACACCAAACAAAATATCCAGCCATTGAATTTTAAACAAAGCAGAAAATAATAAAGAGATAATAACCCCAAAATTCATCCAAATATCACCCGTATAATGTGCCATATCAGCACGAATGGAAAGTGAATCTGTTTTGGCAATCACATACTTTTGAAAGCGTAATAAAATAAAAGTTAAAATAATAGAAATAACCAACAATAACATACCACAAGAAAAAACGTTGATTTTATCGTGATTTTTCCAATGCTGGCAGGATTGATAAATCAATATTAACCCAGACATAAAAATTACAATCGATTGAACTAATCCACCGATCGCTTGAGCTTTTCCATGCCCAAAGCGATGTTGTTTATCCGCCGGCATAACCGAGTGGCGGACGGCTAATAAATTGATACCAGAAGTCATTAAATCCTGTAAGGAATCAAATAAAGTGGATAAAACCGCCACAGAATTTGTCATCATAAATGCCATCCATTTTAACACTAATAAAATGATTGTCATGCCGATGGAAGCATAACTGGCTTGTAACATCAATCTTTCGTTTTTCTTTTTCATGGTCTATAATATAATCTTTTTTTGCTGAAAAAGATAGATTTTTTTTAATAGACACCTTATATTATATAATAGTATGTCCAAAAGGAGCGAAAAATGACAAATTTATACGATATGTTAGGTGTGAGTAAAGGGGCCAGTGATGCTGAAATCAAAAAAGCCTATCGTCAAAAGGCCAGAACTTTACATCCGGATGTGAATCCCGATAAAAAAGCCCAAGAAAAATTCAAAACTTTAACAGGGGCTTATGAAATTTTATCGGATAAATCCAAGCGGGCCAGATATGATGCCGGGGAAATTGATGAACATGGTAACCCTACCCCATTTGGGCGTGGTGCCTATGATGGTGGTGGTTTTAATGGTTTTAACGGTGGAACTTATCGTCGTGGTAATACAACCTATACCAATATCAATCCGGAAGATTTAGCGTCCATGTTTGGTGGTATGGGCGGTGGCTCGGGCGGTTTTAACTTTGCGGACCTGTTTGGTATGGGCGGAGGTGCTTCACGGGCCAGACAAAGCCCCTATTCCCGTGGTCAGGATGTTCAGTATCAATTAGCTATTCCTTTTAATTTATCTATTACAGGCGGTGAAACGACGGTTCGTTTATCAAGTGGTAAGCAGGTAAAGGTTAAAGTACCGGCCGGTGTGGTGGATGACGCTGTTTTACGTTTAAAAGGTTTGGGGGAATATGGTGGGGATGCTTTAATAAAAATTCAGGTGCAAAAAAGCGAACTGTTTACACGTGATGGCGATAATGTAAAACTCACCCTGCCCTTGACTTTAAAGGAGGCGGTACTGGGGACAAAAGTTTTAATTCCAACACCAGATGGGGAAATTGCGTTAAAAATACCGCCTTATACCAGCGGTGGTAAGGTATTGAGAATAAAAGGAAAAGGTGTTAAAGGACGTGGGGATTTGTTGGTATCCGTCAGTATTATTTTACCGGATAAAGATTCCCCTGCCTTAAGTGAATTTATAAGTGCGTGGAAAGATCCTACTGTGAATCCAAGGAAATTTTAATTTCTCTAAATAGTAATAAAAATTCCTTGACATTCTTTTAAAACTTGTGTAAAATCTAGCAGTTTCTTGTTCAAGAATCGTGCGGGTGTAGCACAATGGTAGTGCAGCAGCCTTCCAAGCTGAATACGTGGGTTCGATTCCCATCACCCGCTCCAAAAAAATACAGGTTGTCAATTGCCATTTGGTCAATCTGTTGGATGAGAAAACATCCCAAACAAACAAAACTAACCGAAGTCATTGGACTTCATTTTATTAACTGATCAGTTAAAGAAAGAGAAAAAAATGAGTAAAGAAAAATTTGAAAGAACAAAACCGCACTGTAACATCGGTACAATCGGTCACGTGGACCACGGTAAGACCACATTGACAGCCGCTATTACAAAGGTTTTGGCCGATAAAGGTGGCGCTGCTTTTGTTGATTATGCCAACATTGATAAAGCCCCCGAAGAACGTGAACGCGGTATTACAATTAATACATCCCACGTGGAATATGAAACAGCCAACCGTCACTATGCTCACGTTGACTGTCCAGGCCACGCCGACTATGTGAAAAACATGATCACCGGTGCTGCTCAGATGGACGGTGCTATCTTGGTGGTTTCCGCCGCTGATGGTCCTATGCCTCAAACACGTGAACACATTTTGTTGGCCCGTCAGGTGGGTGTGCCTGCCATCGTGGTCTTTATGAACAAAATGGATATGGTTGACGATCCCGAATTGTTGGAATTGGTTGAAATGGAAATCCGTGATTTGTTGAGCTCCTATCAATTCCCTGGCGACGATATTCCCGTTATCAAAGGTTCCGCTAAGGTTGCCTTGGACGGTGGTGATGCCAAATTGGGCCATGATGCTATCGTTGCTTTGATGGACGCTGTTGATGCTTACATTCCTCAACCTGCCCGTCCTGTGGATAAAACATTCTTGATGCCGATTGAAGACGTGTTCTCAATTTCCGGTCGTGGTACAGTGGTGACCGGTCGTGTGGAACAAGGTGTCATCAAAGTCGGTGAAGAAGTTGAAATCGTCGGTCTGCGTCCTACACAAAAAACAACCGTTACCGGTATCGAAATGTTCCGCAAATTGTTGGATCAAGGTGAAGCCGGTGATAACGTTGGTGTGTTGTTGCGTGGTACAAAACGTGAAGAAGTGGAACGTGGTCAAGTTTTGGCTGTTCCCGGTACAATCACACCGCATACAGAATTTGAATGCCAATGCTATGTGTTGACAAAAGAAGAAGGTGGACGTCATACTCCGTTCTTTGCCAACTATCGTCCTCAATTCTATTTCCGTACAACAGACGTGACCGGTACAATTGAATTGCCGGCCGGTACAGAAATGGTCATGCCTGGCGATAACATCAGCATGAAAGTCAAATTGATCGTGCCCGTCGCTATGGCCGAAGGATTGCGTTTCGCTATCCGTGAAGGTGGTCGTACAGTCGGCGCCGGTACAGTTTCCAAAATTATCAACTAATTTGGAAAGTACAGACTTTAAAATCCCCGTCTTTATGGCGGGGATTTTTTGTTATTTTACAAAAATTATGCTAAATTTAAAAAAAGTTAATAGCTTCTTGACAAATCGGATAAAGTCAGATAGTATTTGGATTAGCAAAAAAAAGGAGTAAAAAAATGAAAAATCATTATTGTTACAAGGCTGAATCAGGTCGCAGTATGGTTGAAATGTTGGGGGTGTTGGCTGTAATTGGGGTTTTATCCGTGGTGGGTATATATGGTTATGATATTGCCATAAAAAAAGTCAGAGCTAATGAAATATTAAATAAAGCAAATACTCAGGCGAATGATGTTTATCTTCAAATTGTAAATGGTAAAGATGTGTTGACCCTTACAAATTTTGGTTCAAATAATATTGAATTAAAAAGTAATGAAGCAGAAACAACTTTTAAGTTGATTTTTTCTGATGTAGATGGTGAGGTTTGTGAACAAATGCAAGATATGCAAGGTACTATTGTCCGTCGTGTAGAATGTAATGGTACAACGGCCACCTTAACCTATTTTAAAAATTTGGCAAATAATGATGCAGATGGGGCAAAAAGCCCAACAAATGGAAGAACTAATTCAGCTTAAGGTATACACAGAACTTGCTGAATAGATTGATTTTAAAGTAAAAATTATTTTATTTTTTTTGATATCAAAACAGATGCCAGAAATACCTATACAAAGGTTTACTTGATTTTTTTGTGAAAATGGTGTATAATATTGCACCAAAAAAACAAAGGAGTTGAGCAATGCGTTTAGAACAGGTAATTGATTTGGAATCTTTGATAAAAGATAAAAATCAAATTTTTAAGATACAATTGGCCTTAATGGATGAAAAGTTTTGCACACCGTTTTCATCTTGTTTAGCTCTTGCAATAGATCCGGATAAAAAACCGTTATGGCAGGAAAGATATTTGCGTAAAAAAACACAAAAAGCAGCTGTAAAAGACTTACACCAAGTTCAACGTGCTTTATCGGATAAAAAAATCCCATTTAAAACAACTTTACGAATCTTGCAAGTGGCAAAAAAAGAACGTTGATAAAATAATAGGGAGGGAATATGGATTTTATCAAAATTCGTGGGGCCCGTCAACATAACCTGAAAAACATTGATGTGGATATTCCAAAAAACAAACTGGTGGTGATTACCGGTGTGTCGGGTAGCGGTAAATCTTCTTTGGCTTTTGATACCATTTATGCCGAAGGGCAACGCCGGTATGTGGAAAGTTTATCCACCTATGCGCGTCAGTTTTTGGATTTACAAAGCAAGCCTGATGTGGATTTAATTGAAGGATTATCGCCCGCCATTTCCATTGAACAAAAAACAACCGGCCATAATCCGCGTTCCACTGTGGCAACCACAACCGAAATCTATGATTATATGCGTCTTTTGTGGGCCAGAGCAGGGACACCCTATTCGCCGGCCACAAATCAACCGATTGAAGCTTTAACAACCTCTCAGATGACAGATATTGTTTGTGCCTATCCCGATGGACATAAGATGATGTTATCGGCACCAATTGTGCGTGGACGAAAGGGTGAATATAAAAAAGAATTTGCCAATTGGCAAAAAATGGGCTACGTGCGTGTTCAGGTGGATGGCACAATTTATCCAATAGAAGACGTGCCCGCATTGGATAAAAACAAAGCCCATCACATTGATGTGATTGTGGACAGATTGATTGTCAAAGACGATATGCAAACACGCGTATCATCCAGCATTGAAAAGGCAATTGCTTTGGCGGACGGATTGTTGAAAATCGTGGATTTAACCGATGAAAACGAAAAGATTTTATCGGCTAAATTTTCTTGCCCTGTATCAGGTTTTACCATTACTGATTTGGAACCCAGATTATTTTCATTTAATAATCCACAAGGGGCGTGTCCTGTTTGTGGGGGATTAGGGGTAAAATTATCAGTAGATCCGGCTTTGGTGATTCCTAATACGACATTATCCGTCAATCAGGGGGTTATTGCTCCTTGGACCTTAAAAAACGGTGATATCGGTCGGTGGTATAGCTATGCTTTGCGTCCGTTGGTCAATGGTTTGGATTTAAATTTGGATACACCTTGGTGTATGTTGGATGAAGAAATAAAACACGCCATTTTATACGGTTTTCACAAAAAAGGTGCCCGTTTTGAAGGTGTAATCCCCAATATGGAACGCCGTTATTTGGAAACGGATTCGGATGAAGCCAGATCCGAAATTGCCCGATTTATGATGAATACACCGTGTTCTGAATGTCATGGAATGCGTTTAAAACCTGAGGCTTTATGTGTTAAAATTGCGGGTAAAAATATATCACAAATTACAAATCTTTCCATTTCTTCGGCTTTGGATTGGTTTGAAAAAGTACCATCACATTTATCAAAGGAAAAAAAGACCATTGCCGAAAGAATTTTAAAGGAAATCACAGAACGTTTAACCTTTTTAAATAATGTCGGTTTGGGGTATTTACCTTTGGATCGCATTGCGGGAACTTTATCGGGCGGGGAGGCACAACGTATCCGATTGGCCAGCCAAATCGGTACAGGTTTGACCGGTGTTTTATATGTGTTGGATGAACCGTCCATCGGTTTGCATCAACGGGATAATGATAAATTATTATCCACACTTTACCGTTTGCGTGATTTAGGCAATACCGTTGTGGTGGTGGAACATGATGAAGATACCATGCGGGCGGCTGATTATTTGTTGGATATCGGGCCAGAGGCTGGTCGCCACGGGGGACATTTGGTGGCCCAAGGAACACCCAAACAGGTTCAGGAAAATCCTATATCCGTGACGGGGCAATATTTATCCGGTATGCGTCAGATTTTGGTACCCAAAAAACGCCGAAAAGGTAATGGTAATTTTTTGTCAGTGGATGGGGCTACTTTGCATAATTTGAAAAATGTCAGTATCTCCGTTCCGTTGGGAACTTTAACCTGTGTAACGGGTGTTTCCGGTGGTGGTAAATCATCTTTGGTGATTGAAACATTGTATAAAAATCTGCACAATTTGTTGATGAAAACGCATGAAATAGCAGGACCTTGCAAGACCATCAAAGGCACACATCATATTGATAAGATTATTGATATTGACCAAAGTCCAATTGGACGGACACCACGCAGTAATCCAGCCACTTATACAGGGATGTTTTCACCTATTCGTGATTGGTTTGCGGGATTGCCTGAATCCAAAGCAAGGGGGTATAAAGCCGGTCGTTTTTCCTTTAATGTGGCCGGGGGCAGGTGTGAAGCCTGTGAAGGTGATGGCGTCAAACAAATTTCCATGAACTTTTTACCGGATGTTTATGTCAAATGTGATGTGTGTGAAGGCACACGCTATAACCGTGAAACTTTGGAAATTAAATATAAGGGAAAATCCATTGCGGATGTATTAAATATGACCGTGGATGAAGCGGCTGAATTTTTTGATGCTATGCCGTCCATTCGTGATAAATGTTTGTTGTTGCAAAAGGTTGGTTTGGGATATATGACTTTGGGGCAATCAGCCGTGACTTTATCGGGCGGGGAAGCACAACGCATTAAATTAGCCAAAGAATTATCCCGAAAATCCACAGGAAAAACATTGTATATTTTGGATGAACCGACAACCGGGTTGCACTTTGCCGATATTCAAAAGTTATTAGAGGTCTTGCAGGCTTTGGTGGATGCCGGCAATACAGTGGTTATTATTGAACATAATTTAGATGTGATTAAATCGGCCGATTATATCATTGATATGGGCCCAGAAGGCGGGCAGGGCGGTGGTCAGGTTGTGGCCACGGGAACACCTGAACAGGTTGCCAAAGTGGATGCCAGTTATACGGGTAAATATTTGAAAAAGATGTTGAAAAATTGATTTTTTTTATCATTTGTGATATACTATGGTATGTATTTGGAAAACAAAATGTTTAAAGTTTTGGCGTGTCTTTTATGTTTTTATTTAACAGGTTGTCAAATGGCAATGGATTTGGCACCCGTGATTAATCGTGAAGATAGGGTTGATGTTTCTTTGGGTAAAAATAAAGGTCGCCCGATTGCTTATGATTCGGCCGTTATAGAATTAAAACGAGGGACAACTTATATCGCCTATCCTTATTGGCGTTGGAGTTTTGATAATGTCAATTTGACGTGGTTGGATCAATGTAATGTCAGCTTGAAAAACAGATTTTCTGCTTCAACCGAGGAATGGTCAACAGGTGAAACTGCCTTTGGCGGTTGGGACGGTGAAGCTTCCGTTTTTGTGGAAGCCCCATTAAAAGAGTTAGGTTATGATGTTGTTTCTCATCAAAAAAGTGCTTTTCGTCAAAATTATGAAAAGCACCGTTCCGAATTGTTATTGTCGGCCCATATCAAAGAAATCAAATCCAATATTTGCAATTTGTTTAATATTTTGTATTTCAAAGATGTGGATTTAATTGCTGGCAATGCCACGATTTTAGTTCATTGGGAAGTTTTTGATAAATTAAAAGATGAGGTGGTGGCCACTTTTGATACCTATGGTATGGGGGTGGTTGAAAAGCCAACCAAAAACGGTGAACAATTGCTTTTGTTGCGTGCATTGGAAGATGCCACAGATAACTTGGCCCGTATGGATGATTTTATTCAATTGGTTCGTGGTCAATCGGATGTACGTCAATTGTTGAAAATGGAAAAAGAACAAACACCCATTGAAGTTAAAATCAAAAAGCCAAGAACAAAAATGTTATATGAAAATGCAACACTTTTAAAAAGAGCTGTGGTTCAGGTTGGGGATGATGGTACAGGCTTTTTTATTTCGCCGGACGGTTATATTTTAACCAATTTAAAAAATGTCGGCAACGCCAAAATGATTGAGATTGTTGATAATCATGGTGTGCGTCAAAGTGCAAAAATTATTCGCCGTAATGAACGGTTAAATGTGGCTTTATTAAAAATGGATTTGAAAAATCATGCCTTTTTGGATATTGCCAGCGAAGAAATACCCAAAGCTTTAAAAGAAGTTTTCACCATTGGCAATCCGGCCGATTATACGGCCCGTTCCACGTTGGCCCGTGGTATGGTCAGTTCATGGCGTTTTAAAGCCAAAAAAGACCAACATTTTATTCAGGTATCCATCCCCACCACACAAGGTTATGCCGGTGCCCCTTTGATGGATGAATACGGTCATGTTTTGGGTATTCATGATGGGCGTAATTTGGATGAAACAAACTTTTCTTATTTCATCCCGATTCATGATGTGTTAAGATCATTAAAAATTCAATTAAAACAGGATTAGTTTTGTTTTTGATTTTTCATAAAGGCCTCATGCCATGCCTTTTTGACCTTTTTATCAATCTCGGATGCTTTCAAACCTGTTAAAATTTCCAAGGCGTCATCAATATGGTTGACGGTATAGATGTTAAAAAGATTTTCTTTCACCGCCTGACAAACACGTGGGCAGAGCATTAAATCCTGTTGACATGATTCGGGGATAATAACGCCCTGTTTTTTGTTTAAACCGATTTTTTGACATGCATCAAAAAAGCCTTCAATTTTTGCATTGACGGCACCAACCGATTGAATTTGGCCTAATTGATTGACAGACCCTGTCATGGCAATGGCTTGGTTTAATGGGATTTTTGCAATAGCAGAAATCAACGCACAAAGTTGTGATGAGCTGGCCGAATCGCCCTCTATTCCTTGGTATAATTGTTCCCATACCAAAGTGGTATTTAAACAAAGCGGTTCACTTTGGCCGTATTTAGCGGTTAAATAAGCCCCCAAAATCAAAACACCTTTACTGTGGATATTACCACCCATTGTGATTTCACGTTCAACGTCTTCTATTTTACCGTCACCCAAACGTGTGGTACAGGTAATTTTGGACGGATGGCCATAGGAAAAATCATTTCCACCGGTTACAGCCAACCCGTTGATTTGACCGATTTTCATCCCATTCAAGTCTAACTGAATCAGATTTCTGTTAAAACTATTCAGCCAGTTTTGTTGGGCAACGGCTGTTCTGTCATCATGATTTTGAATGGCTAAGATTAAATCACATTCTTGAACGGTATTATCGGTGGCGATAAAATTTGCCTCACGCATTAAATTGTGAACGGATGAAAAATGTGCCGTCAAAAATTTTTGATCTTGGGTCAATCGGGATGCATATCCCAGTAATAAATTCATGGCCCCCAACGAAAAAGGCTTTAAGTTGTTTTGTAAAATAAAATCAGTTAAAACTTGGGCATACAGTTTTTCGTTTTCTTTGGTTCGTGGTAATTTGTCCTCAAAACAGACGGGAATTTTAAACAGAGCCGAAAAATCTTCTTCTTCGGACAGTTTGTGATATAATTGAACGTCGCCCACCAAAACAACGCGAACCTTTAATGGAATTTGTTGGGGTTGCAAAGTGCGTACACACATTAATGATTTATCATCATTGGGCATTTGCATGGTGATTTTTTGTGTGAATAAAGCTTGCTTTAAAACACGCCATGATATTTTTGAATCCAAAATATCTTTGGCTTCTATCACTAAAAAACCACCGTTGGCCTGATGTAAAGCACCGGCTTGAATCATAGTGTGATCGCTGATCAGCGAACCGGATTGTTGTTGACGTTCAATTTTACCGATTAAATCATTCAATGAAAATTGGCCCATATGCACAACAGGCATACCCGATTTTGGGGTATAGGATGTTAAAACATTAACGCGTAAAAAATCCCACCCATTATCCGAATTCAATGTGGGCAAAACGGTGATGTTTTTTATCAAATGCTCTTTGGCCTGATTTAAAAACGAAAGCACGGAATCGGTTTTGTATTTTTTGATTAAATGGGTAAAGGCTGTTTCAACCAACTGGGTCAAAGTTTGTTTTTTTAATTCGTCAATCTGCTTTTGTTTTTGTAAAGTGTCATCAGGCATGTTTTTCAGCTCGTTTAACAAAATTTGACGGGCTGAATTCATTTTTTCCATAATTGGTGCCCGTATATTCAAGGGCAGGGCGTTAAACATTTCTGGCTTTAATAACTGCCCGTCTATCACGGGATTTAGTTGTAATCCGTCCGGTGTGTGTATGACGGCCACATTTTCATTGTTTATTTTTTGGGACAGAATATCCAACTTGTTTTGATAGCTGTCTTTAAAGTTTTGTTCAATTTGTTTCAGGTTTAGCTGAAAATTTTCACTTTCTAATAATTTGGGTATATTTTGTTTAAAGGATTGAATCAAATCTTCAATGTCTTTGGCAAAAATTTGTGCCAATCCTGCTTTTAATGAAAAAGCCTTTGGCAACAACGGTTGATCAAAATTTGCCACATAAACCCAATCATCAGGCGGTGATTGTTGGGATGCATATTGACGGATGATATCCAAAGTCAAACTGGTGCGGCCCACACCTTTAGGTCCCATGCAAAATAAATGAGCTTTGTCGTCCTTTAATTGGATGGCGAAATTTAAAGCCTTTAAGGCACGGTCCTGTCCGATAATTTGACGACACGGTTGAACCGGCCAATCCTTTTTGGTCAGAACGCCGGATATGTATAAATCCTGAGTTTTCAGTTTTTTATAAGCCATTTTCTCCCCACTTGATGTATAAATGTATAGCTTTTTTTTACAAAAAACAAAAGTAAAAAATGAAAAATATGAAAAAAACATATAAAAGTGCATTTTTTTGTGGTATTTTTTGGTAAAATTCGCTATATTCCAAGACATATTTAAAAGTATTTTGATGAAAGGATTCGGATATGTTTAAAATTACGGTGAAACAGGCTGATTTGTTAAAGGCTTTGGCACATGCACAAAGTATTGTTGAAAGACGTCAGACAATCCCCATTTTATCCAACGTGTTGTTTGAAACTCAGGAAACGGGAATTTTGTTGCGTGCCACAGATAATGAAATTGAAATTTCCGAAAAAGTATCGGCTCAGGTGTTGGAACCTGGTGCTATTACAATGCCGGCCCATAAATTGTATGATATCGTTCGTCGTTTGCCTGATGATGGTGAATTGACATTGGCATATGCCGAAACAACGGGTCAGGTGACTTTATCATGTGGCCGTTCCCGTTTTGCTTTGGCCAGTTTGCCGGCCGAAAATTTCCCAACCATGGCCAAAGAGGAAGCTCCTTTTATTTTTACTTTGCCAACCTCGGATTTATCGGCCATGATTACCAAAACAGGCTTTGCCGTTTCTGTGGAAGAAACACGTTATAACCTGAACGGTATTTATTTGCATACCAAAGAGGATAATTTGGTGGCGGTGGCCACAGATGGTCATCGTTTGGCCTGTACAAAGCATGTTTTGCCCGAAGGTGCCAAAGATATGCCGGGTGTGATTATTCCCCGTAAAACAATTGCTGAAATTACCAAATTGTTGGGTGAAAACGCCAAAGAAGTGGTGATTTCTTTATCGGCCAATCAAATCCGTTTTGGCCTTTCAAATGTGGAATTGTCTTCTCGTTTGATTGATGGCACTTATCCCGATTATGAAAAAGTGATTCCGGCCAATAATTCACGTTCTATGATTGGTAAAACAAAGGCTTTGTCCGGTGTGATTGAACGTGTGTCGGTTGTTTCGGAAAAATCACGTGGTATTAAATTAAATATTAAACCTGATTTGTTGATGGTTTCGGCCACAGCCACAGACGAAGGTTCGGCCGAGGATGAATTGGATGTCCAATATACCGGTGATGAAATTGAAATCGGTTTTAACTTCCGTTATTTGTTGGATATTTTATCCCAAATCAAGGGTGAAGAAAGCGAAATGCGTTTTGAAGACAGTGTGTCGCCTGTTATTTTACAGGATGTAAAAGATACCGATACATTGTATGTTTTAATGCCGATGCGTGTGTAAGGGGTACGCATGAAGACGGGTCTTCAAAGACTCAGGCTCACCAATTTTCGTTCTTATCCTGCATTGGATTTGACGTTGGATAGTTCGGGGGCACCGGTGGCGTTATGCGGTCCCAATGGTGTGGGTAAAACAAATGTATTAGAGGCGATATCTTACCTGACTGCCGGTCGTGGGTTGCGTTCGGCAAAATTAACCGATTTGGCCCGCCGTATGGATAATGAAGTTTATCCGTTATGGAGCATTGTGGCCGATATTTATACCCCCACCGGTAATCATAAAATCGGCACCGGTATGGTGGAAGGCCATGAACGGCGTCAGATTCGCATTGATGGTAAAACCACCACAAAACAATCGGATTTAGCCGAAGTTTTTCGTTGTTTGTGGTTGACACCGGCTCAGGACAGGTTGTTTTGCGGTGATCCAAAGGCACGTCGGCGTTTTTTGGACAGAATTGTTCAAGCTTTTGATCCCAATCATGCCAACCGTTTGGCCGATTATAGCACAGCCTTAAAACAATGGGTGTGTTTGCTCAGGCAAGGGTGCTTTGATAACACATGGTTGAACGGTTTGGAAAGTCAGTTGGTGGAAAACGGTATTGCCATAGCGGCCAGCCGTTTGGATATTGTTTCACGTTTATCGGGATATTTAAATGTAACCGAGGATAAATCTTTTCCTTCGGCCGAAATTCAATTAACGGGTATGTTGGAACAGGCCTTGATTACCGGACGAGCGGTGTTGGTTGAGGATATGTTTGCGGGGCATTTGAAAAACGCCCGAAAAATTTGTGCCGAAGGGGGTAATTTAACCGGTCCGCATACGGCCGATTTTATTGTGATTCACAAACAACAAAATCGTTCGGCTGATTTGTGTTCAACAGGCGAACAAAAAGCATTGTTGTTATCCATTATTTTGGCGGAAATGCGTGCCCAGATGATGGAACAAAATCAATGTCCTGTCTTGTTGTTGGATGAGGTGGCGGCCCACTTGGATAAAAATCGCCGACATACGTTATTTGAAATTTTACTGACGCGTCCGGCTCAGGTATTTATGACCACCACAGATAATGAAATTTTTTCAAATTTTACTGGACAAATTCATCAATTTGATGTACAAGATAATCAACAGATTTTAAAGGTTGCCTGAAAGGCTGAAAAGATAAAAAAGGAGTAAAAAATGAGTGAAGAACAAAATGTAATCAATGAAGCCGGAAAGGCCTATAATGCCGATTCAATTAAGGTGTTGCATGGGTTGGAAGCCGTTCGTAAACGTCCCGGTATGTATATCGGTGATACGGATGACGGTACAGGACTTCATCATATGGTCTATGAAGTTTTGGATAACTCAATTGATGAAGCCTTGGCGGGTTATTGTTCCCGTGTGGATGTGATTTTAAACGGTGATGGTTCGGCCACCATCATTGATGACGGGCGTGGTATGCCGGTGGATACGCATAAAGAAGAAGGCGTATCAGCGGCCGAAGTGATTATGACACAATTGCACGCCGGCGGTAAGTTTGATAACAATTCCTATAAAGTATCGGGCGGTTTGCACGGTGTGGGTGTTTCCTGCGTGAACGCTTTGTCCGATTGGTTGGATTTAACGGTTTGGCGTAATGATAAAGAATACTATGCCCGCTTTGAAAACGGCAATACTGTCAAACATTTGGTGGAAGTCGGAGAAGCAAACGGTAAACACGGTACAAAGGTTACCTTTCATCCATCGTCCGAAATTTTCACCAAAACAGAATTCAGCTTTGATACTTTGGAACACAGAATGCGTGAACTGGCCTTTTTGAATTCAGGCGTGCATTTACGTTTGCGTGATGAACGTGAAAGTGAAGCCAAAGAAGTGGATATGGTCTATGAAGGCGGTATCCGTGAATTTGTAAAATATTTGGACAGATCCAAAAATTCACTGCACGGTGAACCGTTTTTCTTGAAAGGTGAAAAAGACGGTATTGGTGTGGAAGTCGCTTTGGAATGGACCGATTCCTATCATGAAACATGTTTATGCTTTACCAATAATATTCCGCAACGTGACGGTGGTACACACTTGGCGGGGCTGCGTGGTGCTTTGACCCGTACGGTCAATAACTATGCGGTGTCCAGCGGTATTGCCAAAAAAGAAAAAGTGGATTTGGCCGGTGAAGATATGCGTGAAGGTTTGACCGTTGTTTTATCGGTGAAAGTACCCGATCCAAAATTTTCATCCCAAACAAAAGATAAGTTGGTATCATCCGAAGTCCGCCCTGTGGTGGAAGGTATTGTCGGGGATAAATTGGAACAATGGTTTGAAGAACACCCTGGTGAAGCCCGTACCGTTATCGGTAAAGTGGTTGAAGCCGCTGCCGCCCGTGAAGCCGCCCGAAAAGCCCGTGAATTGACACGACGCAAAGGGGCATTGGATATGGCTTCATTACCGGGTAAATTGGCCGATTGTCAATGTAAAGATCCCGCCGAATCAGAAGTCTTTATCGTTGAGGGGGATTCTGCCGGTGGTTCAGCCAAACAAGGCCGTGATCGTGCACATCAGGCCATCTTGCCTTTGCGTGGTAAGATTTTGAATGTGGAACGTGCCCGCTTTGATCGTATGCTTTCTTCGGCCGAAATCGGCACGATTGTGACCGCCCTGGGAACAGGTATCGGACGTGATGATTTTAATGCCGATAAATGCCGTTATCACAAAATCATTTTCATGACCGATGCTGATGTGGACGGTGCCCACATTCGTACATTGTTGATGACATTCTTTTTCCGTCAAATGCCCGAACTGATTGAACGGGGCTATGTGTATATTGCACAACCGCCGTTGTATCGTGCCAAACGGGGCAATTCTGAAACCTATTTAAAAGATGATGCCGCTTTGGAAGAATATCTGATTTCTTCGGGAACGGAAGGGGCCGTGTTGCAAATGTCAGACGGTACCCAAATTGCCGGTGCTGATTTGGTGCAACGTGTGGAACAGGCCCGTATTGCCCGCAATTTGATTTTATCTATGTCCCGCCATGTGCCGTATCGTATTATTGCCCAAATGGCCATTATGGGAATGTTTGGCGGTAATACAGCCTATGATGATGAATTTGCCAAACGCTTGGATATGATGGAGCCCGAATATGAACGCGGTTGGAAATGTGCCATGAATGATAAAAACGAATTTATCTTTACACGGACATTGCGTGGTGTGACCGAAACATATACCGTTGATGAAACATTGATGAATTGTACGGAAGCCAGACAGTTGGATAAAATGGCCCACGAATTAAAAGAATTCTATGCCAAGCCGGCTGTTTTGCATGTAAAGGATGAAGAATTTGCCATTCATGGTCCGGTCAGTTTGGCCGAAGCCGTCTTTAAAATCGGTAAAAAAGGTGTGGCCATTAACCGCTATAAAGGTTTGGGTGAAATGAACCCCGAACAATTGTGGGAAACAACCTTGGATCCAAATAACCGTCGTTTGTTACAGGTGAAAATCACACATCAAGACGAAGCCGAACAAGTCTTTTCAACATTGATGGGTGATGTGGTTGAACCACGACGTGATTTTATTCAATCCAATGCCTTGAATGTGGCGAATTTGGATGTGTAATCATTGGATGTAAAAAAACAAAATCCCCGAAATTATCGGGGATTTTTTTGAAAAATAATTTGCCGGTTTAATTATTGTATAAGTTATTTTATATTTTTTGTTTTTTTAAATCTTTCGGACGGGCAAAGGCAAAGAGCATCAATCCTGTAATTGGGTCAGCTTCGTGTAAAATCACTGGTACTTCGTCACCCATTTTATAAACTTTGTTTGTGCGAGATCCCACCAAGCGGGCCCCTTTTTCGTCCACACGGTAATAATCCCCCTTAATGCTGCGAAATGGGACAAAACCATCTGCACCGGTTTCATTCATGGTTAAAAACACACCAAAACTTGTTACCGAAGAAATACGCCCCCAGAATAATTCACCCACTTTATCGGCCATATAACGCGATAAATATCTGTCCACTGCGTTTTGTTCGGCATTGGCAGACGCCCTTTCCGTATGTGATATGTGTTCAGCCATATCATCAAAGTCTTGTTCTTCTTTTTGGGTTAAAGCACCCTGTCCCAATTTTAAAGCCAAAACCAATGCCCGATGCACCAACAAATCGGCATATCGGCGTATGGGGGATGTAAAGTGAGCATATCGTGATAAAGCCAAACCATAATGGCCGATATTATCCGAAGAATATTCAGCCTGAGATTGTGTACGCAAAACAAACTTGTTTATGGCATAGTCCATTTTTTTGCCGTCCATTTTTTGTAAAACGGTGTTAAATACTTTTGATTGTACATTGATTCCCAGAGCCTTTTGTCCCAACGATTTTAAAAAATCGTTAAAGCGTTCCATTTTTTCTTCGCTGGGCTTATCGTGAATGCGGTACATGGTTGGTACGCCCGATTTTTCCAAGGTTTCCGCCGCTGATACATTGGCCAAAATCATCAATTCTTCAATCAATTGCATGCTGGGTGTCTGAATGCGTTGTGCCACCGATAAAACCTGACCTTTATCGTTTAAAATCACTTTTCTTTCCGGTACGTCCAATTCTAAAACGCCCCGATTTTTACGGTGATTTAACAACAAATGATAAACCTGAATCAATGCATCCATGGATGTTTGAACATCACCTGAAATTCCCTGGGCTGAATCCATATAATCTTGGACTGTATCGTATGTTAAACGGGCCCGTGAACGTATCAATGCACGATAAAAAGAATGCTTAATTTTTTGCCCCTTTTTATTCAATAAAATATCACAAACCAAAGCCCCCCTGTCCGTATCGGGATTTAATGAACACATCCCATTGGATAATTCAAAGGGTAACATCGGCACAACCCGATCGGGAAAATAGGTGGAATTGCCGCGTTGATATGCTTCTTTATCTAAATCAGAATTGGGCAAGACATACCATGAAACATCTGCTATTGCCACAATCACACGATAACCCTTATCTGTTTTTTGTCCCCAAACGGCATCATCAAAATCCCGAGCATCCGCCCCATCAATGGTACAAAAAGGAATATCCCGCAAATCTTTGCGTCCGTTATCCAATGTCGGAACGGTGGCCTTTTGGGCCTGTTCTTGTGCTTTTTGGGAAAATGTATGAGGCAGATGAGCCTCAGCCATTGCCAATTCCGTGGGGGCATAAGCATCCGTTATATGACCGATACGGCGTTGAAATTCACCGGCTGTATCCGAAGATACCATTCGTGGTATCAAAATTTCCAACATATCTCCTTCTTTTAGGCGAACAGATGGCGGAATATATTTTACATAAAATGTTTTTTTTATTTTTTTATCAGCCGGTACAAACTGACCGTTTTGCCAAACCCCTGTCAATAAAACAGGTTTTGTAGATTCGGAAAAATCACGACGGCGGTGAAAATATTTTTTAAAGTTATTACGCATGTTATGCATTTTACCACGTTGTTTTTAAAAATGCAAGTGGACAAAAAAAAACAAATAGACTATAATATATTCATGAAAATTGGGGTGTTTGATTCAGGTTTGGGTGGATTGGTTATCGCAAAGGCTTTAATTGAAGCTTTGCCTCAGTATGATTATGTCTATTTGGGTGATACAAAGCATTTGCCCTATGGTGAAAAAACAGCCGGCCATATTTTAAAATACACTTTGCATGCGGTACGCTTTTTAATTGAACAGGATTGCAAGCTGATTATCATTGCATGTAACAGTGCAACGGCAGTCACTTTACGATATTTACAGAAACGTTTTTGCCCAAAATATGCCCCAGATATTAAAATATTAGGCGTGATTATACCAACCGTGGAAAAAGCTTTGATGTTTAATACAGAACAAATCGGTGTTGTCGCAACACCCACCACTGTGCGGTCGGATATTTATGCCATAGAATTGAAAAAAATCAAAAATGATTTAAATGTGTTTTCTTTGGCAACACCAACTTTGGTTCCAGCCATTGAAAAGGGTGATTTTGAATTGGCCGAAAAAGAAGTCAAAACATATTGTGAAAAATTAAAAAATCTGCCAGTTTTGATTTTGGGATGTACACATTATCCGATAATCAAAGATTTATTTCAAAAATATTTGCCTGATACACGTATTATTGCTCAAACCGAATTGATGGGTAAAAAGTTGGCCGATTATTTAATACGACATACGGAAATTGAATCAAAACTATCACAAGATCAAACACGCCAATTTTTTATTACAAAAAAAACAGAGGGCTATCTGAACGTAGCCCGTCTGATTGATTCTGATATTGATTTAAAATTATTTTAACGCATCCAATTGTTTTTTCATGATAATCGGCATTATGTCTGAGGCCATTTTAACCAATGTCATCAATTGATCGGCGGTAAAGGGGGCGCCTTCGGCTGTTCCTTGAACCTCCAATAATTCACCGTGATTATTCATCACAAAATTGGCATCTGTGCCGGCATTGGAATCTTCTAAATAATCCAAATCCAAAACGGCATTGTTTTGCACAATTCCACAGGAAATGGCCGCTACCTGACCCAATAAAGGATCACGTTCTAATTTTTTGTCGGACAATAATTTATCAATCGCCTGACGCAAAGCCACCCAAGCACCTGTAATGGATGCTGTACGGGTGCCACCATCGGCCTGTAACACATCGCAATCCAATTTAATGGTAATGCCCTGCATTTGATGTAAATCCACAACGGCACGCAAACTGCGACCGATTAAACGTTGGATTTCGTGGGTGCGTCCGTCTTGTTTGCCTTTTATGGCTTCACGATCAATACGATTGGCATTGGCCCGTGGTAACATTCCGTATTCGGCTGTAATCCAACCGCTTCGCATTCCCTTCATCCAAGCGGGAACTTTCATTTCCACACTGGCTGTACATAAAACATGGGTATCGCCACATTTAACAAGGCAAGAACCTTCCGCGTGTTTATTCACACGGGCGGTAATTGTCAGATTTCGCATTTGATTGTTGTTTCTGCCCGATGGTCTGGTCATATAAAATCTCCTTTATTTTATTGAATTATATCCTTTTTTATCATAAAAATCAAGTTACATGTCTTGATTTTTACATAAAATAATCCTACATATAAGAATAGTCAAAGAAAGGCAAAACAATGAATAAAAAAGATCCAAAACAAAATGAAGTAAAAAAAGAAGAAAAAGTTGCTCCGCCAGCTCCGGTGGCCGAAGAACAGGTTGAGGCTTTAACAAAAGAAGTGTTGCATTGGAAGGATGTGGCTTTGCGTAGTGCTGCCGAAATGGAAAATTTACGCAAGCGTTGCCAAATTGATATGCAAAATACCGCCAAGTATGCCAACAAAGATTTTGCCAAGGATATGTTGCCTGTAGTGGATAATTTGGAAAATGCCATGAAGCACACCCGTGTGGAAATGGGCAAAACAGAACAGGCTTTACCGCCCTTTGTTACCGCTTTGTTTCAAGGTATTGAAATGACGCACAAAATGTTATTAAATGCGTTGGAAAAGCATAATGTTCATAAAATGGACGGGTTAGGGCAGATCTTTAATCCAGACAAGCATCAGGTGATTCAACAGGTGGAAGATCCATCAAAACCAAATGGAACAATTATTGAACAATTGCAGACAGGTTATGAAATTGATGGTCGCGTTTTGCGTGAAGCGATGGTGATTGTCAGCAAAGAATAATTCGTTTTTTATTCTAACAAAAAATCCCAAATTTGTTATTTGGGATTTTTTATGATTTCATCTGGGTTAAAGTCTTTTATTATTGAACGAAATTCCTTTAAAACATCGCAATATACTTTCTTTTTAAAGGGGATAACCAAATACGGTGTAGTTTTTAAACGGTTCCAACGAAAACGAATAAATTCGGGTTTGCGTTGAACATGTAAATTAATGTTTTCGTTTGTTCCGTGAAAATACATTAAAAACCATTTTTGACGTTCTCCGTCTATTGTTTTATGAAATTTATCGGGTAAATCATAGGTATACCAATTTTTACTGACCGCCAAAATCTTTGTGTGTTCGGGTGTCATACCTGTTTCTTCATATAATTCACGCCAGGCTGATTGTTCGGGTGTTTCACCTTCGTCAATTCCACCTTGTGGCATTTGCCAATGGTAGGGGGAATTTTGGCTCCATGCACGATAGCCCAAAAAGACCTTTTTTTCCCGATTGATGACCATTAAACCGACCGCATCACGATAGTTTGACATTACGCCTTCCTTTCGCTTATTACCCAAATAGCACGCACCAAATCCAAGGCACGATCCAATTGGTAATCGGTTTTTTTATCTTCTTCTTCTTTTTCTTCTTCATCAAACGGATTGGTGTTTTCCGGCTGATGATCCAAATCCAAAGCCCCTTCTAAATTTTCTTCGCCATAACCGGTCAGGATTGGATAAGCTTCAAATTTTCCGCGGGGAATTTCCACATCCGGTTCAATGCCTTTTGCCTGAATTGATGTTCCAGAAGGCGTATAATAACGAGCTGTTGTAATTTTAATGCTGCCAAACCCGGGAATTTGACGGACTGTTTGAACGGAACCTTTTCCAAAGGATTTTAACCCGGCAATTACGGCACGTTTATGATCCTGTAAGGCCCCGGCCACAATTTCAGAGGCACTGGCCGAACCTTCATTGATTAAAACAACCAAAGGTAAATTATTGGTTACATCTCCTGTTTTGGCTGAAAAACGCAAAGTTTCACTGGGATTGCGTGAACGTGTGGAAACAATTTCCCCTTGGTTCAAAAACAAATCAGAAACGGCAACGGCTTCTTCCAATAATCCACCGGGGTTGTTGCGTAAGTCCAATACAAAACCTTTTAAATTTTTTTGACCGATTTCTGTTGTTAGTTTTTCAATGGCCTCTTTTAACATTTCACCTGTATTACCTGAAAATGTTGAGACACGCAAATAACCAATATCGCCTTTTGCTTCGGATTTGACCGGTTGCACTTTGATGATATCACGGGTCAATGTTACGGTAAAAGGTTTTTTATCTTTGCGATAAATACCCAATTTTATTTTTGTATTTGGTTTGCCACGCATTTTTTTGACGGCATCATTTAAATCCATACCAACCACAGAAACACCGTCAATATGGCTGATATAATCGCCGGCCTGTAAACCAGCCTTGGCCGCGGGGGTATCGTCAATAGGGGTCGTAATACGGATTAAATCTTTATCGGATGTAACCTCTAATCCCAGTCCGCCGAATTCACCTGTTGTTTGTGTTTCCATTTCCATGGTTTCTTCTTGATTTAAAAAACCAGAATGTGGATCTAATGATGTTAAAACACCGTCTATGGATTTTTCAATCATTTGACGAAATGATATTTCTTCCACAGAATCCGATTGAATTTGTTCAAAGGTAGCACCCAACAAATCCATCAGCAAATAAGGATCATCAACCATATCTGTTTTTTTGTCCGAAGCCATCACTGCGGTGGAAAAGAAAACACTTGTCATTAAAATGGATAAAAAACGCCGCATTATCTGCCTCCTTTTTTGAACCATGGTTCTGGGTCAATTGCTTGACCACGGTAACGCATTTCTAAATATAAATTTGTGTTGTTTTGTGCCATAAAACCGATGGGTTCTCCGGCTAAAACCTCCTGTCCCACCGATACGTCCATAGAACCGAATCCGGATAAAACGGTCAAATATTCATCACCGTGATCAATAATCATCAATTGGCCGTAATTTTGGAACGGACCTGCAAATAAAACAGTACCGTCATAAGGGGTTGTAATTGTGGCATTGGGTCGTGTTTTTAATGTTAATCCTTTGGCATGAACACCTGATGCAGTTTGGTCGCCAAAGTGTTGCGTAACGCGTCCGGAAACAGGCCAAGACAAACGTGAATAAGCTTTTGAAAATTCACCGGCCAACATAGGTTTTGCGGATATTTTCGGTGGTTGTTTTTTCTTGGCTTCACGTTGTTGTTTTTCCAGCTTTTGTAATAAATCTTTTAAATCTCGGGCCTTTGCTGCCAATGCTTCGGCTTTTTTCTTGGAATCGTTATAATAGGCAGTATATTGAATTTGCATCAATTGTTTTTGTTGTAACAAACGATTCATTTGTTCAGATTCGTCTTTTAAATCCGTATATGTTTTTTGAATATCCATCATTTTTTGGGCAATTTCCTGACGTACCGAAGATAATTGAGCCAAATCCGATCGTGTTTGGTCACGCATTTGTCCGATAACGGGCAAACTGAAACGCATCAAGTTGCGGCTGCGAAACATATCCACGGGCGTCTTTTTTTGAAAAATTAATAATTCTGTCGGACGCAAAGCCAGTGTTTGCAGTCCTTTCATAATTCGTGCCAATTGTCTGTTGGATAAATTTAAACGTTCTTCCAGATGTAATTGTTGTTTTTCTAATTCAATTTTTCTTTGTTCCAACAAAGACAATCTGTTTTCATGGGATTGTATTTTTTGGGCCGTGGAAACCAATTGTCCCTGAACAGATTGAACTTCTTTATTTAAAACGGCTGCTTTTCGTTCTGATTCTTTTTGGGTTAAACGTTCACGACGCAATTGGTCTTCCACTTGTTTTAAATCATTGGTTGTGGGGGCAGGGGCGGACCAAACAAAAGTCCCCCCAAATAAAATCCCCACAATCAATAATAATCTAATCACTGTTTTATCCTTTAATTAAAGATTTACCAGTCATTTCAGCCGGTTGTGGTAAATTCAATAGTTGTAATAATGTTGGTGCGACATCGGCCAACTTTCCGTTATCCAATTCGTTCACACCTTTGGCGTTAAACAAAACCGCCTGAACCGGTGTGTTGGTATGGGCTGTTTTTGGTTTGCCGTTTTCATCCAACATATCTTCACAATTACCATGATCGGCTGTAAACAAAGCACAACCGTTTACTTTTTCCAAAGCTTTTAACAAACGACCGACACATTCATCCACTGTTTCAACAGCCTTGATGGCTGCATCCATAGAACCAGTATGTCCCACCATATCGCCATTGGCATAATTGACAACAATGACATCAAATTTTTGATTTTCAATTGCTTTAACCAATTCGTCCGTTACTGCCACAGCCGACATTTCAGGTTGTAAATCATAAGTGGGCACCTTTGGGCTGGGGATTAAAATACGTTCTTCACCTTTAAAAACAGATTCACGGCCACCGTTAAAAAAGAAAGTTACGTGGGCATACTTTTCTGTTTCAGCAATACGCAATTGTGTCAAGCCGGCATTGGCTATTTCTTCGCCAAAGATATGTTTTAAATCTTCGGGCGGGAACAACGTATGCATCCAAGCGGTATGTTCCGATGAATATTCGGTCATGGCAACGGCATCACAAAAATGAATTACGCGAGAACGCGGTGCCAAATTAAAATCAGGTTGCAACATCATCTTGGTAATTTCACGGGCACGATCCGACCGGTAGTTGGCCATAATAACAGCATCTCCGTCTTTCATTCCTTGATAATTACCGATAACGCACGGCAATACAAATTCATCAAAAACACTTTGATTGTATGATTCTTGAATGGCTTGTTTGGCTGATTCAAAGCGTGTTCCTTGGGCATTGACAATGGCTTCATAAGCTAAATTTACACGATCCCAACGGTTGTCGCGATCCATGCCATAATAACGACCGCCCAATGTGGCAATTGAAACCAAGGGCATATGATGAATTTCATCTTCTAATTGTTGCACAAAATCTTTGGCCGAAGCCGGTGGCGTATCACGTCCGTCCAAAAATCCATGAAGATTTACGCGAATACCAGCCTGATTTAATATATCCGCCAATGCAACAATATGTCTTTGTTGGGCATGAACGCCACCGGGGCCTAATAATCCCATAATATGACAGACACCCCCTGTTTGCTTTAACTTTTCAATCAATTCTACCAAAACAGGATTTTGGGCCAAAGTTTTATTTTGAATGGATAAATCAATGCGGGGTAAATCCTGCATTACCACACGACCAGCACCTAAATTTGTATGACCTACTTCGGAATTTCCCATTTGACCATCAGGCAAACCCACATGCAAACCAGACGTTTCCAACATAGCATGTGGCCAATTTTTTACCAAATCATGCCAAACGGGTGTGTTTGCCGTTTCAATGGCATTATTTTCTTTTTGTTCACGATAGCCCCATCCGTCCAAAATACAGAGCATCACAGGTTTTTGAGTCATTTTTTATCCTTTCTTTGTTTAAATTTTTGCTTATTATAACGATATTTTTCAAAAAAGTGTACTTTTTTTTAAAAAAAGCGTGCTTTTTGTAAAAAAAATGTGTATACATTAAATAACAATTACCAGACAAAGGAGTTAAAAATGTCAATTTTCAGTCGTTTATTTTCGTCAAAAATTACCGTTGATGCTTTGAAGAAAGCTTTAAAAAATAAGGAGTTTGTTTTTTATTATCAGCCGGAATTTGATTTAAAAACAGGCGATATTTTAGGGGTGGAAGCTTTGATGCGTTGGGAAAATAATAAACGCGGTATTGTTCCGCCAAATGAATTTATTCCCGTTTTGGAACAAAGTGGTTTGATTAATGATTTTACTGAATTTTTGTTAAAACAAACTTTAATGGATTTGCGAAAAATTCATGATGCCGGTTTCAGAAATACAAAACTGGCCGTTAATTTGTCGGTCATTCAATTAAAAGAAACAGATATTGTGGATAAAATTCAAGATGCATTACAATCTGCCTATATCAATTCAACGTTTTTGGAATGTGAAATTACGGAAAGCAAAGGAATTGACCGCGAATTGTTGGATAGTGATGTCTTTAAGCGTTTGCAAGATTTAAATGTGTCTATATCTATTGATGATTTTGGAACTGGTTATTCATCTTTTGATTACTTGCGTACTCTTAACATTAAAAAATTAAAAATTGATCAGGATTTTGTTCAGCAAATGTTTGAAAATCCCAAAAATCAAACCATTGTTTCGTCCATGATTCAATTGGCTCATGATTTGGGTTTCCCAGTTTTGGCCGAAGGTATTGAAACCACAGAACAAAAGAATTGGTTGGAAGAACATGGGTGCGATATGGGGCAAGGTTATTGGTTCTCTCGTCCTTTGCCTTTGGATCAACTTTTGGATTTTATGCAAAAAAAGTTAAAAAAAGATTAAAAAGTTGTTGCAAAAAAAAATATTTCGCTTTATAGTATGTTCGTGTTGATTTTATTAAGGAGTATTAAACATGGTCAAACAAATTAACGAAAATATGATCCGTGAAGCCGCATATTTCTTGTGGGAAAAAGCCGGTCGTCCAGATGGTTCTGCCGAATATTTTTGGATGAAAGCGTGTGAACAGTTCTTCAACCCCAAAAAAGTTGAAATCAAAAAACCAACCGCAAAAAAAACTTGCATAAAAAAAACATGCGCCACAAAAAAAATTGAAACAGTAAAAGAAGCTACACCAGTAAAAAAACCTGTTGTGAAAGTTGCCGTAAAACCGGCTTCTGCAAAAGCTCAACCGGTTAAAAAAGTGGTTATTAAGGTTCAGGCAAAACCTGCCAAAAAATCAACCGCCACAAAAACTGCGGCCGCTCCTTTTTACGGTTCACGTAAATAAGCGTAAATAAAACTCCTCTCATTTCGGGAGGAGTTTTTTTTATAAAAGAGTCTTGACAAAATAAAAAAAAAGGCGTATAATCAAATTCTACTTGACGCGGGGTAGAGCAGTCCGGTAGCTTGCCAGGCTCATAACCTGGAGGTCGTGAGGTTCAAATCCCACCCCCGCAACCAACTAAAACTCCTTATAATTCAATATGTTATAAGGAGTTTATTTTTTGACTAATTTTGCATCAAAAATTTTCGGGGCTACACCAGGGCTACATTTTTTTCAAAACTTTATAAATAAAAACAAACAATTCTTTCGTCTGGATTGATATAGAAAACACGGTCTTCGACCCTCTTAATGAAGTCCTCATCTGTTTCTTCTTTATCTTTATAATCATCAAAACTGCCAAAATCTCCATTTACTATTGCATTATCAACAATAAATGACGGATTTGCGTTATTTCCTACGCCACATTCCCGTATAACTTCGCAAAAATAATCCCATAAACAATCTGGTATACTCCAATTGTAGTGTTCTTTTACAAATTCTCTGCGATTATTTAATAATTCGATATAATCTTCAGCATCTATTTCTATTTTGGTCATTTTATTTTCCTTTCAGTATTTATTTTGATAACCGCATTTGATTTATCAAAATAAATACCTACCAGAAAACATCCCCCCCTATTTTTCCAAAAGGGGGGATATAACCAGCGCCCACAGTATACTTTACATCAAACGAGCAAAATTTTTCTTAGAATTTCCACTTAAAGCCAAGATTTGCTCTACTGTGAACTTCTTTATCAACATAAGAGATAAATGAACCAGAAAAAGAGTAATCTTTTCTATCAAATTCAAATCCAGTACGAGCAACTGCACGGTTATTTGAACGATTTTCATCCCTTAATGTGAAATGTCCTGTTAAACCATTCATACCTACATCCACTTTATACGGATCTGCAAACTCGTGATAAGCAGATATACCAGCGATTATTTTGAACATACTGTTTTTCTCCAACTCTGTTTCATGGGTCATATATAAACCGATACCACTTTCTAATGAATAAGTAGTCTGTTTGGGGATAATTAAACTAAATTCTTTTTTCTCCTCACTTCCCTTTTGTTCATATCCTAAGGCATTAAATTCAACAGAAGGTTCAAATTTCCAACTACCCAACATAAACGGATAACGAGCTTCATTCATCAAACCAAAAATACGTTTTTCAATTGTTCCATCATAAGACTTGTTATCAAATCCAGTACGATCATAACTGCCACGAGCATATCCTAAACGAGGTGAAGTCATTAAATTAAAGCCATGTATTCTATAACCTATTGGCACAATCATTTGATAGGATAAATCACGGCGACTATTATTGTCATGTTCATCATCAGAACGTACATTTGTAAAAGCTACACCCAAACCGATTGAGGTGTTGCCGCTGCGTTTATTATACAGGCTATATTTAGCGTTGGATCCTGTATCACCTTTAAAAGCCATTGAACTAACTGAACCCGCCGAGGCAAAGTTTTGTTCTTTGTTGTTAAACAATTTTTCATTCATGTCAAAGTTGAGTTCTCTCATCATTGTCATGTCTTCAAAATTAAAGCGAGATAGTATTTCTTTACCCATCATCTTATCCAAACCGCTGGTCAGCTCTGATACGCTACCGATTTGTTTTAAGGTATTAAAGAACGCTTCATTTTGTCCCAGCGCATAGTTGGTCGCCAAGAATTGGGCAAAGCTGCTATTGGTTGTAACAGTTTCAAAGTTTTTCATTCTCATCAGAACATCACTACCTTGCAAACTGGCGTCAAATAATGCTGATTGAGATTTCAATTGCAAACTACTGGTATCACCTGCATTTATCATATCTTTAGCTATGTAGGTTGTATTAAAACCATGCGTTGTTAGGTTGGCACTAAATTCCAATGTTCCTGAAAAATCATTTTTTATGTTCCATTTTGAATTAGTTGTTGCAACCACATTACCACCAACACTAGCTGTATTAAATGATTGTGCGGACATGACACCAGCATTCAGTAATGTTCCACCATTCAGAACAATGTAATTACCGTTCGTTGTATTCCCAGAACAATCGCCAGCGCATGCAACATCATTTAATTTAATTGTCCCCGTATTATAAACAGTAGTACCTGCCCCATTTTCCACAAAAATACCATAGGCATTTGTAGCTTTTACATCAATAGTACCAGAATTTGTAATAGTACCACCATTTCCTTTGGCATAAATACCATAAGCCACATCAGCACCAGAAATAGATATATCTCCAGTATTTGTAATATAAGTCCCTTTTCCTGCATAAATTCCAATAACAAGACCACCATTTTCTGTTTCAGGACTATATACTTTAGAAATGCCTGTTTCACTAAATAAATGTCTATCAACTGTAATTTTCCCTGTATTTATAACGCTTCCTAAAGTTCCATTTCCTGGATCATCATACCCATATATCCCTACAGCAATACCATTTCCTATATTACTAATTGAAATCCTATCATTGTTAAATACAAGGGCACCATTCATTGCCGAAACAGAACCATTTCCTGCATTATACATAGAAATACCGCCTTTTACATATCCGCCAGGAACTGGAAATGATCCATAAAAATCTTGATAACCGTTAAATAATTTTGATGTATTATTGGGTGTGTAGAGTCCATAAGCAATTCCATTCCCCAAATTATACATAGTTATTCTTCCTTCGGCTATTGAGTGATTTGTTTTTGCATACCCATTGTAAATCCAACCTGTTGAATATATTCCATAGGATTTACCATCACCCTGATTGCTAATGGTAATTTCAGCTGTCGATGAACCTGTTGACATTGAAATACCATTAAATGCATAAGAACCATTTGAATTAATACCATAAACACTTCCACTTCCTCTATTCCTAATATTAATCGTACCCCACGCCATACGATTTCCAGTACTTTTTGCATTACTTGTTTCTCCTGCAGATGTGTAAATACCATACACATTACCATTGCCTACATTATTGATAACTATATCACCAAAAGTACCATCATTTTCTGAAAGAGCATTATATGAACCACTATTTTGACCCAATATACCATACACACTGCCATCAGAAATATTACTAATATTAATTCTACCAGAACCATCATAACCATTTTTAACTACGGGATTTAACATGCCATATTGATCTACATAAAGAGTATTAATACTATAATATTTTTGTTCATTATTAACAGAATTACTGGAATAGATAATATTACTTCCCTTGGTTACACATTCTCCCGATCCATTTTTTCCATATCCATCATCACATACACATACATTATTTGAACAATGAGAATGTATCCCACATGTATTACCCCCACATGTAGCGGCACTACCACCTGCGGATGCTCCTCCTGCACCACCACCACCGCCACCTCCGCCTGCTGCGGCGGCTATTCCAGCTACAACTACTGCTCCAGTTATTCCCCAACCAAGTGCTCCCATTCCTAAAAATGTTCCTGTTGTGGGCGTAGCGGTTGCTGTAGCACTTCCTGCTGTGGCAACATCTCCACCAGCTATACCAGATTGGGCAACCGAAGTCATAAAATTATTATACGTTGTTTGTGGAATATTTTTTATACATGCTGCACTAGTATTTGCACCAGCACGAACCAATGCATTATATGTCTTAACATCTTTATTTAAAATTGCCTGACAGAGTGCAGTATTTCCTTCAGAATCAACACTATCCATAGAATTTTTCAATTTTTTCAGCTCTCGCATATTTTTTTGGGATGCATAATTATATATTTCTTCTACAGATAATTTTGTAGCGCAAAACCCAGCGACACTTTGCATTAAAATTCCAACTCCAACACAAGAGTTTATAAAATTTGAAATCCTTTTCATATTGCTCTCCTTTTAAAACAGCCACCTAAAGAAAAGGTGGCTGGGGAGGTCATAATCATACATTATGTGATGATCCCACTTGTTTAGATTCATAGAATCCTATTTTATTAGTGAGCTCCCCAACCAAAATTGGGGATATAAAACGGTGTGTAAAACAACTCCGTTCTTTTTTCGGTGTATATCCACACACCGCATAATGTGGCTTATGACAGCCCGCACCTTTTCAGGTACAATCATATTTTATAATAAGAGGTAAAAAAAGTCAATAAAATAAATCTACCGCAGCGGGCGGGATCAAAGAGCACGCCCGCTGGGATAAAATAAATTAAATCGGACAGGACAAAATTATGATAAACTTAAATATGTCCTGTCCCATAATACATAAATGTATATGGGACATTGGACAATTAATCGATTTTTGGGGACATTGTTTAAGAATCTTCATTAAGGATTGTTGAAATAGTGCTTTTTGGTACACCAAATATTTTTTCAAGTTCTCTAAGTGATAAATTTTCCTTTTCTTTTACATGTCTAAATAGTTTTACAACTACTGGTTTAAAATCTGTTCGTGTTGATGATAATCTTTTTTCAAAAAAATTTAATCTAATTGCGCTGTCATTTAAATCCATGATTTCAAATGAAAAAGGTGTTGCAAGATTTGCAGGAATGGATCTATGTTTTTCAAAGGTAGCAGTTATACATCCCTTTGATTCTTCAAGTTTAATCATGTTGTCCAGCGCATCAATCTTATTGCTTGCGCCCCGTAATGAGGATGTTTTATTTGAGTGGTGAAGTATGATAACAGAAATACCCTGTTTCCTTAAGAATTTACACCAAGCATTAAATGGTTTCCACGCATCATTATCGTTTTCATCTAATTGGACTAAAGATGATAAATTATCAATAATAAATACATCAACCTTGCCCAGTAAATGGTCTTGAGTTATTTTTTCACGCCAAAGTTCCTGTCCTAAATCTATTGGTGCTTGCCTATCTGGATACCCATATAAACAAAATTTACCTTTTGTGTTTAGTTCAGAGGACGTGAGCCCCAAACCATTTAAAAGTTTAAACACCCGTTCTTTCATATCTTTAGCATTCATTTCTCCATCAAGATAAAAAACACATTTTGGTGATTTAACTTTCCAATTATAAATATCCTGTGCATGACTAATACAAATTCCTAAAAGTAAAGCAAAAAATGTCTTTCCTACCCCTGGATATGAATAAATCATGGTCAATGTTGGATGAGATATAATAGGTTCTAATAAATACTTTCTTTCATCAAATGTGGCATTTAGCAATTCATCCGTATCTACAACATGAATATCTTGCTTTTCGAAATTGTCATCTTGATTTAAAGTATTTTGATTGTTGCCATAGGAAATTAGGCCACTTTTGACAAAACCATCAATTGTTTTGTGTTCTGATGTCTCTTTTTTAATATCTTCACTCATACTTTTTCTCCTATTATATTTTGTTGTCTAGAATCAAGCCACTGTTGTACATCTTCCGCTTTGTAGCGAATACGTCCTCCAACTTTTGTATAAGGTAGGGGGTATGTTTTATTTGTACGCCAAATGGCTAAAGTTTGTACTGTAATTCCCAAATAACTAGCAAGTTCTTTAGGAGTTATATATTTTTGGTTCATTTTTTATCCTTTTTCTTAAAAATTAATCACCCAGTCCACGGGCACAAGTAGCGGACAGGGGGGAATATATCAAAAAAAGGCTTCGGGAATAATTCACTAACTAGTTAAGTATTTCCTTTTCTAGAAAGTGTAATCTTTTTATTTTCGTATTGTTTCATCCAATCTTTATTATTATAAAACATATTCAATACTGATCTCTGATAATCATGATCTCCATTGTCTTGCATCCATTTAAGATTATGATTATTAGCATATTCTTGAACATCCAACCAATGATTTTTTGCATAGTAGTAAGGTGTTATTTTTTTCCTTTTTTGCATTACTTTTTCGAAATCATCATATACCCATTTACGTAGTTCTAAAAAATCTTTATTTTTTTCATCAACACTTCTTTTTGCTCTCGCATGGGCATATTCTCTTATAAGTTCGGAAGAATCAAAACCTATCATATGCTTACTATATCTTAGAATAACGGGGTAAACATTTAAGAAAAACATATATAAACCACACCAATCTAAAACATCTCCTTTTGGAAAATCCAATACCTCTGATACCATATCTTGTACATATGACAAATCAGGATTGTCATATTTCTGTTCTTTTTTCCACAAAGATAATACATCTTTAGCTTCACATGGTAGATTATTAATGGAAAGCAAAGAAGTAGTAATTTCTGTTAAACGTATGAACATGTCCATAAAAACTTTAAAATCTTGTGGACCAGGAAAGAGATCATATAATGACCTCTCATCACTATCCAAAAATAACTCATCTAATATTTTGAAGGTTGTATGCCGCAACTTTTTATTTGTTATTTTCATTCTTTCTCCTTTTTGTCATAACTTAACATCATCTGTGTAGCTTTTTCCATACTACTTCTCACAGGATCTGTGGTCAATCGAGCATATATTTCTGTAGCAGCAGATGTTTTATGCCCTAAAGATTTCCCAATAATATTCAATGGAGCTCCAGCTATAGCTTGATAACTAGCTAGTGTCCTTCTTATATCATGAATACGTAAATCATTTATTCCGGCTTTTTTTAGTATTCTATGCCAGGCCTTTTTAGGATCCACAAAGTGTTTATTAATATCTTTGGGACTTGGAAACACCCATTCACTTACTCGTTCAATTGATTTAAGAATAGTTATTGCTTCTTCTGTTAAGGGTACATTTAATGGATCTCCATTTTTTGTTTGTGGAATTTTCCACACTTTTAGCTCAAAATCGATATCTTCCCAGCGCATTGCAAGCACATTTGATTTTCTAGCACCCGTCAATAACGAAAGCCAAATGTAATTTCTAGCTACCGCACTCTCCTCAGATTGAAGTGCTTCAAAAAAACTTGGGAATTCTTTTGGCTTAACAAATCGATCCCTCTTGTATTCCCTATTTTTCTTTATTCCATTACATGGATTTATACCATCCCACCCCCATTCAATTGCACGATTATACATACTTTTCAATCTTTCTAAAAGACGATTGGCCTGATAACTTCCATTATTACGGGTAATTTCTTCATGTAATTTTAATACATTTGTCTTAGAAATATCAGATATTTTTCGACCAAACCACTTGCTCAAAAATTTTGGGATCTCAACTTCATCATATTTCCAGGAAATTTTCTTTGTTTTAGAATACCTATCCATATAAATTTTGAATAAATTCCCCAAAGTAATTTCTTTTCGTAAATTTCTCTTCTCTACATTAGGATTTTTTCCAGATGCTAAAGAACTTAATTGTTCCAAACATTTCTTACGTGCCTGATCTATCGTCATTTGGGGGAACTTCCCCAAGGTTATCTTTAAAATACTCGATCCTTGTCTTTTTTGAATTAAAAAAGATTTTGTTCCCGTATCCGTTACACGGATAGACAATTGTGGTATTTTTTTGTCATGTACAATATATCTTTTTCCCTTATCTGCTTTTGGGAGAGAATTTAAATACACTACTGTAAAATTTTCATTCATTTTTATTCCTTTTTTTTAAATTCCGGGCTACACCAGGGCTACATTGGGGCTACATTTTTAATCAAATTTGATAAATTTTCATAAAACTATTTTAAACATTTATTTCAAATAAGTCAATGTTTTTATTAAATAAAATTAAATTTTAAAAAACTTTATAAAACTTGAAAACTTATGGCTCATAACCTGGAGGTCGTGAGGTTCAAATCCCACCCCCGCAACCAACAAAAGTATAAGTCCTTGATTTTCAAGGACTTTTTTCGTTCTTATTTTTCAATTTTTTGTGTTCCGTTCGGCTGGAACAGTGGCTGTATACAGTGGTTTTTAAACCCACCCAAACGACTCGTTTTTTTATCCCTTTGGTTTTTGTTCATTTTATGCCACTTTATTCCTTTTGGCTTTGGAGTACCTAAAAGACATTTGTACTTCTGGTCAATGAATCCCATCAACTCTTTTATCCTTTTTGTTTTTTTGACCTTATGGAGAAAGGGGGCATAATGCATCAACACTATCCCTGCTTAACCTTTAAAAGGCATCACTACTATTTCAGAATGGCTGTCCCAAAACGCCTGTGGATACTTGCAAAATGTAAGGAAATATGTTATAATTTAGGCACTTCAGAACGAGCAATTGCCCTCATCCGCTGGAAACGGGAGATTGCAAAAGTTCAATTATTTTTGGATGTATTTGAAAGTATCTGTATGAAATTATTTCAAAATGATGTTATCTTGGATGCAACCGATGTGGACAGAATTTTACTCCACAGGTTGGAACAGATTCAATTCTTTTTGGAAGAAAATGGGGATGAATTTGTGGCAGGGACAAAGACCTTTGATGACATTAAACTTTATGATGCCACAGATATAAAAAAGAATCCACAACAAATTCAAAATAAGATGTTGTCTTTGATAATGGCGTATTTGGAAAGTTTGGTTAAAAAGCAAAAGGGAAACGTCACTTTAAGAACCATTTACACAAAATTACAGGACCAATCCGCCCAATTTAAAATTGATCATCAAGATGAAAATACATACGAATGGTTTCATGCCCTGTCAAAACATTTAAATTCTTTGGAAAACTATACTCAAAAAAGTATTAACGCTATTAAAGAAGATACTTCTTACAGCCCCAGTAATCCTAAAGTAAAATCATTACTCAGGACATATGATGAAAAGAAATCTGCCGAGCGGTTGAACAAATATTTTACAAAAACACCATGGACAAAACTTTTTAAACGTTTCGTGAAAAACAAACGCAATTTAAGGGATGTTGATGAACGCACCTTGGATGCTAACAAGAAAAGTTTGGAGCTGGTATTTCTTTTGATGAAAAAAGAAAATTTGGAAGATATTACCGAACAAGATTGTCGCAGACTATGTGAAACAATTTACATGGTGCCCAAACGTTGGCATGAACCTTTAAAACAGGGCAAAAAAATGTCCCAGATTTTAGTACAGAATCCTGACAAAACCCTGACACGAACGACCGTTAAAAACCACTTGATTACTTTTAAGGAATTCATGCGATATGCGGTGAAAGAGCAGATTATTAAAAACTCTTTTAATGAGGTTGTGGAATTACCCGTCAAAATTGTGAAACAACATCGGAGTCATTTTACTAACCCTGAATTGCATGCGATTTTTAATCCAGAAACATATCCAGTTCCAACCCTGCGGGATAATATGCCTAAGTTTTGGATACCTTTAATTGCTCTTTACCATGGGTGCAGAATCAATGAAATTTGCCAACTGGATACAATGGATATTATTAAAGACAAAGGCATTTCCTGTTTGAGTATCAATGAAGATTCGGATGATAAATCAGTCAAAACAGAACCTTCCAAGCGGATTATTCCCATTCATCCGCAACTATTACAACTGGGCTTTTTAGATTACGTGCATTTTCAAAAAACAAATAAACAAAAGAAACTTTTTAATACTCTGAAAAAACACAAGCGAAATGGATATGCAGACAGTGTTCAACGGTGGTTTGCCAGATATTTGGACAAAGTGGGGATTACAGCTCCCGATAAAGTTTTCCATTCATTTCGCCACACTTTTGAATGTAAAGCCATAGAAAAACGTTTACATACGGAACACCAAAATGCTTTAGGTGGATGGACAAATAAAGGTGTGGGACAAGCTGTCTATGGACGTCATTTATCAACAAAAGTACTCTTTGGCGAACTCTCCAAAATTTCCTACTCTTTATCCAAAGAAATGAAGACTTTGGAACAAAAATTTAAGTCCTCATACATTTATCGGTAAGTTTACCCGATTCCATTTTTGAATCAAAAATCCATAAATACCTTTAATGAAAATTAAAGGAGTTTGAAATGATACGAGAGCGAATTATAGAAGGTATCAGGGATGTAGTAAAATATGTTCCTGACGAACAATTAAGACCTGCATTACAGGCAATACTCTTGATTTATGACGAAGCTAAGAAAAACAATGTCGCCCAAATTAATGAGTTTTTGAAGATTATGGATGAGTTGGAAACTAAGGGGGCAGACAATGGATAATAATGAAGTATGCCACATTGATACACTGGAGGGGGTAAAGAAATTGCTCACTATGCTCCCTGATATCAACACCGAGATTGGCAAGGAAGGAGGAACACTGTTGGAACTTGCCTGTGCATTTACCACAGATATAGAGCTGATTAAATACCTCTTAAAACAAGGAGCAGATGTGCATCATACCGACAAATATGGTCGTAATGCCTTTGCGTATAGTTGGTTTAACAAGACCCCTTACATGGATGTGTTCATCAATGAGGAACTAAAGAAGTACTGGTAAAGATTTGCCAAATAAAGAACCCCGTTCAGACATGACGGGGTGTTTTTATGTGATTCAAAAACAGGTGTTAGTCCCTGCATGAATATTTATATTTCCTCAGGGGATAAAAACACATCCGAACAAAAATGACTCCCCCAACTTGGACTATTTAATTTAGATATGTATAACCAACCTATGGAGTTTCTATTATAATTTGAGTGGAAACGGGTCTATTATAATAGTTCTATTTTATTTTCTATTATATAATACTATTATATGAACGGAAAATAGCCCTTTAGCCCTTATTTTACAAGGGGTTTGAAAAATGGGGTGGAAATATTCATTTCCGATAGTGGAAAGATTTATTTCCACCAGTGAGAATATTCATTTCCTTTAGTGGAAATATTCATTGCCAAATGGGGGTAAAGTGGAAATATTTGTTCCCCCCCCTTCAAAAGTGGAAATATTTATTTCCGCCTCTTTTTTTGTTCAAATCAAAAAGTCATTTTCTCCTGCCATAAATACCTTTGTGATTAAAAATAGGAGTTAGTATGATACAAAATGAATTATCCCCCTCAGAACGCATGATATTGGATTATATCAAGTTCAAAACCAACAATAAAGTTGTTTTCTTTGCTTCCAATCAGCATATTGCGACATATATTGGCATCAAACCAAGTTCAACAAAGGTGCTTATTAACGGACTTATCCGTAAAGGGTATTTAGTCCGTGGCACGGATGGAAAACATATGAGAACCTTATCCCTTTCTGGAAAAGAGTATTTGCCAATGGCGGGGTGCAATATGTCGGACTTGGATAGAGGTGGCTTAAAAAAGGAACGAGATACCTATAAAGATGAATATGAACGCCTGACAAAATGGGTGGATGAATTACAGGCAGAAAATAATCTTTTGAAACAAAAATGTGCGACATTGGAGCAGAATTTTAACAATCTCAATGAACAATTGGAAAAAGAGTTTATTCCTGATTATCAAGCCAAAATTACCCGCCTGGCAGAATTGGAAAAAATGCTGGGAATAGCATAGTTAAATATTATTTTTACATCCACTTTCTTCAAAAATCTGCACATTGTGGTTGTGTGGACATTAGTGATATTGCTAATCTTGGCTTGGTTGAGACATTTAAATGATTGCTACTATTATTATCCTTAAATTAATTTTACAAATAAGTCTTGAAAGAAATAATATTTTATGGTAGATATATCAGTAATGTGGGGAGTTATATGAAAAAATATATTATTTTACTGATATCAAGTTTCTGCCTTATAGCACAAAGCAAAGGTGCAATACTGGATTTAAAATTAGATTTTAACGAGGTGGATGATAAAGGTAATACTCTTCTCTTTTATGCTGGAGAAGATTTAGAAAAAGCTAAATCACTCATTCAAGAAGGTATAGATGTTAATATCCAAAACAAAAAAGGTGATACTGTTTTAATAGAGGCTGTAAGAAAAAATTATAATCCAAAAGTTATAAAATTTTATCTGGATAATGGAGCAGATCCATCCATTAAAAATATGGATGGAAAAGATGCATTTATGGTTGCATATGAAAAAGGGTTAAATATGCCCATTATGGATTTGCTAGCATCAAGAAATATTTCCACAGATGAAAAGTATTTTAAAACCTATCAGAAAATTAAAGATTGTAAACAAAAAGAGGGATGGTATATGGAATTTGATTATTCTAACCAACCTAAGGAATGTCGTCCTTGTCATGATATGAAAGGTATAACCACAAGGGAAGATTGTCTTAAATGTCCAAATCATGTTCCCGTTAAAAATTCTAAGCCTCTTGTACAATGTGCTTCATGTGATGATTTTGGACTTCTTGCCTCTTGGGACGATGGAACATATAAGGACCTTTGTCCAGATTGGATACCAGACGAAGAAACGGGGTGGTATAAGCCTAAAAGTTGTCCTAAGGAAGCTCCTATTTGGGGAAAAGGTAACGATTATGCAAATTCAGAATGTTTTAAATGTAACTATTTAATACGAGATTACATGGGCAGAATACTATCGGTCATCAGAACGACCGAAGAAGATTGTAATAAATGTCCCGAAAGAACCTTTTATTACGGGGATGTTTTCTATCAAGGTGAACCAGAACATGAAAATATATCCAAACTTAAATTTAAAAATACGCCCAAAGAGGGCGTATGCCTATTATCAAAAATGGAAACTCCTTTTATTAAGGTTAATGGGAAAAAATATCATTGTAGGGGATATCAACCCATTCAGACAACAGCAGAAAACTGTGCTAAATGTAGCGAATGGCGAACAATGGAGAATAATTTGTGTGTTTTAAAGAATAGAGATATATCTGATTGGAAAGAAAAGGAAAGAGAAACTCTTATCAAATATGTTTCAAATCTGATGAATAAATTAGAAATGGATAAAATCAATAATTTTATAAAATCAGGAAATGATATTAATATGCGAGAAACAGAAACAGGTATGACTCCTTTAATGTTTGTGGCACAGCACCATAATTGGACAACTCCAGATGTTGATAAAATATTAGAACAAATGATTAAAATGGGGGCAGATGTGAATGCCGCTGATGATAGTGGGAATACTCCTCTCATATGGTGTTTAAGGAATGGAGGGCATAGTTCAACAATAAGTATTTTATTGAAAAATGGAGCAAATGTAAATGCTGCAAATAATGAAGGAAAAACAGCATTACTATGGGCAATCCAAGATGATAGCCTTAAAGATGCAGAATTACTTTTAAAAGCAGGTGCGGATCCTTTGCACAAAAATAACAAAGGAATGAATGCAGTACAGAAAGCCAAAAGTGAGTATATGCGTAATATATTGAAAAAATATCTAAAGTAAGAGGGGTTATTATGAAAAAATTGCCATTTTTTATTTGTTTTTCTTTTCTCTTATTTCAAATCAATTCTGTCAATGCAAAAACAGAACAAGAAGCGTTAGAAGAATGCCATAAAAAAGACGGATGGTATATGGAATATAACTATGCGGGTAAACAGGTTGGATGTACACCTTGTAAAAAGGAAGGGGAATTTATGTACACAACCTATGAAGATTGTATCAGATGTCCAGGAAGAGCAAGAGAAAAAAGTGATAAATTACAGGCATGTAAATCTTGTACTTTTGACTTTACTTCTTTTTTCCATCAAGAAGGTGAACCACCTTTTGAGTTATGTTCAAAGTATTGGGAAAGAAATGAGAAAAATGACACCTATAAATTAAAGCAGTGCCCTTATCATTCTCCTGTTCTCGGAACACATGGTGATTCTGCTTATATAGAAGAGTGTTTAAGCTGTAATCATGTAGTGTTTGTTCAAGATAGAGAGAATGATGTAGATAAAGAAGATGAAACCATCCGAACCAGTAAAAGTGAATGTAGTAAGTGTCCTAATCGTATTTTCTATTATGGCGATCCACTTCATTCAGAAGGGGTTATCCATGATATGACCCACAAAAAAGAATATCATGATATTTTACAAGAAGGAATCTGTGTTTATAAAACAACTGAGATTCCTTTTATTGAAGTTAATGGAGCAAAATATCACTGTGAAGGTTTTCAACCCATTATAACCACAGAAGAAAATTGTAAAAAATGTGGTGATTTACGTGTCATGGCTGATGGAAAATGCTATTTAAAAACAAATGCTCCAGAGGATAAATCCAAGCAAAATCTTCCCCCTGCTGTGGATTTTCCAATTCGTGGTGAAGTGATTGAAACAAAAGATTCTGATGACTTAACATCTTTATGGGGAAAAGAGCGTTTTAATAGATATAAATTACACTTGAATGAGGTTTTAAGGAATATTCAGAAAGGTGAAGATATCAATAAAGTAGATTCAAGTACAAGGTTAAGCCCATTAGAACTGGCTTTGACTGTCAATGCCAAACCTGAGATTATACAAGCATTGATAAAAAAAGGTGCAGTTTTGAAAAAAGAAGAAGAATGGCGGTATAATCCATTAGAAACTGCTATCTATGCTGTTCCGCAGGAAGAATATGTAGACAATGTTGATATATCACGAAAAAATTACATTGAGAATGTAAAAATACTATTAAAGGCAGGAGCTCCTGCTGAAAATGCTATTTCAACAGCAATTTATGCAAAACAAGATGAAGTTGTAGGTATCTTATTAGATGGCAATTATGCAGAAGCAAATATTTGGGGGTTGGTAAATGCTGCAGGTTCTTGCAATTGGAATACAGTACAACGATTTTTAAATAAGGGAGTAGATATTAATCAGTGTGAAGGAAATGGTGTATCACCACTTGCATCTGCCGCAGGAAGTGGATGTGTGGAAGTTGTTGAAAAGTTAATTCAAAATGGTGCAGATGTCAATATGAAGGGGAAACATTATTATAGTGATAGTGAAGGCTCTACAGCACTACAAAAAGCATTAACAGAATATAGCGACCATACGGAAGTTATAACAAAATTATTGGAAGCTGGAGCTAAACCAGAATTAACACCATCTGATTGGCGTTATAAAGTTGGTAATAACACTAAATACATTCCTATTTTACAAAAATATGGAGCCAAGGGAATCTTCTTAGCTCCTGCATTTTGGAAGATAGCGACAGAAGAGGACGTGCAAACACTCATAAAAAATGGTGAAGATGTTAATGCCTTGGGAGTAGGAAATGCAACCCCACTCATTTATGCAAAACAATATAGTGAAAATCCAGAAAAAATGATTGCAATATTGCGTCAAAATGGGGCAAAAGGCGGCATATTACCATGGGATTTCAGTCAGGAATTAACCGTTGAAAATATAAGGAAACAAATTGCAACAGGTGCAAATCCAAATACTTTATGTACTCATGAAAGAGATTTAGATCCTCAAAAATGCAATGGAACACCTTTGATCATAGCAATTGGACAAGATAATGTGACAGCGGTTGAAGAGTTATTGAAAAATAACCTGGATTTAGAAAGTGATAATCCACTGTTTTATGTATTGGGTAAAGGTCATGCTTGGAATAATGAAAAGACGACAAACTTAGAAATCCTAACCCTATTGCTAAAAGCAGGGACAAAACCGAATGTATCGGAATCTAGAACTATTCATGATATGATTATAACCTCTTATGTTACTTCTCCTTTGAAAATAGCAATTTCTAAAAAGGAAATTGAAACAATGAAATTGCTTATCCAATATGGAGCAGATGTGAATGATTTATCGGGAGATAAAACACCTCTTATGACCGCTGTCGGATTATATGATTCCCCAGATATTGTCAAAGAAATGGTTTCACTTCTTTTGAACTCTGGAGCGGATATAAACAAACAAGATTCTGATGGTCGGAATGTATTGTATCATGTGCATGATTATAGGGATGATAGTTCTCAACTTATAGAAATGCTCATGAAAAAAGGTGCAAATGCTGATGCAAAAGATAAGTATGGTCGTACAATGCTTATGAACGTAATTGACAGAAGCCATCATGAAAATGCTGCCAATATTATAAAAATGATAGAATTGGGAGCGGATGTTTATGCGACAGATAATGATGGTATTACTGTATTGGATTTAGCAAAAAAAGCAGGATGGGAGACATATCCTGCCAATAAGGAACCAAAACAATCTATTGTGGATATCTTGGTAAAGAAAGGGGCGAAAGAATCTAAAAAAGGTTATGCATGGATAACCCCTCACAATACTAAGGATAAACTTATATCAAAATACTGGAAAAATTTAACATTGGATAAATTAAAACGAGATATTCAAAATGTATCTGTTACCAAAGAAACTACTTTCTTTAACATTGAACAGCCAAAACCAAAGGAAGGAGGAATTGTTTATTTGGGTACAACAAGTATGAGTATGGACTGTGTTTATGGACATGATGGTTTAAGTGTTGGTGCATGGTGTGTTCCAGAAAATTATGAAACCATTAAGGCTGATTCACAAGATTTAAAAAATACTTTGTTATTAAATGCTGCCAGATATAATGCACCTCCAGAAATCATTAAATATTTAATTGAACTGGGGGCGGATGTGAATGCCCGTGATGAAAACTATATGACACCAATTATGTGGGCAAGTTTTGATAATGCTAATATGAAAACACTAGAACTTTTGGTAAAATCAGGGGCAAAAATTAACGCCCGTGCCAGAAATGGTCGGAGTGCTATTTACTATGCCTTTGCAACGAAGAACAATTTGGATGTTATCAAAAAATTGGTTGAACTTGGGGCGGATATCAATGTAGAGGACGAGCAATTTATTACCCCCGCTGATCTTGCATGGGAGGTGTTCAGATCTGAAGATGCGGATATAGATACCTTGCGTGAGTACTTGAAAGAAGTCAAAGCTAGAGATAATCCCCATGGGGCAATGTGTGCATGTTCGCTATCCAGAGAAAAAGGAACGGAAAATTGTTCTAGCTATATTGTGTAAGTTCTAAACCACCACATTTTCCACAGCATTAGAGAGCATTGTTTCGTTATAGTTAAAGTATCTTTGTGTTGTGCTTATGTTGCGATGGTTGGCGAGTTTTTGAACCAAACAGATATTGGTGCCAGCATTTATCAACCGACTCACGAACAAATGCCTGCCCAAATGTGATGCTCCTTCAATCGCAAACTTTTTATAGATATTGGCGAACATTCTTGAAATTGACACCCGATTGAACGGTTTTCCTAACTTTTGTGAGGTAAATAGATACATTTCTGGGGAAATCTCTTCATTTTTGGTCTTTAGGTAGGAAAGATATTCCTTAAACTCTTTCTTCATCTGGGTATTAAGATAATAAGAACATCCGAACTTGCCTTTATTTTTATCCTTATCCAGGCAAATGACATCCTTAACCTTTAGGTCGGGGGTATAAACATCCTCAATTTGAAGATAAGCAAAATTGATGGACCTCATGCCATTGAGCGAGCAAAGGAACATCATCCGAATCATGGGGGCATGTCTTATCCCCTGAATGTAGGTCAAAATATCTTTAATTTTTTTGTCATCTATAAAAACTTGATTTACCATTTTTATCCTTTCAGTAAAAATTGAACTTTTTAATTACGCTGATCTGATCAACACATTTTGAAAAGAAGGTCAAGATCGTTTTTATAAAAAATGTTAAAAAAGTGATTTTTATGCATAAAGTTAAACATTTTGTAATGATGCTGTTTTAGAGCATTTTTAACAATGTTGATTTTATAGGGCTTATGAAGATAATGTTAAATAATGTATGTAATTTAACATTTCCAAATTTTCTTTTCAAACGATCTTGACGAAAACAAAAAATTATGCTGATCAGATCGGCATAACGAAAGGAAACATTATGAACAAGGAACAAATTAAGGAAGCAATATTAGGTCAGCCAGATTGTCGGGCAGAAAATACACCCCTCTGCCAATTTGCAACATTCCATCCTGATATGGAGATGGTGGAGATTTTATTAAAGGGGGCGGATATTCAAAAGAGCTTTAACAATCACCCACTCGGTTGGGTATTTCAGTTCTGTGAGCCAAACTGGGACAAGATGCTGAAACTTCTTTTCAAATACAAATACTATGACCTACACCTTAAGAAAACACGAGATTTTGAATACCTGTTGCGATTGTTGGACAGGGTTAAGAGTGAAACCGCACTCTATGTTTTGAATGCTATGAAACGCCATAATTTCCATTTAACACCAAAACAATCAGAAATATTTAGAAAGGCGGAATACGCCAAAGTCCTGCGTTTATACAGGGAAGTTTTTGATTCATAATTGGAATCAAGGGATAAATAATGAAGGAAAAACAATCAATGCTCTGATTGTTTTTACAAAATTATCAATGAGCACTTAGCGAGCAATATCAAATGCTTTTGATAAATTGCGAGGTTAGTGCGGAATTGGAGGAAATATGGAACAATTACAAAAACTTTTTAAGAACTTGGATTTATTGATTAAGGAAAGGGACGAACTCATGCGGACATGTCCCGAAATTTGGACCATTCTAATAAAAAAGAGTGGCATTTATGTGGGAAGACATATCCCCTTTGAACTGGGGGAACTGATAACCCTTTGGACAAATGGCTCTAAGTGGAAAATCCGCCAAGATGGTGATACCATTTACATTTTTGCGATAAAAGCCCGCGATAGATATGATGTCAAAATTGACGCGTATGGCTGGAGCAAAAATCGGCAGAAAATTGTTGTGATTAAAGGACTGTCATTTGTTCAGATGAGAGACCATGCAGCACGCGTGGGAGTGAGACCCCAACCCAGAACTGGGGACATTGATAAAGAAGTGGCGAAATTCAAAACATTCTTAGGCAAAATTAGGAAAGGAAAATGATATTTGGACTAGAAACAATTAAAAAAGATTTATGCAATATACAAAAATCCTTGGATGAAGCCAAAGAGCTGGTTCCCCCTGCTGAAAATTTGGGTGAGATTGAACCAGATGAGAACATTTCAAAAGATGATTTGCGATTCCTGAAAAGGTGTTGTCAGATTTTAATGAAACTTGGCTATATCAAAAGCCAATATGAATTTAGTGAACAGTTCTTGGGCAAAAATCGGTATTACTTTGGGATGATACTATGCGAAGGTCGCCATCCTTCCATTGATGCCATCCATAATCTTGTCCTAAACTTATCACAAATCAATGATGGATTGTACAAGCTCCGCTATTTAGATGACCTGTATGAACAAGGTCAAGCCATGATAACAAAACGATTGCTAAAGTATTTGTAATCTCAACGGAATTTAATCTAAAATCAAAGTTAAATTTTTGACCTTTTGCTTTCTTAGCACAGGGTGGTTTTATGGTTCTGCGGTAATGGTAAACATCTTAAAAAAATGATTTTTTATCCACCCAGTCCCTGATACATTTTTGCCCCTCTCACAGCTTTATCAATTTGAAAATTTTGACAAGGGTATTTTTCTGTGGAAAATGATTTTAAAAGCTTGACTTTTGAAACAAAAAATGACATAATGAAATGGTACAGTACAGCGGAACAGTGGGAAAGATTCATGTTTGAAAATATTTTAAATTCTTCAAATAATTCAGTGTGTTATTTTAATGCACGTGTCTTGTCCCATCCCCGCAACCATAAAGGAAAAAGGTCAACCGAATGGTTGGCCTTTTTGATTTATATATGGGGTGAGGTGGATGAACCACTGGTTCGGCCGAAATGAAATGAAGGCAATGTTGAGCAATGCGAAACAGCCCGAAGGGTGAGCGTAGCGAATAAATCCCACCCCCCGCAACCAAAAAACACAAGTCGTCAGAAATAGCGACCAATTCCAACATCAATTCATTCTGCGTTGCCACTTGAATTCATTGTGTTTCATTGCTTTACGCATAAAAACTTGCCACTGGCAACTTTTTATTTGCACAGTCTTTATTTTACAATTTGTTATACTGGCTCAAAGATAAATATCTCTTGATGGATTGTTTTTCTTTAAAACTTTTATGCTCTATTTCTTTATTTTTTTCTTGCTAAAAAAACACACACATGCTACCATATCCGTACATCAATAATAGTTATTTACGGATAGAAAAATGACAAAATATCGTATCATTGGCAATATGACCGGCAATTCTATGGATGCAATAGATTTGGTTTTAACAGAATTTGACGGTGATATAATGCGAGACATTTGTACATACACAAAACCTTATTCTAAAGATATGCAAAATAAAGTTGAAAGTTTGCGTGCAAAGGTCTTTAATAAAACATCCGCAGAGATAGAAACTCTTCCTGAATTTACTTCTGTCCATGATGAATATATCCGCCAAATTGCAGAATGTATTAATGAAATGTGTGAAAAATACGATATTGATAAAAACAATATTGATGCAATAGGATTTCATGGCAAAACACTAGACCATAATCCGCCATCAAAAGCTCGCATAGACAAAAGTACACCGTATACTTTGCAAATCGGTTCAGGACAAATGTTGGCCGATTTAACAGATATAACAGTTGTCTATGATTTTCGTTCAGATCCATTGATGGCCGGCTTTGATGGCGCACCGCTTGTTCCACCCCATAATGCTCATATTTCGGCAACAGAGGGAGATGGTTGTTATTATAATGGTGGTAACACATCAAACTTTGCTTTGGTAGTTGATGGCTCTGCATTAATAGGCGCAGATGCGGGACCTTTTAATGAATATACTGATAATTATATTCGAGATCATACCGATGAATCTTTTGATAGAGATGGAACGTTCGGCAAAAAAGGAATATTAAATAAAGCTTTACTGCAAGAACTATTTAATTTTGGTCGCAAATATTATGAAACTCCTTTACCAAAATCTGGTGATCCCGCTTATTATTACAAGGGACAAATTTTCCAATATATTAATCAGAAAAAATTCAAGTTTGAAGATGTTGTTCGTACTTTTGAATATTTTGCAGCTTATATCGCTGTACAAGCTTTGAGTTTAATACCCAATGATATAAAAATACCTAATAAAATGATTTTGTTTGGTGGAGGCTGGAAAAACCCTATAGTTAAAGAAACTTTTGAAAAATTACTAAAAGGTCAGGGATATGTTTTGCCGGAACATCAAGAACAGTTTACTAAATTGTTAAATCGCTTTTCTAGTTGTCCAGAAGTTCGCAACTCAACTTTTGGTGATTATATGGAAGCCAGATTGTTTGCTGATTTGGCACGTTACAAATTAGATAATAAAGCGTGGGAAATTCCTGAGATAGTTAAATCAAAAAAATCGGTAATATGCGGACGGGTTGCAAAACCAAACAAAGATCGTAAAGAATATAACGACAGAGTTAATCGTGCAGCTAAAGGTTGGCAAAATTCGAATAATATTAAAAATAAAATAGCAACAATAGAATATTAATTATAATTCGTTTTTTACATCCAATATTTAGTAATTTTCTTGTAAAAACAATACTAATCTTTTTGGCGCCTCAAATCACCATCCCAGAAATTCACTTCAAAAATGTGCGAATGTTTAATATGTCCGTTTATTAATTTAGACACAATATAGCTTTTCTTCTTCATTTTTAAGGCTAAACGGGTCTTGAACTAAAAAATCTGGGACAAAAGGTCTAATTCAGTTAGCCCTACAATTGAGAATATCACGCCAAAGAAAGCAAGTATAAAGAGGAAAAGCATACTCAAATCTTTTATAACAACTTCACTTGTTTTATATTGTAAAAAATCTTTGATTAATTGAGCTTGGTTTTCGTGTTTCAATCTTGAAGAAGATGAAGAATTAAAAATTGTAAGCGAATCTCCATTATTTAATTCGAGTACAACAGAATACATCGTAGAATTACCGTTTGCGTGACGTGCGACACGAACATCTTTAATATCGTGTATGCTGCACAACTTTTCTTCTTTATAAGCCGACTGCCAAAAGTGCTTATGTAATCGAACACATTCATTCCTCAATCGGTCGCATTTAAAAATAGTTGGGGAGGTTATAAACTCAACAAAAAGAAGTAGACATGTAAGCCCAATAAATAATGAAAACATTTGATTAATCCTTTTTTAAAAAAATCAGATATATTATCTAATACCATAATCGCGATGAAAAAACAAGATAAAAAAAATATTTTTCTTATGAAATATATATCCTTTTTCTGTTTATTCTATATAATGTAAAAGGTTGTGTCAATAAAATAACTGGCTCGCAAATTGTGCATCCTGCCCAACCATAAAGAAAAACGTCCCGTTTTATCGGGGCGTGTTTTTGTTATATCTTTTACATAATTTTATAAATAAAAGTATATAAAATATATAATGGCATCTAAATTTTTTATATTTTGTTCGTTATTCATCTTTTTATATGATATTTTTAGACGCAATCAATTGTGATTGTGTTTATAAAAAAGGAGTGAGCAATGAATATGAACTTAGAAAAGGAATTTTCAAATCACATTAAAAAACCGATTTCAAAAGATGAAAAGCAAATGGCTGTGAATATCGGGCATGTCGTTTTGAATAAAAAAATATCGCAAGAAGAATTTCGATTTGCTCTGACAGGATGCGGTCAACTGAGTGAAGCCGAATTTCTGGATCCGCTGGTTAAAGTTCCCGCACCGAAAGACGGATGGTTGGAAGATTATCGTTTGAAACAGTTTATTATACCTTATTGGAAAGCCGTTCATAAGGTTTTTAAATCTGATTTACCGGTTGGTGAATACAACGGCGATAACGATAATGCTTCCCAAAAGGTATATAAAGTTTGGCGTTATTCCAAGGCCAGAAATATGAAAGTTAAATCATCTGTGTTGGATATTGATTTTTATGTTACACCGGATATGAGTGAAGAAGAAGCTGAACTTTCGGCCCAAGCAGCGGTTGTCAATCACGGTGCAAAAATGGAACAGGTTATGAAAAATGATTCTTTGGATGTAACCGGATTTCAAAAAGCTTGGGAACATGAAAAAAAGAAAAATCCTAAAGAAGCTGCATATGCCGAATATTTGGGGAAATTTATTCAGGCCGAAATAAAAACAACAGGTCAGGATTTTGATCCGAAAATGTTTGTCCGTGCAAATAATTTTTACGACCAGGTTTATGGTGATGGCAATCTGGATCATAAAAAAGTGGGTATTATGTTGTTCACATATTGGAAATATGGTATGGAATTGGCAAAGGTCTGCGGTTATGATTTAGAAGAGGTAAAACGTGCCCGTAAAATTTGTATGGACACCGCAAAGAAATCTTCTCAAAAAGGCGATCGCTGATGCAAGTCCCCCGAAATGGGGGATTTGTTTTTTTACATGTTCGACACAGAACAACATACAAAAAAAGACCACATTAAAGTGGTCTGTTTTTTTATGGCGCGCCCGGCAGGATTCGAACTTACAACCTTCTGATCCGTAGTCAGATGCTCTATCCAATTGAGCTACGGGCGCTGAATACTTTTCTATTATACCTCACTTTTTAAAAAAACGCAAGATTTTTTTCATATTTTTCATAAAAAACTTTTCTTTTAATAAAAAATACGCTAATCTTAATGACAAACAGGAGGCCAAATGGCACATATTTTTCGCAAAATTGTGGAACGGTTGTATTATAAAAATATCTCGCTAACCCGTACTTTGGGTAATAAAAAGTTGGATATTACAGTGGATCAGTTAAAAGCGGCCCGTGCTTTATTGGGGTGGAGTCAGGCGGATTTGGCAAAAAAGTCTGGCTATTCTTTGCCGGCTGTCAATAATATTGAACGGGGACTTTATAAAGCCCATGATGCCACGATGGAAGATATCGTGCAAACCTTTGAACAAAACGGTATTCAATTTTTGGATGGCCCAGGTGTACGTTTGGAAAATAGCGGATTGCGTATCAAATGCTATGAAGGTTCAGATGCATTTCATTATTTGTTTACCAAAATAGAGGCCGCCTTAAAAGATAATTCTCAGGAATTATTGATTTGTGGGATTGATGAAAAATTGGTCAAGGATGTTTATGGCAAAGAATTATCCAAGTTGCAAAAAGCATTAAAAGACAATCCTGTGCGTATTATAACTTATAAGGATTTTAGTTATGCCATGACCTTTAATCATTTTCAAAAAAAAGTGGTTGACGATACAAAGCCATTGTTGCCTTGTTTTATTTATGCCGGTCGTGTGGCAATGGTTTTAATGGAAAATCCCGTTCATATTGCCATACTATACAATGAAAAAATGACTCAGGATTATGCCAAATACTTTGATTTTCTTTGGAAACAAAGCCGATAAAATTTTCCTTGCTTTTTTATATCAATTCGTTTATCCTACATAGGAATTTATGCAAGGAGAAAACATGAAAACTTTTTTTAAATCTTTATTGCTGGGGATGGCCTTTTTGCCAACATTGGCTTTGGCCGAAGAAAATGCCCCCACGTGGAAACTGGACATGCATGAAGCATCTATCAGCTATTCCAACACAACGGTTGGTAACGCCCGTGAATATAGTGATTCACCGATTTCGGCATACAGTGCGGACAGCCAATACAATATTGTCGGAAAATTGGATCTGTTCTTAAATCGTTCCGATGATAAAAGTTTTTGGTCCAATAATTTAATGTTGAATTATGGAAAATTAAAAATTAAACCGGTGGACGAGCCAAACGAAACCAGTGAAAGTGCCGACAAAATCTGGTTATCCACAGATTATGCTTTAAAATTGTGGAACTATAAAGAAGCAGATATCGGACCGTTTGTTCAATTGGCTTTTCAAACAGAATTCACCGCTAATCAGGATTCCCCCCGTTATAAGGCTTTTTCGGGTCGTGAAGGTTTGAAATTATTTGAAGGTAAATTTGTAAAGGATTTATATTTGGCCGCCATGCAAGAATATGATTTTACGTATTCCGACAAAAAAACAATGAAACACGGTTGGGAAATCGGTTTGCGTGCCGAATACCCCATTCGTGAAGGTGTGAAGTTATCCGGTTCTGCCAAATATACAGACTATGTTCATTTCAGCGAATTTGTTCCCACAGATTTAAGATATGATTTGGATTTGACCGCCAAAATGGAAGTGGCTTTAACGGATGCTTTGGCGTTTGCCCCTTATGTCAGCTATCGTCGTGGACAAGCCAGAGGTACCGATAAGGTGGGCACAAACTTGATGGTTGGTTTACAATTAAAGTATGCCGATTTATTTGATTTATAATAAAATGAAAGGAAAATAAAATGTTTAAAAGTGTTATTTCTGAATTTAAAAAGTTTGCTTTGCGGGGCAATGTGTTGGATATGGCCATCGGTATTATCATCGGTGCCAGTTTCAGCAAAATCGTTGATTCTTTGGTCAAAGATATTTTGATGCCACCGTTGGGATTATTATTGGGTAAAGTGGATTTTACCAATTTGTATGTTAAGTTAATGGATGGTTCTGTGCCTGGTCCTTATGCCAGTTTGGATGCCGCCCAAAAAGCCGGTGCCGTGACAATCAATTACGGTTTATTTTTGAATGCTTTAATCAGCTTTACGATTGTGGCGTTTGCGGTGTTTTTGTTGGTCAAAGCCATCAATACTTTGCGTGAAAAAATTGATAAAGCCGAAGAGGTGGCCCCAGCTCCGAAAACAGAAAAGGCTTGTCCTTATTGTTGTTCACAAATTTCAATTAAGGCAACTCGTTGCCCACATTGTACCAGTGAATTAAAATAAAAAAATAAACAAAGTCTGTTTTGAATAAAGGTCCTGTTTTACGACAGGACCTTTTCATGTCAGAAAAATCTTGATTTTTTTTGCTTTTTGGATTAAAATTATTCCCATTAAAAATGGAGAATAAAATATGCAAAACAGTTTTTTTGATTATTTAAAAGAACGTGGCTATGTGTATCAGGCCACAAATGAAGCCGAAATTAAAAAAGCAATGGACGGTGATAAACCAATAACTTTTTATTTTGGAATTGATCCGACGGCTGATAGCTTGCACATTGGACACTTTTTTGGTTTGATGATGTTTCGTCTTTTGCAACGTCAAGGTCATAAAGGTATCTTGGTAATCGGGGGTGCTACTGCTTTGGTGGGCGATCCGACCGGCAAATCCGATATGCGTAAAATGATGACCAAGGAAACGGTTGCACACAATGTGGAAGAAGTTAAAAATTTGGCTAAACGCTTTATCAAAACAGATGGGGATAATCCTGCTTTGATTTTGGATAACTCTGAATGGATAAATGTGCATAGTTATGTTGATTTTATGCGTTTGGTCGGCACACATTTTAACGTCAATAAAATGTTGGCATCCGAAGCCTATGCTTCCCGTTTGGCCAACGGTGGTTTGACTTTCTTGGAAATGGGCTATATGTTGATGCAGGCCTATGATTTTGTGTATTTAAATCGTAAATATGGATGCACCTTGGAAATCGGCGGTTCCGATCAATGGGGCAATATCGTGGCCGGTACGGAACTCAGCCGTAAGATGAATGTTCATGATGAAGGTAATGGTGAAAGACCAGATACTTTCGGTTTGACATGTCCGCTTTTGATGACGAAAGAAGGGAAGAAGATGGGTAAAACAGAATCCGGTACCCTTTGGGTGGCGCGTGATAAAACAGTCCCATATACTTTCTACCAATACTTTTATAATACTGATGATGCTGATACAGGGAAATTGTTAAAGGCCTTTACCGATATCCCAACAGCTGAAATTGATGCTATGTGTCAAAATGATATTGTGGCAGCCAAAAAGCGTATGGCGTTTGAAGTCACAAAATTGGTGCATGGTGAAGAAGAGGCCAATAAAGCGGTGGAAGCCGCCAAAGCTTTGTTTGAAAAAGGCACCAATATGAATGATGTTCCGACTCAGGAATTTAATCAATCCGATTTGCAAAACGGTATCGGCATTTTGGATTTGGTAACATCTGTCGGCTTTATTGCATCCAAAGGTGAAGCCCGCCGTTTAATTCAACAATCCGGTTTGTCTGTGAATGGAAAAAAAGTATCCGTCGTTGAACAACAAATCACATTGGATGATGTTCAAGATGGTGCTATTTTGTTACAAAAAGGCAAAAAGAACTTTTTAAGATTGAAAATTAAATAGGTTTTATATCGTAAAAAAAGCCCCTGGTTTAAGGGGGCTTTTTTTTATACAGAAAGTCCTTGCTTCTTATATCAAACTGTGCTAAAACGAAAATATCTTAAAAACAAAAAAAGGAGAATATAATGTCCGAAGATAAAGCAAAAATACAGGAAGAGACCAAAAAAATGATGGTCAAGTGGAAAAGCAAACGTGGTTCTTTAATCATGGCTTTGCATGAAATTCAAGGGGCATTTGGTTATGTGCCGTGGTGTTCTATGGAAGTGGTAGCCGAAGAATTAAAAATTCCGATGGCACAAATTTATTCTGTTTTAACCTTTTATAATCACTTTAAATTAAATCCACCGGGTAAAGTTGTGATTTCCATTTGTGATGGTACAGCCTGTCATATTAAAGGTGGTCAGTCCGTTATTGAAGCATTTGAATCCGAATTGGGTGTGAAGGCCGGCATTACAACAGATGACGGCTTGTTTTATATTCAGGTGGTGCGTTGTTTGGGATGTTGCGGTTTGGCCCCTGTGGTGGTGGTCAATGGCAAAACATACGGTCGTGTTACACCGTTGGATGTGCCGAAAATTATTGCCGAATGGCGTGAAACAATGACAAAACAAGCATAAGGAGATAAGATTATGGTAGAATTGTCACAAGAACAAATTGAAAAATTAAAAGCATTGGGACGTACCCAAAAAGAAACATTGTTAAAATTGGGTGATGAATTTAAAGAACGTGTGGCCCATTTTAAAGCGTCTATTTACACCTGTAATGCCACCAGCTGTCATTCAGGCGGTGCATCCAGCGTGATTGATGCATTTAAGGATGCCTTAAAGGCGGCCGGTATTGATGCTGATGTGCGTATGGTTTGTACCGGTTGTATGGGGTTGTGTGCTTCCGGTCCTTTGGCCCGTGTGGAAATCAAGGGACAAAAGCCTGTATTATATCAACATGTAACACCAGATATGGCTCGCTTGATTGTGTCCGAACATGTGGCACCGGCTTTAAAAACAGAAGGTGAAATCCATACTTCGGATTATTTAAAGCAGCAAGAACTGTCTTTGGATTTGCCGTTTTTCCAAAAGCAACGCAAAATTGTATTGCGTTTATTGGGACATTCAGATCCCGAAGATTTGGGCGAATATATTGCCAATGGTGGTTATCAGGGGTTGATGAAGGCTTTAACCATGAAACCCGAAGAGGTGTTGGAAGTGATTAAAAAGTCCGGTTTGCGTGGCCGTGGCGGTGGTGGCTTCCCAACAGGTGTCAAGTGGGAAATGCTGGCCAAATCACCTTTGGTGGATGGTGAAAAGTTTATGATTTGTAACGGTGATGAAGGTGATCCGGGTGCCTATATGGATTCTTGTATTTTAGGTGGTGGTTCTCATGCCGTTTTGGAAGGAATGATGATTGGTGCTTATGCCACAGGGGCAACATCCGGTTGGTTTTATATTCGTGCCGAATATCCTTTGGCGATTCAACGGATGGAATTGGCGATCAAACAAGCCAAACGCTATGGTATTTTGGGCCGTAACATTTTTGGCACAGACTTTAACTTTATGGCGGATATTCGCTATGGGGCAGGGGCCTTTGTGTGCGGTGAAGAAACAGCTCTGATGTCATCTGTGGAAGGTAAGCGTGGTACTCCACGTCCTCGTCCGCCGTTCCCGACACAAAAAGGGTTATTTGAAAAACCGACAGCCATCAATAATGTGGAAACATTGGCCAATATTGCACCGATTATGGTCAACGGTCCCGAATGGTTCAGCGAAGTGGGAACCGAAACATCCAAGGGGACAAAAGTGTTTGCCATCACCGGTAAAGTGAAACATTCCGGCTTGGTGGAAGTCCCGATGGGTACAACCGTTGGTGAAATGGTCAATGATGTTGGTGGTGGTACCAGCTCGGGTAAGCCCTTTAAGGCCGTTCAAACGGGTGGTCCTTCCGGTGGTGTGATACCGGCCAGTGAATTACATATGCCGTTATGCTATGAAGAATTGAAAAAAATCGGCTCTATGATGGGCTCTGGTGGTATGATTATCATGGATGAAGATGACAGTATGGTTGAAATTGCCAAATTCTACTTGGGCTTTACGGTTGATGAATCCTGTGGTAAGTGTGCACCATGCCGTATTGGTGGATATCAAATGTTGCAATTGATGAACAAAATTGCAGATGGTAAAGGAACAAAGGCTGATGTTGCCAAGATTAAAGAAATTGGGAAGGCCATGCAAAAGGCTTCCTTGTGCGGTTTGGGACAAACTGCCCCTAATCCCGTGCTGTCAACCATGAAGTTCTTTAAAGAAGAATATGATGCGTTGTTGATTGACGGTGATGAACCCGATGCGGTTGAAACCGAAAAAGAAATCAATGCCTGTAATATCAACACAAAAAGATAAGGAAATAAAACTATGGTAAAATTAACAATTGATTCTCAAACCGTGGAAGTTCCCGCCGGCACAACCATTTTGGATGCGGCAAAATCCGTTCAAATTAAAATTCCGACATTGTGTCATCATCCGGATTTACCACCAACAGCCGCCTGTGGTATTTGTATTGTCAAATCAAACGGTCGTATGGTGCGTTCGTGTTGCACGCCGGTTGCCGAAGGGATGGAAGTTATCACACGTGATCCCGATATTATTGAAGCACGCAGAACGGTTTTAAAACTGACGCTCAGCAAACATCCGAACGAATGTTTGACATGTTTGAAAAACGATACCTGTGAATTGAGAAAATTATCGGCCGACTTTGGTATTCGTGATACAGAATTTGCCGATATCACACCCACCAAGGAAGAAATGCCCGTGGATGATTCCACCAAAAGTATTGTGTTGGATCCGCGTAAATGTATTTTGTGCGGTCGTTGTGTGGAAGTTTGTCAAAACACACAAAACGTGTGGGCTTTATCCATGTTAAAACGTGGTATCAATACACATATTTCACCGGCTGCGGATGAAAAGTTGGGCAATAGCCCCTGTATCAAGTGCGGTCAATGTACGGCTCACTGTCCGACTGGGGCTTTAACCGAACGTGATGACACACAATATGTGTGGAATATGTTGCAGGATAAAGATAAATACTGTGTGGTTCAAATTGCACCGGCCGTTCGTGTGGCCATCGGTGAAGCCTTTGGTTATAAACCCGGGGAAATCACAACAGGTAAAATCTATGCCGCATTGCGTCGCTTGGGCTTTAACGCTGTGTTTGACACAAACTTTGGTGCTGATGTCACCATTATGGAAGAAGGCACAGAATTTATTGAACGTTTTGTAAATGGTAAAGGTGTTTTACCGATGATTACATCCTGCTGTCCGGCATGGGTGGATTATATGGAAAAATACTATGGCGATATGATTCCGCATTTTTCATCTTGTAAATCTCCACATGAAATCGTGGGTGCTTTAAGCAAAACATATTATGCCGATAAAATTGGTGTAGAGGCTAAAAATATGCGTGTGATTTCAATTATGCCCTGTACAGCCAAAAAATTTGAAATCCTGCGTTCGGAAGAAATGTTCTCGTCCGGTTTCCAAGATGTAGATGTATCCCTCACCACACGTGAATTGGCCCGCATGATTAAACAGGCCGGTATTGATTTTGTTAATTTGCCGGATGAACAAGCCGACAGCCCATTGGGTTCTTATACGGGTGCTGCCACTGTGTTTGGTTTTTCCGGTGGTGTGATGGAGGCTGCCTTGCGTACCGTTCATGCTGTTGTGACGGGTGAAGAAATGCCCGACGATGCTTTGGAAGTCAAACCGATTTTGGGTTTGGATAAGGGCATCAAAGAAATGAGCTTGAACTTGGCGGGCAAAGAAGTCCGTATTGCCGTTGCCCATGGTATCGGCCATGTTCAGGCGTTGTTGGAAAAGGTTCGTGAGGCTCAACAAAAGGGCGAAGAACCCCCATATCACTTTATTGAGGTGATGGCCTGTACCGGCGGCTGTGTTGGTGGTGGTGGTCAGCCTTTGGGGGTAACGGATGAAATCCGCAAAGCCCGTATGGCCGGTTTGATGCAGGATGATCGTCAATCACAAAAACGGTGTTCACATCAAAATCCGGATATTAAAAAGTTATATGATGAATTTTTGGGCAAACCGTTATCCGAACGGTCGCACCACTTGTTGCACACAAGTTATCAACCCCGAAAGTTGTATAACAAATAATAAAAAAATCCCCGACCGTTTTGGCCGGGGATTTTTTAAATTGCAAATAAAGATAATTATCTGCCAGATTTTAATCTGGATTGTTGAAAAGCCTGAGCCACAACTTGTAAGCGTTTATGTTCAGCACGTGATAAAACAGTGTTTTGCTTTTCTGAATTTGTATTTTTTTCATATTCCATCATAAAATCCAATGAAATATCCGACAGAATCTTTTGTGTAGATTTATTGGGTTCTTTAGAACGACGTTCTTTGATTTGTGCGGCTGTTGGACGTTCGTCTTTGATTCCAAAGGGCATAAAATGACGTTTGAAAGAACGAATAACCAAAGGCAGATTATCTTCGGTTTTATAGCCGATTGATTCCAATAATTTTTTAGTATCTTTTTCGGTATTAGAATCAGGTAATTCAGTATATTTTGGATAAATACCAATACCAGCTTCTGCTAATTTACGCCAAGGCATCATAACACCAGGGTCTGCTTTTCTGGTTGGCGCTACATCACTATGTCCAATAACATTGTGAGGTTTGATATGGTGACGGGCGATAATACTTTTTGAAAGGCGAATTAAGCTGTCTAATTGTTCTGGTGAATATTCAGTTGTACTGCCAAAAGTGGGATTTTCTACTTCAATACCAATAGCATGAGCGTTCACATTGTCATCACCACCGCGTACTTCTGCCCAAGAGGAAACGCCAGCATGATAAGCACGCTTACTTTCATCAATACATTGTAAAATAGTCCCGTCTCTGTGAATAACATAATGGGCTCCAGTATAGTTTTTTTCTTTTAAAACGCGTTCAATATCCGGTTCAAAAGAGCAGTGGATAATCAACTGATCAATTTCGGTAGGTTGTTTTGTTCCTTTGTGAATACGTTCATCAAAATGTTCTGCTTCTGGGGTGTTTTCAATCGGGAAATGGATAATTTTCTTTCCCTTTAAAAAGATATCGTCTTCAGGAATGTTCATTTGGTGATTGTTGACAGAATAACTTTTAAACATGATTTTTTCTCCTTTTAATTCGAATACAAGGTTATTATATCACGCTTTTTAATTTTGTCAACTTTTAATAAATCAAAACATCAAAATCGTTCAGAATTAAAGCAAAAATTGCAAAAAGCGCTTGAAACGGACAGATAAAAAAAATCCCCGACCGTTTTGGCCGGGGATAGTTTTTTTTAGAAATTACGTTCCATATTTTCCTCCTTAGATGAAGAAAGTACAACATTTTTTGTTTTGTGTCAATAAAAAAATCCCCAACCGATTTGGCTGGGGATAGTTTATATTAAAAATTACGTTCCATCGGTTCCCCCTTGGTTATTTCAACAACATTTTGAAGTCCACCACAACGGCACGGTCTTTTGTGACCAATACAGGGTTGCCGTCAATGGATGTGATTTCAGGAATTTCCAAAACCAATTTTTGCACTTTTGCCAAAGTATCGGCCAAAGGACCAACGGCTTTCGGATCTTCGCCACGCACACCGTTCAAGATTGTGCCGACTTTTGTTTCTTTAATCATGGCATCAAAGTCATTGGCAGGCAAGATACGCATGGTTGTATCACGCATGACTTCGGTATAAATACCACCTGTACCGAACACCAACACACGTCCGAAGTTCTTATCGGAATTGACACCGATAATTGTTTCGGTGGCTTTGGTAATCATTTCTTGAATCAAGACGCTGGCACCTTTTAATTCAAACTTGGCGATTGTGGCGGTTAAAGCATCAAAGGCTTCGTTGAATTTTTCTTCGGAATCAATGTTCAAATAGATACCCTTCATTTCTGTTTTATGTAAGGCATCAGGGGCCGACAATTTCAACACGACAGGGAAGATGTTTTTGGCAAAGGCCAAAGCTTCGGCTTTGTCGGTAAAGTTACCGCATTTGGGATAATCAATACCATAATGATCCATAATCATGTTCATTGTGGATTGCGGCAAAGAGGCCAAACCTTCGGAAACGGCAGAAGCAACAGCGGCTTTAATATCGGCTGGCACATCAGATGTTTCAACTTTGACATCAGGCAATCCTTTGAATGCCATTTGAGCTTTCATCAAGCCGAGCAAACGGATACAGTCTGTCGGATAATCATAGGCCAAAATTTTGGCGTTTTTCAACAACTGAACAGCTTCACGCACACGGGAACCACCAATGAATGAACAATAGATGTTGACGTTTTTATATTGTTCGGCCATTTTGATAACAGCTTGGGCTGTTTCAACGGGTTCTGTGGACATTTGTGGTGTCAACAACACAATGATGTTTTTGTATTCACCGGATTCACACAAAACGCGCAAAGCATTTTCATAACGATCGGCTTTGGCATCACCCACCACGTCAATGGGGTTACCGACAGAAGCTTCCGGTGTTAAAACAGCACGTAAAGCTTCAATTGTTTTTTCGGACGGTCTTGCCAAATCCAACTTGGCTTCTTCGCATAAATCCGATGCCAACACGCCCACACCACCGGCGTTTGTCAAAATACCGACAGCACCGCCAAAGTCTGTGTGATTGACGTTTTGCAATAATTCCAAAGCACCGAACAATTCACGGGTTGTGTAAACTTGAATGGCACCACTGCGTTGCAAGGCAATTTCCAACACACGATAGTTGGGGGCCAAAGAACCAGTATGGGACAAGCTGGCGGCTTGGGCTTTGCTGGATTTACCAGGTTCCATAATCACGCACGGTTTTGTTTTGGAAACTTCTTTCAATACACGTAAAAATTCCTGACCTTTTTTGAGACCTTCCAAATAGAACACAAAAGCCTTGGTGTTTTCGTCATGTTGAATGAAGTCCAACAAGCTGGCTTCGTTCAAATCAGCCTTGTTACCCACGGAAATAAAGTGAGAAAAGCCAATGCCTTTTTCTTCGGCCCAATCCAAAATAGCACTGCAATAAGCACCGGATTGAGAAATAAAGGCCACATTACCCTTTAATGGGAAGCAAGGCGCAAAAGAAGCATTTAATTTATCAAAAGTGGAAATATGTCCCAAACAGTTTGGACCCAACACATTGATGCCGGCATCCAAACATTTTTTGGCAATTGTCAATTCTAATTCTTTGTTACCGACTTCACCAAAACCGGCGGTAATAATACTGATGTTTTTGGCACCGTTTGCAATGGCATCATCCACAGCCGCTTCACAAAAACGGGCCGGCACCAACAACACGACCAAATCAACGGCCTCGGGAATATCACGAACGGAGGCAAAGCATTTTTTACCCTTTAATTCCTGACCGGCCAATTTGGGATTCACACCGTATAAATTGCCTTCAAAACCGGCATCAATCAGGTTATTAAAAACGACCGCACCCAATTTGGATTCATCGGCTGAAACACCAACAACCGCCACGGATTTTGGTGCAAAGAATGTATTTAAAGACATATTGTTTCCTTTCTTTTTTATGTTAAAAATGATAGCAAAAGTGATGGTGTGAATTATAAGCTTTTATGTCCAAAAAGTCAAGGAAAACTTTGAACTCTTTTGGGAATGCTTTTCCCAAAATGTAAATTATAACCCAAACATTGTTTGCTTTATTGTGTTGTTTAAATGGTTACGGATTGATGGGGTTTGTTTTGATTTTTTTCATAACCTGGCGCCATTTTTGAACGTTTTTTTGGTGTTCTTTGTATGTTTTGGCGAATACATGTCCGCCCGTTCCATCGGCCACAAAATATAAATCATCTGTTTTCATGGGATGTAAAACGGCATAAATGGATGCTCGCCCCGGATTGGCAATCGGTGAAGGGGGTAAACCATAAATCACATAGGTATTATAGGGGCTTTGGAATTTTAAATCTTCATAAAGGACACGTTTTTTGTTTTCCACCTGACCATTGGTTATTGCATAAATCACAGTCGGATCGGATTGTAGGCGGATTCCTTTTTTCATCCGATTATAAAAAACGGATGCAATATGTGCCCGTTCGTTGTCCTTGGAGGTTTCTTTTTCAATGATAGAAGCCATCACCAAAACTTGTTTTTTATCCTTTAATGAAATGGAAGTATCACGGTTGGCCCACAATTCATCCAAAGTGGTTGTCATAGCATTTTTCATGCGTTGCAACATGCCTTCTTTTGTGTCGCCATAGGAATAATGATAAGTATCCGGCAATAATGTTCCATTCTTTGGGACTTGAACCACCTGCCCCATTAAGCCTTTCATATTTTCCATGGATTTAATAACTTGATCAGACGTTAAACCCTCGGGAATCACCAAACGGCGTACATAAGTTTGTCCGCTGGTCAATAAAGTGGCCACTAATTTCATACTGGCATGGCGGGGAATGGCATATTCACCCACTTGAATATCTGTTCCGTGTCCCATGGCACGCACGCCCAATTCAAAAACTGTGGGGCTGGAAATAATGCCTTCTTGGTGCAGGCGATGGGCGATTTTGCGTAAAGATTCACCAGATTGAATTAAAATTTCACGCTGTTCGGTCAGCGGTCCTTCTGAAATAAATTGGTTATAGGTGGATAAAACGCTGCCCCCCACCAAAGAAACAGCCACAAAAATCAATAAAAAGTATACAAAAACACGATGACGCATTTTAAACCTTTTTGAAAATCAAACAGGCATTTGTTCCACCAAAACCGAATGAGTTGCTCAATACGGCATTGACTTTTTTATCTTGGGCCACATTTGGCACCAAGTTCATGCCTTCGGCTTCATCTTCCGGATTTTCCAAGTTGGTGGTGGGCGGTACAAAATCATTTTGAATGGCCAACACGCTGAATATCGCTTCAACGGAACCGGAAGCACCTAACATATGACCCGTCATGGATTTGGTGGATGAAACAGCCACTTCTGTGTTTTTAAATAATTCCTTAATGGCATTTAATTCCATTACGTCACCAGTGGGGGTGGATGTTCCGTGGGCATTGATATAATCAATGTCAGATGGGTTCATATTGGCGTTTTTCAATGCCATTTTCATGGCACGTAAAGCACCGGTTCCACCAGGGGCAGTAATATGATGCGCATCACCGGTAATACCATAACCGACCACTTCGGCATAAATTTTGGCACCACGGGCCTTGGCATGTTCATATTCTTCCAAAACCAAAGCACCGGCCCCTTCGGACATAACAAAACCATCACGGTTTTTATCCCAAGGACGGGATGCTTTTTGTGGTTCATCATTGCGGGTGGATAAAGCGCGTAATTGTGCAAAACCCGCTAAGGCCGGTTTTAAAATGGGGGCTTCACTGCTGCCCGCCAACATCATATCTGCATGACCATCCTTAATCAAACGGAATGCTTCACCAACTGCGTGCGTTCCTGTGGCACAAGCCGTTGAAACGGCAATGTTCGGCCCCTGTAAACCATATTTGATGGACAATAATCCGGCTGCCTGATTAATCATAATGGATGGAATAAAAAAGGGCGAGATGCGTGTTGGACCGCGATCTTTTACCGTTATGATGCCCTCACAAAAACTTTGAACGCCACCTTGACCCGAACCGAAATAAACACCAAAGGCGTTTTTTTCGTCCTCTGTTTGGGGAAGGAATCCACAATCGTCCATGGCTTGCTTTGCTGCCGCAAATGCATATAAGGCGACTCTATCATAATGACGCTGTTCTTTGGCTGAGGCCACTGTATCTAAATCCAATTCACCATCTTGTTTGCCCATTGGCACCTGTCCGGCAATTTGAACAGATAAATCCGATGTGTCAAAGCGATTGATTTTTTGAATGCCGGAAATACCGTTTTTTAAAGCAAATAAATTTCTTTCAATGCCTGAGCCCAAGGGGGAAACACAACCCAAACCTGTAATAACAACGCGTCGCATATTTAAAACTCCTGATAAAAAAAGCGTTTAAGGTTCTTGAATTTAAAAAGAGCCCCAAACGCCATTATGAAATGAAAAAGTTGTCAATTAAACTTGTTTTTCAATAAAGTCAACTGCATCTTTTACCGTGCGAATTTTTTCTGCTGCATCATCGGGGATAGAGCAACCGAACTCTTCTTCAAAAGCCATCACGAGTTCCACTGTATCCAAGCTGTCAGCACCCAAATCATCGATGAAACTGGCACCATCTTGCACTTTATCGGCTTCAACACCCAAATGTTCAACGATAATCTTTTTTACACGTTCAGCTACATTGTTGTCTGTCATTTTTCTTCCTTTCCTCATCACCTTAAATTTTTTAATCCAAGGCGGTTTGTTTAATTTAACAGGTTCCCGTTTTGGGAACGAACGATATGTAGTTTAGCATAAAACAACGCAACGTGCAAGTTTTTTTTATTTTTTTTACAAGTGTTTGATTTTTAACATAAAAGTGGACCGATTCTGTTGCTAGGTTCGGTCCAAACCCCACTGAAACGTACAAATAGTTTCAGAATCATTCGTCACATCAGACGCCTAAATTAGGCGGCCATTGCAACAGGTGCAAAATTATCGTTTGCATCTATTTTTATTAGCGCGATAACGGTGCTACCATACCGAATACAAGGTCAAATCTTTACTATGCGTGTCGAAGCTGTTTCGCCCCCGTAAAGTTTTTTGGTGGAGGCGTCGGGTACTGCCCCCGAGTCCACAACATCTATTCCACTTGCCGTTTAGTATCATAGTTATCATCAGATAACAGTTTTATTTTATCACATTTTTTATTAAAAAGAAAGTTTTTTCAGGACAAAATCCAAAATTGTGGTATAATATTAAGTGAGGAGGCAAATATGGAACCCAAAAAACAACCCAAAGAAACGATGACGGACCGGTTGGCAATGGCCTCTATTCAAGGGGCGATGGTGGGGATTGCATTAAATGCCTTTATGCCGGTGGCCGGTCAGGCTGTAAGCTCGGGTATTGTTAAAAGAATGGCAAAATCTGCAGCCGGTGAGGGTGTTAAAGTCTTAACAGAAGATGAAAATCACCAAGGTGAAAGCGATATCAATGAAAAATTGGCCTTGGATATTTTAACCCATGGAATGGGGCGTTAATAATTTTTACGGATTTTCTTTAAAATACTGATTGACGGCATCCACCAAGGCTTTGGATAATTTATTGCGATATGATTTTTGCCACATCTGTTTTTCTTCGGCCCGATTGGATAAATATCCCATTTCCAATAATACAGACGGGATGTTCGGTGATTTTAAAACAACAAAACCGGCAAAACGGTGGGCATTTGGCAACAATTGGATTTTCTTTTTCATCTCTTTGACCACGTTGTCGGCATATTGGGAAGATTTATTCATGGTATCCGTTTTGGCCAAATCAATTAAAATATCGCTGACTTCTTGTTGGTAATCGCCCAAATCCATGCCGTATAAAATATCTGCTTTGTTTTCACGTTCGGCCAAAGCTTCGGCCTCTTTATCGGATGCTTTTTCGGAAATGGTGTAAACGGATAAGCCTTTGGCTGATGAATTTTTGGCACTGTCTGCATGTATGGATATAAACAGATCTCCGTTGGCTTCATGGGCTTTTTTGATGCGTCCGCGTAAAGAAATAAAAATATCTTTGCTGCGTGTTAAAACAACTTTATAACCGGCTTTTTCCAAAAATTCTTTCGTTTCTTTTGCCATTTTTAAAACCAGATCTTTTTCATACTTTCCTGATTTTGAAATAGCCCCGGGGTCCCGTCCGCCGTGACCAGGATCCAGTACAATTATTTTTTTCTTTTTAACAGGTTGTGCGGGGGAGGTTGTTTTTGTTTGTGTGTTTAAAGTGTTCGTTTGTTTTAAATCCACAACAAAACGCCAGTTTTTGGCACTTTGGGGTTCCAATGAAAAATGCTTTTCTTCCCATTGGCAATTGTCTTGAAAATCTAAAACAATTCTGGATAATTGGTTGGATGGTGTTCCTGTGCGACAGGCATTGACAAAACCGACAGAGGGCCATTTTTTTTGTAAAACCTGAGCATCAAATTGTGCTTTTTTAAAATCCAAAACCAATCGGGATGGGTTGGATAATTTTGAAACGGATACATCGGCCTGTTTATCCAATTCGGCCACAAAACGAACGCCGTTATTGGGGGTTGTTGCCAAACGGACATCTTGAATTGTTTGGGCAAAACAAAGGTTGCTAATCATAAAAAAACATATGAATAACAGATATTTCAAATATCGCATTTAAAAAATTCCCCTATAAAATTTTCTTGCTTATTTATTTATAACCTGTTATAATAAAAAGTGCAATTAAAAAATTGCCCAAAAAATTTTTTTAAATGAACAGGAATGTGAAAAATGAATTTAAATTGTAATTATTTTTATATTCTTATGGGGCTGACAATGGTTGGCCTGTGTTCGTTAATGGTTAAACAAAGAAAGGTGTTCAAACCTTATAAATTGGAGAATTATTTATGTCAAAAAAAATGCTTATTGATGCGGTGCATCCCGAAGAAACACGCGTCGTCGTGTTGGAGAATGGACGTGTAGAAGAACTGGACGTTGATACTCAAAACAAAAAACAAATTAAAGGAAATATTTATCTGGCAAAGGTTGTGCGGGTTGAACCGTCGTTGCAGGCTTGCTTTGTGGAATACGGTGGTAATCGCCATGGCTTTTTGGCCTTTGGTGAAATCAATCCGGATTATTATCAAATTCCCGTGGCCGATAGAGAAGAGTTGAAAAAACAAATGTTAGAGGCCAATAAATCAGATGAAAATGAAATTGTTCAGCCTCAAAAAGAAAATGCCTCGGATGTGGAAGTTGTGCATGAAGCAGAAGAAAATATCCGCCATCGTCCCCATTTGTTGAAAAAATATAAAATTCAGGAAGTTATTCATGCGGGCCAAGTGATGCTGTTGCAGGTTGTCAAAGAAGAACGCGGTAATAAAGGTGCCGCCATGACGACTTATATTTCTTTGGCGGGGCGTTGTTCCGTTTTAATGCCTAACAATCATCATGGCTCGGGTATTTCACGCAAGATTTCCAATCAAAAAGAACGCAAGGCTTTGCGTGCCATTTTGGATAAATTAAATATTCCTGATGGTATGAGCGTGATTATTCGCACCGCCGGTTTGGGTAAAACAAAAACAGAAATTAAACGCGACGTGGATTATTTAATGAAAACATGGAACAACATTCGTGAATTGACATTAAAATCCATTGCCCCGAAATTGATTCATCAAGAAGGCGATATTATTAAACGTTCTTTGCGGGATGTTTTTACACCGGATATTGATGAAATTTTAATTGACGGCAATAATGTTTTCAAATCTGCCCGTGATTTTGTTAAATTGTTGATGCCGACCCATGTAAAAAAAGTAAAACAATATAAAGGCAAAAAAACTTTATTCCAAGAATATCAGGTGGAATCACAGTTGGAAGCCATCCACAATAATATTGTTCAATTGCCCTCGGGTGGTTATTTGGTGATTGATCAAACCGAAGCTTTGGTGGCGGTGGATGTGAACTCAGGCCGTGCTACCCGTGAACATAATATTGAAGAAACGGCTTTGCGTACCAATTTGGAAACCTGTGATGAATTGGCCCGTCAATTGCGGTTGCGTGATATGGCCGGTTTGATTGTGATTGACTTTATTGATATGGATGAATCCAAAAATAATGCGGCTGTTGAACGCCGGTTAAAGGAGGTTTTGCGTAAAGACCGGGCCCGTATTCAAGTGGGTCGTATGTCGGGTTTTGGTTTAATTGAAATGTCCCGTCAACGGTTGCATTCCAGCTTTTTGGAATCCAGCTATCATTCATGTCCGTGTTGTCGCGGAAAAGGTGTTGTGCGTTCGGTGGAATCATGTGCGACACATTGTATTCGTTTTATTGAAGAAACAGGGGCTCGTTTGGGAAAGGCGACATTATTTTTAACGGTCAATCCCGAAGTGGCTTCCTATATTTTAAATCAAAAACGTTCATATTTGATGTCTGTGGAAGCTCAATATGGCATAGAAGCCCATGTTTTGGCCGATAGCACAATGATTCGTTTGGATGAATGTAAGATGGAATCTTTGCGTGAAGATGGTGTGAAGGTAATTGTTCAGCCGACACCTGTGCCGAAATTTAAGCTTGATCCGATTGTTTTGCCCGAACAACCCAAAGAAGAACAGAACAATCAAAATCATCATAAACGTCATCGCCATCGTGGTAATAACCAAAATAATAAAGGCGAAGAAAAATTTAAAGTGGTTGAAAGTGGTAATTTAAGCGAAGAAAAACCACATAAAAATAAACCTGTTAAACAGGAAAAGCCAGATGAAAAAAAACAAGAACAAAAAAGTGAAGTTCAACCCGAAGCCCCCAAAAAAGGCGGATGGTGGAATCGTTTGATGGGATAACCAAAAAAAGCCCCGATAATTCGGGGCTTTTAAATTGATTAAAATTACCGAGAACGTGAACGCCCCTGTTTTAATGCTTTCATATTCTTTTTGGGTTTTCCGTCTACTTTGACGACAGCCTGGTACCAAAAAGCATCCGGTTGCCCCATAGGCCTGCCGGCATCCAGCCACATATAATAGGCTGTTTCACGAATCAGTTGTTCTTTGTTTTTTTGTGTCATGGAATTTTTCTCCCCTTTTTGTTAGGTTACATTTTTAAAAGTGGGGTTGAATGTTGTTTTTTCAATTGTCGAAAAGTATGGTATTTTATTGTTGCAAAAAAAATTATTTTTATCTAAACTGGTAAAAAAAAGAGGGAAAAATGCGGTTTAAAATTTTATTTTTATCTTTAATGTTGTCCTCTTCGGCCTTTGCGTTGGATCCGTTTTTCGTGTATTCGCAAAACACCCCCGAAGGATGTGTATCCGGTTTGGATACACATAAAGAAGTGGATTTGGCCAATTTAATTCAAATTGCCATTTGTAATAATCCGGCATTGAATCGTGATTATATGTCGGTTAAATCACGCGAGGCCGATTTAGGTGCCACAAAATCGGAATATCTGCCCACTGTCAGTGCTTCGGCCGGTGCCGAAAAAAGTTTCAGCAAAAATCAAGATGATGATAAAACCGCAAAGTCTAGCCCTTATTCGGCCAATATCGGTATCGGTTGGTTGATTTATGATTTTGGTCGCCGTGGTGCCACCACCGATCAAATGCGTGCTTATTTGGAATCGGAATCTTTTAATTACAACTCGGCATTACAGGAATTGGTTTTGAATGTCAATCAGGCTTATTTTGATTTGCTGTCCAATCAGGAAGTTTTAAAATCTGCCCAAGAATCCGTCAAATCCTATAAAAAATCATATGAAGAAACGTCAAAGCGTTATCAGTTGGGGATGGTTTCTTTAAGTGATAAATTGTTGGCTCAAACAACTTATCAAAAATCGGAATTGGCTGTTTTACAGGCACAAAACGCCATTGAAAAATCGGCGGCGGCTTTGGCCACATTGTTGAATTTGCCGGCCGATACCAAGTTTAATTTGGTTTTACCCAAAAGGGATAAAGATAATGATATTACCAAGTTGCAAACGGATATGACCGTGCAACAGATGATGGAAACAGCGGTTCAGTTGCGTCCTGAAATGAAAAGCGTCCTCAGTTCACAGGATGCCGCCCGATTGGGTATAGACATTGCCAAAACCGGCCATTATCCCACGATTTCGGCCAAAGGTTCAGCCGGTTATAACGATTCATGGATGGATAGTCGTCCTTATCAAATGTCGGCCAATGCCGGTTTGTCTGTTTCTGTTCCTATTTTTGACGGCTTTAAAACAACCTATGGTGTACAAAAGGCACGCTTCCAATACAAAAAAGCCGAAGCCAGCGTGCAGGATATTAAAGAAAATATTCAAAAAGAAGTCTTTAATGCTTATCAGGATTATACAACGGCCGTTTCTTCATACAAAGTCAATCAGGAGGTTTTGAAATCGGCCAAAGAAAGTGAACGAGTGACTTTTGTATCCTATCAGGCGGGCAAAGAAAGTATCTTGAACTTGCTGACAGCTCAGGCTCAGTTGGCAGATGCCCGTCAGGGGCTGGCCGTTTCATTTTATGGTGTTTTAACCGCTAAAGCCAAACTTTACCGTGCCATCGGCCGGTTTTAATTAAAAAATTTTTACCGCTCATTTAATGAGCGGTAAAATTATTATACTAATAACCAGAATAGCTTAAGTTGTCTCTTGTTGTGCTATTTGGGGCGGTTCTTTGATGAGAACGAACATATGTTCCATCTTGTCTGTGATAACCTCTAACATTTACTCTGTTTGGGTTTGCGTATGGATTTTGCGCAAAAGCATTTAAAGAAAATGTTAAAAACAAAGCCAAAGTTAAGATGATGTATTTTTTCATTTTTATCCTTTCAGTAATGTGTTTTTTTGTTGACACGACTAAATTATACACAAAATGTCTATTATAGTCAACATTTTTTTTAGAAAAAAGTTATACGATATTTTTATGCTGTTAAAAAGAATAGGACATAATATATCTAGACTCAGAAAACAGTCGAATCTTAGTCAAATAGATTTGGCTGTCGCTGTTGGGATTACGCGTTCGTATTTATCAGAAATAGAAAATGGAAAACGTAATCCGACAATAATGTTATTGCAAAATATTGCAACGGTTTTGTCGGTTTCTTTGGAGGATTTAATAAAATAAAAAAGCGGTTTTAAAACCGCTTTTTTTTGATTCGTTTTGTTTAATTAGGCGTTCTTTTTTTTGAAAGTAGCAAAACGCTTATTAAATTTGGCCAACTGACCACCTGTATCAATCAAACGATACACACCGGTCCAAGCAGGGTGTGATAACGGATCAATATCCAAACGCACTGTATCACCTTCTTTTCCCAATGTGGAACGTGTTTTAAATTGTGTGCCGTCTGTCATTGTAACGGTGATTTCGTGATAATCAGGGTGTATATTTTTTTTCATAGTTGACTCCAATTGTTAATTTGTTTGGGCGAATTATACACCTTTTTTTATTAAAAAGCAAGCCTTTTTTTGAGTTTGATTAAAAAATATAAAAAAACGCCCCTTGGCACAAGGTTTTTAATGTTGCTTTTTGGGGGCGTTTAAAGGAATTTGTTTTATTTCCAGTATTCGTTTACCCAAGTTGTGGGCCGAACGTATTTATACAGCTTTTTGATTCCTCTGGGATATTTTCGGTCGTTTTTATTTATACACCAAATGCCTTTTGATGCTTCATATAAACCGGGCAATCCATGGAAAGCAATCATTTTCAGGCCTGGTGTTTTTGGGATTTTAGGTTCCATGAAAAAGCGTAAAGGCCATTTTGGCAGGCAATGGAATCTGAAAGAACAGAACCAATTATCCGGCCAAAAATTCAAAGGACCGTATTTTTCAATTACTTTGGATGATAAATATTCTTGCGAAGCGGTATAAAATTTATCCACCACTTCTTTGGGGTGGGCTTCAAAATATTCCTTGACGTATCCCAAAGTGCCGACCACAAAGGAATAGCAACTGGCCTGTCCCACATGATTGCCTTTGGTATTCCAATCATTGATGATATAAAATTTATCGCCTTCGGGATAGCGGAAAAATTCATCCAAATTGCCAACAATTAATGAATCCAAGTCAAAGAAAAAGACACGTTGACCGGTCAGTCCGCCCAAGTTATCATCACACAAGCCCGCCTCTTTGCGATAGGCGTATTTGTTGTCTTCGGGGGCAACATGCATAACGGGCAGTGGTTTTACGATAATATCCGGACTTAAACCTTCGGGGTTGTCCGTAAAACAATAAAAATCAATATCAAATGATGTATTGCGTTTAATCATAGAGCATAATTTATTGGCATCTTCGGATGGATAACCGGTGCCCCATTTAATGCAAATTACGTTATATTTTTCGGTCATTTTTGCCTCCTTTTTTCTTTGGTTATAGCAAATTTTATTTTTCAGTGCAAGGATATTTTATAAAAAAAGAGGCCTTTTTTAAAGACCTCTTTTCGTGTTGACAGTATGAATTAGAAATTATACTGTAAGGATACACCGGCCAAATCCAAACCTGTTTTGAACTCACCGTTCAATGTGGTTCCGCTGGCTTCGTTGCTTATGCGTCCTTTTTTCCAGAACATGTGTCCATAGGATAAATCCAATTGCCAATTGCCTGATTTATAGCTGGCACCGATGGTGGTCAACCAACGATTGGAATCGGGAATACGAGCCGTTCTGGTGACAGGGCGTTTAACGGCACCTTCATCATGGGCCACACCCGCACGGAATGTCCAGTTTTCATTATGATAATAATCCACACCGGCACCAATCATCCATGCATTTTTCCAATCTTCATTGACTGGCGGGATATTGGTGGTGGGCTTGCCTGATGCACTTGTCAATTTATAGTATGCAGAAGATTCCAAGTTCAACTTATCAAAACGGCTCCAACGTGTCCAACGGGCACTGGCGGATAAACCGAATTTACCCACTTTGTGATGGGCGGCCAATAACACATGTTCGGGTAAAACCAATTTTGTGTTGACCATACCATACAGGTTGCCCCAATAATGCGGGCCACGGATTTTGTGTGTTGTCTTACTGCGATAAGTGACACCGAAACGTGTATCTTGTGTCGGACGATACATTAAACCTAATGTATAACCGGGGGCAGTGTTGTCTTTGGCATTCATATCGTTATAACCGTATGGGCTGTTTCCCGTCAAACGAGCTTCCATATATTCGGCAAAAACGCTGCCACCAACGGTTAAAGTATCGGTCAATTTATATGATGTGGCCAATGCCAAATCCATTGTTGTGATTTCGGAATTGACGGCATGTGTTGAACCAAACCAATTTTTGTTTGTATAGTAAGTACCCATTCCGAATGGGGTATAAAAACCGGCACCGACTGTCCAACGGTCGTTGATGCGTTTTTGACCAAAAAAGTGCGGTAATGCTTTATGTGTGCGGATTTCACCTTGGCCACTTTTGCCATTGCTTAATGAGCCAGTCAAAACCGAGTGAATTTTAATCAAATTGACACCCATTTGCAAACCACTGTTTTTCAATTCCATACCAGCGGGGTTAAAGGCGATGGCCGAATAATCGTCACCGACAATACCGGCACCGGCAAAGGCACGACCCATATTGGTGGTGGAATATTCTTGTAATTGGTGACCACCGGCTTGGGCCAAAGTTGATGTTAATAAAAGTGCTGAAACAGCAAAAAGTTTTTTCATGTTTTTCTCCTTGGTTATTAAAAAACATATTCAGGATAATGCAATTGTATGCATATCACATTTAACTTTTTTAATGCTGATTTTTTCTTTGGTTTATATGGGTGTTTCGTATATCGTTTTATAAAAGCATTATACATACTTTTTGTAAAAATCACTCAAAGCCCCCGCAATCAGCATATGTCCTTGGTGGTTGGGATGGGTGCCGTCATCACACAAAAAGTCCCGATAATCGGTCTGTTTTAAAAAGTAAGTGGTGATATCAATAATGGGAACGTTGGCTTCGGATGCGATTTTGAAAACTTCCAAATTATACATGCTGTGCCAGGTATAGATTTTATTGATTTGACCGTTCATGGCTTTTAACAGGTTTTCTTTGTTGCGTCCTTGCACAATGCCGTTAAAAAAGCGTTCCGGATCAACTGGGGGCAAGGATAACAACAAAGGCACTTTCCCTTTTTTTTGCGCCAAATGAATCAGGTGGATATATTTTTCATGAAATTCATCCAAAGACAGACGTGGCCGATGGGGTAAATTGGGGTTTTGTGAAACCTTGTCCCAATCGTGATTGCATTCATTTGAACCAAACGAAAAAACAACATAATCACATTCTTTAACATGCATTAAATGGGATAAAAAGGCTTTTTCGCCTTCTATAACAGTTGAGCCGTGTCGGGCAAAATTCCGCCAAACGATATTCAGCTTTTCCTTGGATATATTCACAAAGCTGTCTTTTAATATCTTATATTGATTTGTTTGGGCGTCATGAATAATACCTTGTAAAATGGAATCACCAAAACCGCATATCAGCAAGCTTTGTTTTTTTCTTTGGGGATCCTGACGGCGGTTTTTGATTAAAATGTCCACTTCATAGCCGTTGGAAAAATTGTTTTGTGATACCCAGAAACTATCCCTGTTTTCAATATACAGTTGCCGGATATAGGCACGCAAAGTGGTTTCATCCGTTTCTTTTGTTTTGGAACTATTGTTAAAAGAATAGGGGATGTTTTTGGGAAAATCCTTTATCCATCGTGCAATAGTGGTAGGGGTTAAGGATAAAATTTGAGCCACCTGATTTTGTGAAACACCCAATTGATACAATGCCAAAGCGGTTGCTTTATCACGGGCATCTTTTCCGTGAGGCGTTGTTTTGGTGAATTGCAGGCCACATTTTTTGCATTGATAACGTTGCACCCCAAAAACAAATCCGTTTTTTTTAAATTCGGTTGCTCCGCAGTTTTTACAAATAATTTTTTCCATCTGTTTTAGAATAAAGAAATTTAAATTAAATTGCAAGCCAAAAGACAAAGATTGACTTTTTACGCCTTTTGTGTTATTATATTGACATGAAATTTTTAGATGAAGCCAAGATTTATATTCAAGCCGGTAAAGGCGGAAATGGTGCCTGTTCTTTCAGGCGCGAAAAATTTATTGAATTCGGCGGTCCCGATGGCGGTTGCGGTGGGGATGGCGGTAATGTTGTTTTTGTGGCCAAGCCCAACTTGAATACCTTGATTGATTTTCGTTATCAACAACATTTTCGTGCCGAAGTCGGTCGTCCCGGTGCGGGGCGTAACTGTACGGGTGCCCGTGGTAAAGACTTGTTGATTCAGGTGCCTGTGGGAACTCAGATTGTGGCCGAAGACGGTCAAACCGTTTTGGCAGATTTAACCGAAGCCGAAGAACGTTTTGTTGTGGCTAAAGGTGGTCATGGCGGTCGTGGTAATGAATCATTTAAAAGTTCAACGAATCAGGCTCCGCATTTTGCCGAAGAAGGAACGCCAGGTGAAGAATTGTGGGTATGGTTAAAATTAAAATTGATTGCCGATGTGGGATTGGTGGGTTTGCCCAATGCGGGTAAATCTACATTCTTGACGGCTTTGACACGGGCCCGTCCCAAAATTGCCGATTATCCCTTTACCACCATTCATCCGAATTTGGGGGTGGCCAATGTGGACGGACGTGATATTGTTTTGGCCGATATTCCTGGGCTTATTGAAGGGGCACATACAGGTGCCGGTTTGGGTGTTCGCTTTTTAAAACATGTGGAACGTTGCAATGTAATGATTCATTTGATTGATGCGACCGGTGAACATATTGCCAAAGATTATCAAACCATTCGTCATGAATTAGAATCATACAGTCCGATGTTGGCGAAAAAGCCAGAAATCGTTGTATTGAATAAATGTGATGCTTTAACCGACGAAGAAATTAAAAAGAAAAAGACAGCCTTAAAACGCAAATGCAAATGTGAGGTTTACACTATATCGGCCGTAGCCCATATGGGGTTGACGGATTTAATGCGTCAGGTTGTTAAATTTGTTTAATGACAATTGTGCTTTGGCACGTTCAATGTTTCCATTAAAACTGTTCCGCTGGTTTGGCGTACTTTAATGTATTGGTTACGCAAAGTATCACGCACATAATATGGATTTGGAATTTTTCGCATGATAATTTTTCCGGTCAAATCGCTGGAATTAATTGTAATATCACCGATATCGGCCCATACGTCAATAAAGCTTTGGTCGGTGGTGCTGTCGGTAATACGAAATAATTCAATTTCATCCACGTTTTTGGTAAAAATACCCGAAATAATCAATAATCTTTTACTGGTTAATGAATAGGATGTAAAGGTGCGTTTATAATATAATGCCGGCACGAACATTCCCAAGGTGATAATTGTTAAAAACCAATACCATGGATTGTATTTTAAGTCGGCAATGGAACCGGTTACATGCCAATAAAATTGTTCATCGGAGCGTAAAATTTTTCTTAAAATTGTTAAATCTGCCATTTTGAATCCTTTTTTTTGTCAGTTTAAATGTATCTGTTCAAAAAATCAAGTATTATTTTTTTAAAATTCAATATCATTTTATGTATTTAACATATCCGTATATTTATTTTAAAAAAAATGCATTAAAACTATGGCGTTTGGGAAAATTACACCCTACTGTAATCGTGCTTCAACTGATAAAAAACGAAAGGAGAAATCAAATGAAGAAATTATTATTATCCGGTTTGGCCGTTATTGGTTTACTGGGAACATCTTTGGATGTAAAGGCCGAAGAACATCAAATGAGTATGCACAACGGTTATGCGGTTATGCAGGCCGGTTTCGGTTTTGGTCAAAAAGATTATAAAGAATCAGGCGTGTTTGCCGTGGGTGGTGGTTATCATATGAACGATTATTTGCGAGGCGATGTAACCGTTGGTATGCGTGGATGGGGTAAAATTAAACATGACGGACACGAAGCCGATACATGGTCTATCCCCGCTTTGGCCAATGTGTATGCCAGATTGCCGTGGCAAAAAATGGGTTTGTATGCCATGGGTGGTTTGGGTATGAGCTATAACAAAACGGACAGTAATGTTCATACAAAAGGTGATGATAAAATGGAGTTTGCCTGGACATTAGGTGCCGGTTTTGATTATCGCTTGAATGAATGTTGGAGCATGGATTTAGGCTATCGCTATGTTGATTTGGGCGAAGGCCGTTCCAAATTGAAAGAAAGCGGAGAACATGTAAAAGATAAGATTCGTTCTCATGATATTTTGCTGTCTGCTCGCTATTATTTTTAATAGTTTGATGGCAAAGAAAAACGGATGCCTTTCAGGTGTCCGTTTTTGTTAAAAAGTTGAATCAATGTTTTTCGTCTGATTCCGCATGAAAATATGTTTGTTAAAAAAAAGACTTGATTTTTAATAAAATAACTTTATATTGAAAGAGTGATTTTATTTTAACGCAAGGAGTTTTATATGAAAAAGCAATTTTTAACATTATTGGTTGGCAGTGTTTTGTTGACCGGTTGTTCTTATTTATGTTCGGATGATCTTGAAATGTGTCCAGCAAAAAAAGGTTACACATTGGATTCTTCTTTGTTTGCCTTTGATTCGGCCGAATTGTCCGATAAGGCAAAAACAAATTTAAATAAGGCTGCTGAAATTTTAAAAGAAGATGGTAAAAAGGCTAAGGTCAACGGATATACAGACAGCACAGGCAGTGCAGCTTATAACAAAAAATTGTCCGAAAGACGTGCCAAGGCCGTGGCAACATATTTGGAAAAAGAAGGTGTTTGTGCAAAAAAATTGACGGTTAACGGTTATGGTGCTACTGACTTTGTGGCAACAAACGAAACAAAGGCCGGACGTGCCCAAAATCGCCGTGTGGATATTGTTTTACAATAAAATATTTTCTTTTATTTCGGATAAAGTCGTTTGACTTTATCCGATTTTTTTATAATTAGGGCTTGTATTTTGTTTTTTTTGAAAGTATAATTAAGAAAAATCAAGGGGAGAAATGCATGTTCAAAAAAATATTATTAGCAACCGCTGTTTTTGTTTTTCCTTTTACACTCCATGCAGATTTTGTAACGGGAGAGCAATTTTTTAGGGATGGAAATTATACATCGGCATACAGTGCTTTTTTGCCTTCCGCTGATGCTGGTGATGCCAGATCCCAATATTATGTCGGATATCTTTACTACTATGGATTTGGTGTTTCGCAAAATTTTAAAAAGGCGTTGGAATATTTAACCGCCTCAGCCGATAGAAATAATGCCAATGCTCAATCTTTATTGGGGTATATGTATGATCGTGGAGAAGGTGTTGCATTAAACAAGAAAAAGGCGATTGAATTTTATCAAAAAGCCGTTGAACAACAAGATGCCACTGCCATGGTTAATTTAAGCTTGGCCTATTATAACGGGGACGGTGTTCCTATGAACATCCAAAAAGCGATTGATTTGTTATCAAGAGTTCCAACCGATGAAACAAGACCTTATGTGGGGCGTTATTTGGGTGAATTTTACATGAATACAGAAAATGATGATAAGATGGAAAAAGCCAAAGATTATCTAACCCAAAGTGCTCATGTCAATGATATACCGGCCTTTTATTTGTTGGGGCAAATTTATGAACAACAAGGTGATCTTAAACGGGCCGTTGCCTATTATACATATGCCGCAGCAAATGGTTATGCACCGGCACAATATTTGTTGGCTTCAATGTATCTTGCCGGAACAGGTGTGGAGCGTAATTTAATCACGGGCCATGCGTGGTTGGAAATGGCCGCAAATCAACAATATGAACCGGCTAAAGAGTCTTTGGAAGATATTTCTCGCTCTATGACGTTGGGACAATCGGAAAAAGCCCGTGTTGAATTTAACCGCATTCAACGTGATGTTGTAAAACAGATTGAATCGCCCTTGGCGGCGGAAAAACGCCAACACGATCAAATGATTGCAAACACATCAAAACCAGAACGGGTTATTCTTAGAAGAAGGTAAAACATGGAACAAAAAAAATCTTTATTTGCTGCTTTTTTTTCGTTTAATTTGACGGTTATTTGTGGAATTTTAATCGGATTGTTTGTGAATACCATATCAACGGAGGCAAGGCCAGTTTCAACTTTTTTATTTGATCCGACCTTGTATGTCGTTTCGTCTGTTTTAGCCATCGGTTTTCGTTTGTTTTGGTGGTTGACTTTGGAAAAGGGAACGATGTTTGAGGTGAAACATGTTTTTATCAGAACAATTCAGGATATTATTGTAATTAATGCGGTTGTTTTATCCACATTGAGTGCAATTTTTTTATGGGAAACTTATTTTTAACGATCAGTGCATAATGTCTGACAACTTGGGGAGTTTTTGGGGTAATTTTTTTAAGGAAATTATCCCATTTTTTAATGTTTGCGGAATTTCAAATCGGCGACTTTTGGCATAATCAATATAACGTTTCAGGTTGTGTTTGTCTTTTATATGCACATTGGTTGATTTTAAATCGCCTTGCCATAAATCAGATAGTTGGGGTAATCCCACAACAGGGACGTGGATAATGCCATCAACGACTAGGGTTTCTTGTTTGTTTTGATTTATTTGGATTGAAAAACGCATTGTTTTTAAATCGCTGTAAGCCGTGTTGATTAAGATGTCGCCAACAAATTCATCAATACCCAATAATGATAAGGATGTCAAAATGCGATTAAAAAAATCTTGATAAGGAACATATTTATTTAAAGCCTGCATTGTATCAGAGAGATATAAATTTTTCATGCTTTGTTTAACATTTAAATGTACATTTGTTAAACGGGCGTTTAATCCCTTGTCATTCATGTTTAAAATCATTTTTTCAACATGGTGTGGTACGTTTAGTGCGGGAAATTTTAATTGATAAAAAATCAAACCTTGTTCGCCCCATGATTTTTCCATTTTTTCATAATGAAGGTCTGATTTTATAAAGCCGTAGGATTTGTATTTTTCTTCTAATTGTCCTGTTTTGGATGATGAAGCAAAAACAAAACCCAATCCAACCAAAAACAAGATAAATCCCGAAAACAAAAACTTATGAAACATCCGAACACCATTCCTTTTGACAAGGGGTTATATCCATTACCCGCATTTGATTTTGATAAAAAATTCCCTGAATTACAGACCATCCGATTTTTAATTTTGGATGGTGTTTCAATAAAACGTTTTGTGGTAAATCTGTTTTTGCCGTTCCGTCCAAATTAATTTTATTGATGTGAACCACGACACGCCCTTGAATGGGTTTTTCCGTAATGCGTGATTGAACATCCAAATGTGTCAGGCTGGTAATCGGTAAAGTTTTTGTTTTGGTAATTGTTTTTTGCGGGGACGTCAAAGGCTTTGAATAATCAATTTTTAACCCGTCTTTATCTGGGGTTACCGCCATTAAAAGTTCGGATGATTGATGGCGTAATTCTATTGGTTTTGAGATGTCCGATTCGTTGAAGTTTGTTTGAATGGGGATTATTGTTTTTTCTTTTGATTTGGCATCTATTTGCATTTGAAAAATGATATCAGATGCCAAAGCGTCTGGTTTTGTTGCACCAAAAATGGCGATTGTTTCCAATTTAGCACACAATCTTTGGGCTAATTTAAAAGCCTTTTGGGTGATTTGTTCTTGAAAGGCTTCATTATTAAATAAGCTTCGGTCGGGATTTATGATCATCAGCCTAAAAATCGGACAACCTTGAAATTCCGAATAGGAACCATCGTTGGATTTTGTGCTTCTTAATTGAACGATATAGGTGTTGTTCACTTCTTCATCTTTATCCATTATAAAAGTTAAAGATTGAATGTTTTCTTCGGGTGTCTGGCGATTTAAAATATGTCCTTTGGCCGGTAAAAGTCCCAACCAATAACCATCCATAAAAAAACCGTTTAATGTTTTGTTTTGTTGTTTTTGTGGGGCAATAATTTCAACCTGATGATAACCATGAACCCAACCCTCTGGGCATTCAGCGGTTGTATTTATGGTCCAACCTTTCAATGGAATGTCGCTTAAATAACGGATGGCACACTTTTTATTTTTTGAATATAAAGTCACCTCATCCAATCCGGCCCAAAGATTTATCGGAAGCAGCATCAGTAAAAAAATAAGATATTTCATCTGCCTCCTTTATATATTGGATATCAAAATACACGGACAATTTTGTTGATTTAAATAATGACAAGCCTGAACGGCACCGCCTTTGTCTGAAAACCCGGTCAGTTGAGCTTTGAATAAAGATTTTTTCATCTTTGTTGCAATTTTTAAAGATGGTGTTTTTAATAAATCAAATGCCCGATTGGCCATTTGTTGTGCATTTTGTTTGGAACGAAAAGCCCCCACCTGAATGCCCCAGACCGAATTATTATTTTGAACAATTGTATTGAAATGAGGCGGTCGTTTTTGACGGGCGTTTTTTAAGGCCAGACGTACATTTTGTTCCATATGGCGTGAAAAGGTAGAAATATCAGTTTTGGGCAACATAAATTGGCGATGAAGCGGGTCTAAGGCGGGTGATAATTCGCCCGAGGCAACGGCTTGTTTTTGAAGTTTAACCTGTTTAAATCCTTTATCCAATAAGTTTTTCATTAAATTATCACGGGCATATGTGTCTTCTTGTCCCATGACGATTCCCACCAATCGTCTGCCGTTTTGTTGGGCTGTTGTAATCAGATTATAACCACCGGCAGCCACATATCCTGTTTTCATACCTTCCGCCCCCGGATATTCGTTTAGGATTCGATTGTGTGTTGTGTAGGTACGGCCGTTTAATTCAAATGTTTTTTGTGAAAATAAATGATAATATTGGGGGTAATGTTGAATTAAGGCCAAAGATAAAACAGCCATATCCTTGGCGGTTGTTTGTTGTCCGTCTGTGTGTAATCCAGATGCGTTTTTAAATTCGGTTTTGTGCATATTTAATTGTTTGGCCATTTGGGTCATCATTTCGGCAAATTTTTGTTCGTTGTTTGCCAAAGCTTCGGCCAACACAACGGCTGCATCATTGGCCGAATGTACAATTAAAGCATTCACAGCCTGACGTACGGTCAGGGTTTGTCCGGCATAAAGGTTTAAATTGGTTTTTGGGCGGGTGGCGGCATAATCCGAAACAGGCAGTTCGTCCGACCATTTTAAAATGCCTTTTTCAATGGCTCCAAAGGTTAAATAAAGCGTCATCAATTTGGTTAAAGATGCGGGTGGAATTTGTGCCTGCATATTGTCTTTATAAAACATATAACCGCTTTGTGCATCGGCAATTAAAGATGACGAAACACGCACCTGTACCGTAACAGGAAAAACAATACAAAAACAAACAGTCCACAAAATTCCTTTTATCAGACTTTTCATGTGAAAATCATAACAAAAAAACAACATAAGAGTCAAGTATATTTTAAAAAAAATGCATACACCATAAAATAGTTCTTGCAAAATGAAAAAAAATCAGTTATAATAACATCCAAGCCTTTAAACAGACCCCATCGTCTAGAGGCCTAGGACATCGCCCTTTCACGGCGGTAACGGGGGTTCGAATCCCCCTGGGGTCGCCATTTTGAACAAGTCGTCTGAAAAGACGACTTTTTTTATTTACAAGCATTTAAGCAAGTTTGATTGGAGTGCAGACAAAAGGTGCATATTTTCATGAGCAATTTAACTCATATGCTTTAAAATGCTTGATTTTATTGCATTTCATATTTTTAACGCTGTTTAGATGGGCTGTGTGACATTCAATTTTAAAAATTTTATTGCTATTTTTATATGGTTATTTTATACTAAAATCAGTTTCAAATTTTGTAGGGAGTATTTTATGAAAAAACTGCTTATATTTGTCTTAATGTTTTTTGCATTTCCGTGTATGGCGGGAGAACATGCTCGTCATTTTTTGCAAATTGTATTAAATAATATGCAAGAAAATTATCAACACAGCATTGGAGTTCCTCCAGGACGTTATAATCTATACGTGCACAAGGATGGTAAAAAAGAAGCTGTTTATGATTCCGTTACAGGTAAGCTTGTTAATGATCCTGTTAATCGTGGAAGTTATAACTATTTCCCATATCAAATGGGAGTGAAACATTTTTTGTATGACCGTTTTCCTTGGCTTCATCTTGGAAATTCACGCGAGGATACTTCTTCATATGAGGATCGTCTGATGGCGTGGATAGATGATTTTGCCGTTTCTTTTGAAAAGCTTTGTCGCGTGCGTCCTGCTTTGTTAGAAGGAGCTCAAAGTACATTTTCAGAAGATAAAATCTTTGCAGACATAATGGAGAAAATCTTTTCTTCGTTTCTATCGGATGCAAGGATAGAAAAAATGTTATCTTCCAACTCGTGTATGTTATTTGAATCATTTAAAAAAGGCAATCGAGAAGACTTACTTTATTTTAAGAAAGCGTTAACTGAGAATTTCAAAAATGGACCATTGACTGAAAGTCAAGTAGATGCTCTTTACTATGCGAAAATACCTAGACCAAAGGAATTTGAATAAGTTATTAAATAGCTCACGTTGTGCAAGGTATCCCTCGCCATTTTGAACAAGTCGTCTGAAAAGACGACTTTCTTTGTTTTATTTTAAAATATTGAAGTTATGGGATGATAAAATCTAAATTCTAATAAAAATACATCATTTGTCCATTTTTTCACGCATCAAACAGATGATTTTTTGAACACCATAGGTATCGGCAATTACGGCACGGGCCCGTTGCCATTCGTCTGAATCTTGCTGTATGCCCATTAAATAAACTGTCCCGTTTTCCATCACCAATTTATAATTGGATGATTTGATACCTTGTGTCAGACTTAACTTGGTGCGAATTGAGGCGGATAAGGCGGCCTCTTCGGACGTTTGAACCGTGCTTAAAGTTTTACCCACACGGATGTAATTATAAACGTAATTTACCCCCGGTGTTTGCCATACAATTTCAACCGTTTGGGCAATTTCATCCCAATTGGGTAAGGCACCGGTCAATAAAACAGCCCCTTGAAAAACGGTAATTTGAACATCCAAAAGTGATTTAATATCTCTGGCGGCTAAATTTTGCCGTATTTGGGTGTAAAGCCCCATATCCGATACGTCTTCATTTAACGGCCTGTCATCGGCCACAACTCCCCACAGGCTGTGGGCCCCACTGATTAAAGTCCCCCACATTTGACAACCACTCAGTAAAAACAATAAAAAAATTAAACTAAATGGTTGCCATGCATTGGGCAAATGTTTGGGCAAACCACCCGTCATCATCATCACATCATAGCGAATTTCATAATTTTGATATTTCGGATTTCGGGATAAAAAGACCATGGATGTTTTTTGGATGCGCTGTCTGTTTTTGGGACGGATGGCATTTAATGCTGTTTGTTCATCGGGGCGTTTTTTAACCTCAACAAATACCAATGTTTTGCCTTTTTTAACAATTAAATCCACTTCGCCCGCACCGGTGCCACGTCCCACCACAAAGTTTTTAGCCACCAAACGATAGCCTTTCAGCATCAGCCAAAACAAGGCGATTTTTTCGGCCCGATGGCCGGCTTTATAGTTTGTCGTGTGCCAAAACTTGGGCATAAGCTTCCTTTTTGCTGATATTTTGGATTAAGGATAAAACATGGGCCGTATCTTTTGCCGATAAAAATGAACGCAATTGTTGGATTGAAACGCTGTTTTGTGTGGGTTGTTCCGATTCTTTTCCCCCTTGAATAACCAAGACAATTTCACCTTTTGGGGTGCCGTTTTCATTATAATAATCAATCAGATTTGAAACATCATCCGTTTGAACCTGCTCAAACTTTTTGGTCAATTCCCGAACAACGGCCACCTGACGATTACCTAAAGTTTTTTCAATTGCCTTTAAGCTTTCCGTCAAACGTTTGGCTGTTTCATAAAAAATCAAAGTACAGGGTAAATCAGCCACAGCCAATAAAGATTTTTCACGTTGGCTGGTTTTGGGGGATAAAAAACCGCCAAAATAAAAACTGTCTGTCGGTAAGCCCGATAATTGTAAAGCCGTCAAAACAGCGTTGGCACCGGGGACGCTGGTCACCTCAATACCTTGTTCACGACAGGCACGAATCAATTTATACCCCGGATCCGAAATCAACGGCATACCCGCATCGGATACCAAAGCCATTTCAACACCCGCTTTTAATTGCTCAATGATTTTTGGAACAGCTTTTTCTTCATTAAAATCATGATAAGCAATGGTCTTTTTAACCTGAATCCCCAATAATGAAAACAGCTGACGGCTGGTACGTGTATCTTCACAGGCAACAATGTCCGCCCCTTCCAATACCTGACGTGCCCGTGGGGAAAAATCGCCTAAATTTCCGATCGGTGTGGCCACAAGATATAACATATTTTCTCCTTTTTAAAAAGAACTTGAAAAAAAATCATATTTGGTATAGCATAATTACAAACAAAACAAAAGGAGTTTTCATGAAAAAATTATGGGTTTTATTGGCAATGATGTGTTCGGCCTGTGCAAATGCCCCAAAATTCGGCTCTTTTTTTCACAATGATGATTCTTTTGGTATTAAAAGTTTAACCCAAACGGCACCGGCTATGACAACCGTTTCTATGTTGTTGCCGCTCAGCGGAAAGCATCAACAAATGGGTTTGAGTATGCAAAACGCCGCTTTGATGGCCTTGCGTGAAAATGAAAAAAGCCCTGTAAAATTATTATTCTTTGACACACAGGGAACACCCGAAGGGGCAAAGGAAGCCCATCGTTGGGCAAAGGCACAAAATACGGATATTGTTCTGGGCCCCATCTTTTCATCGGAAGTTTCCGCTTTGTCCGATTCTGAAAACGGTATTTTAAGCTATACATCCGACAGTACGGTATTGGGCGAAAAAAAAGCCTCTATGGCTGTTTTGATTTCGGATCAGGTGGAACAAATGGTGCGTTATGCCTGTGAAAACGGTCAGTTGCGATTGGGGGCAATCGGTCCCGAAAGTAAGGTGGGCGAAATTGTGATGAATACTTTGGATAAAGCCGTTCAAAAATGCCCGGGAATGAGCTTGCAAAAATTTGCCCTTTATGGTGAAAAAGATGAAAATATGACACCGGCCGTTTTGAAAATTTTACCGCCGATTATTGATCCCAAAAAGAAAGATTTAACGCCCGAAGAACAGGAAATTTTGGACACCCCAATACAAGAACGTGTTGAATTTGATAACCTGTTTGTTTTTGAAGAAGGCATTCGTTTAAGTCAATTGATGGCCATTTTGGCATTTTATGATGTTACACCGGATATTATTCCGATGTACACTTTGGCCAGCGTAAAAACATTAAAGGATAAAATGTTAAACGGTGTTTATTTTATGGATTTACCCGCACAAACAGCCAATGGTTTTGATCGCAGATATCAACAAATTTTCGGTTCTCGTCCGCCACAATTGGCTAGTTTATCTTATGATTCGGTGGATTGGATTGCCCAAAAGGCCAATGTGGGTGTGGTGCATTTGACCGATTTACAACTGTCGGATTCCTTTTACGGTTCGGATGGTTTGCTTCGTTTGAATCAAGACGGCACCAACAATCGTGCTATGCGTTTGGTGCAAAAGAAAAACAGAACAGCTATTGAAATAAAGCCGGCACCAACCGAATTTGAAGATTTAACACAATCTTTGGATTTTTGGATTACACCAACAATGCAATCAGCCGATTTAACATCAGAATCCCCTTTAATGTCGCCTGTATCCCCTGAGGTGTTTGAATAATCCAGCCTTTTTGAAGGGCTGTTCTAACGCTTTCAGGATTCAGATTTTGGGTGGGATAAAATTGCTGACGCAAACGTAACCCCATCAACAATCGTTCCATTTGGATTTGTTCATCTGTCAGCTTTTCTGATATGTTTTTGCCATTTAGCCATCCACCAACCGAACGGTCGTTTTGCGTGGCGTATCCCTTGATACGACCTGCCGCCGCCGGCCCGATACCGATATAATCACCGCCTGTCCAATAGGTCGTATTATGGCGACTTTCAAAACCTTTTTTGGCATAGTTAGAAACTTCATAGGCGGGAATATCGGCATTATTCATTATTTCATCGGTCAGTTTATACAATTGTCGTGCATGCAGTTCTGAACAGGTTTGTTGTTGTTTTTTGTAAAAAACAGTTCCTTCTTCAATAGTTAGTTGATATAAAGAATAATGTGTCAGATTTAAAGATAAAGCCTGATTTAATTCGTTTTCCCAATCTTTTTTGCTTTGTTGGGGTAATCCATACATCAAATCCATATTGATTCGGGGGAAAATATCTCGTGCCTGACGAATACAATTTAATGCCGTTTGCACATCATGCGTGCGACCCAAAAATTTTAAATGTTGATTATTTAAAGATTGAACCCCGACAGATAACCGATTGACGCCCATTTGATAAAAGGCGTTCATTTTTTTTGAATCAACGGCATCCGGATTGACCTCTAATGTAATTTCACAATCATTTGTTAAAGTCCATTTTTTGTGAATTTCATTGAATAAGAATTCCAAAAAATCCAATGGCATCAAACTGGGGGTGCCACCGCCAAAATAAATTGTTTTTAATTTTCCGGCGGGTGCTTGATTGATATCACGTTGATATCCCGCCTTCAAACGATTGACATCACCGTGAATTTTTGTGCTGGCAAAATCACAATAGGGGCATTTTGACAAACAATATGGCCAATGAATATAAAGAGAATAACAAGACATCTTGACAATTCCGAAAAAAAAAGCTATGGTTTACTTATCTTGAAACCTATTATAACGAAAGAGAGGAAAAAATGCAAATTACTTTAACAGGTCATCAAATTGATTTAGGGGCCAGCTGGCGTGAATATGCCGATAAGGCCATTTCGGAAGTGGTGCAAAAATACTTTGCCAACGCCACAGACGCCACCGTTCATGTGTCCCATGAAGGTAAAACATTTTTAACGGAAATTACAACACGCCCCGTGGCAGGTTTAACTGTTTCGGCCACAGCCTCAGCCAATGATGCCTATGGTGCTTTGGATGAAGCCATTCGCAAAATGGCCGTTCAATTGAAAAAATACAAAAACAAAATGGTCAACCGTCAGGCTGATCCTGTGCAACAAGTGGCTGTTTCAGTTATTGATGCCCCAGTGGATGCCGAAGAACCCATGGGTGATGCCCCTGTGATTATTGCCGAAATGCAGGCCGAAATGCCCACATGTACGGTCAGTGATGCTGTGATGCATATGGATTTGGCGGGATTGCCGGCCTTTTTGTTCCGCAATGCAGCCCACGGTGAATTGAGTATGGTTTATCGCCGTAATGACGGTAATATCGGCTGGGTTGATCCGAAATACAATAAATAAGGTTTTTCATGAAAATAAAAGACATTTTAAGTTCAGATTGTCTGTTGATTGAAAAATCATCTTTGACCAAAAAACAATTATTGGAAAAACTGTCCCATTTGGCCAGCGAAAAAACCGGCTTGGATGGGATGGTTATCCTGAATGCCTTGGTGGAAAGGGAACGTTTGGGAACAACAGGTATCGGTCGTGGCGTGGCCTTACCGCATACACGTTTGGAAGGATTAAAGAAAATCTTTTGTGCCTTTATGAAAACCAAACCGACCGACTTTGAATCTGTGGATAAAAAGCCCGTTGATTTGTTGTTTTTGTTGTTGGTTCCTGAAAACGCCGGTGCCGATCATTTAAAAGCTTTGGCTTCTTTATCCCGCTTGTTACGCAGTGAAAAGGCCACCGAAAAATTGCGTCAGGCCGATTTACCCAAAGATTTATATCGTATTATTTTGGATAACGATAAGGATGAATAATCCCAAAAAACATATCACCCTTTATACCGATGGGGCCTGTTCGGGAAACCCGGGCCCCGGCGGTTGGGGATGTTTGTTGATTTATAAAGACAAACAAAAAACATTATCCGGCGGAGCCGAACAAACCACTAATAATCAAATGGAATTGACCGCCGTTATTGAAGGTCTTTCTTTATTAAAAGAATCGTGTCTGGTGGATTTATATACCGACAGCAAATATGTGTTGGAAGGTGCCACTCGTTGGTTGGATGGTTGGATTCAAAAGGGGTGGAAAAAAGCCGATAAAAAGCCTGTTTTAAATGTGGAGTATTGGCAAAAACTTTTACCGCTTTTACAAAAGCACACTATTACTTGGCATTGGGTGAAAGGTCATGCCGGTCATCCCCAGAATGAATTGGTGGATCAACTGGCCTGTACTGAGCGTGATAATTTTGCAAACCGGTAAGATATTTTTCCAATTTTTTAGGTGTTATATCCGTTAAAACGATTTCATTTTGGTTATCATTAAAGATAACGATATTTTTTTTGTGGATATATTTATCTTTTAAAGTTTTTCCAAAATCAGCCTTTGGGTCAATAAAACATATGCTTGGTTGATAGGCTTTCCATTCTTGGCAATCTTTTTTTTCACAAACAACATTGATTCGCGTTTTGTCAATAACTGATAAGTTTTCATAAGGTATTTCAATAACGTAATTATAAATACTGCCAATCATTAAAAAAATTGTCGGCAATAAAAAGAAAAAGTTGTGTAAAAAGAAGTCATTCTTTAAACTAAAACGACCTTTTTTACCCCAAAAATCAGCATATTTATAAAGCAAACCGAATGGTAAAATATTCCACATGATTAACCATGGGATCAGATAGTACAACGAAAAGGTTTCGCTCATTTGTTTTAAAATCGGTTTAGGCCAAACAATAAACAATAATGCTGTCCACCATACAAAACGGGGGGTGAAAATCAATGTAATTCCCATTATAAGCCACGCCAAATGTAATAAAATATCCGTTTCATAAATATTTGAAAAATATCGATATATTAAACAAAAGAGTGTGATTAAAGCGGTTGTGGCAATAATGGCGTGTACACATTGTTGACGCAATTGTTTTTTGTTTTTCAAAAAGGATGTTCCGAATAAAATAAAAAAAGGTGAACAGATAAACAATAAAATACCACCAAAAATAAACATTCCCCAAGGTTTATCCTTTCCCGGTTTTGGTAAAGGATTTTGTGTTAAAACAATTGGCACACGAAAGATTCCCTGATTTGTAATCAAGATCCAGTCTTTCATTGTTTTTTCATCCCATTGTTGCGGATATGTAACTTTAAATCGGACTTCGTTTTTTAAAAAAATTGTTTTTAAAATTCGAAAATCCAAACCTGATTCATTTTGCAAAAATGCCTGGTTAACACGGGGAGCTTTAAAGCTTATCCATGCGTGATTGTTATCCAGCCATTGTCCTTTGCCCATATCAAACGCAGGAATGGGTGTGTTTTTCAATTCATCCATGATATAGGCACAATAAGACGTATATTTACTTTCGTTTTCATCTAATGGTAATTTCATAAAAATCGGACTATCCGAACAATTTTCTTTTTGACAGGCTTTTAAATTTCCAACAACACCAAAAGAAAAATCTTTTTGATTTGGCGTATATGGGTAAACAATGGGGATTAAAAAAGTTCCTGTATAATTTTGTGTTTGAACACTGTTGGGGCGAATGGGATAATTGATAACGCCTTTATCGGAAAGTGTATCCAAAGTTGGACGAGCCAAAACCCAACCTTCATTCATTTTAATTTGCAGACCACCAACGATAATGCTTCTGTTTTTGAAACCTGTTGTGCATGACATTAAACGAACGTCGGCAAAGGGCAATTTTTCCCATTGGCCGATACCTTTTTCGGGAAATGTTTGTGCAAAAGCGGTTATCCCCCAAAAAATGACACAAAAAATTAAAAAAATCTTCCTCAACAGCTTCATAAAATGCATTATAGCAAAAAAAAACTTGAAAGTCTTTAAAAAAAAGATTAAAATAGACCTGTTATTAATTTTTTTTGGAGGAACCAAGCTATCGCTAATACGTTTAATCCCGCTCCCCGTTCGGTCAATACGGGAAAATCCGATGAACCACGTATCAATCACAAAATCACAGCCACTCAGGTCCGTTTAATTGATGAAAATGGCCAGAATATAGGGGTTGTCGTTATTCGCGAGGCTATGCGTCGTGCCGAAAGTGCCGGTTTAGATTTGGTTGAAATTGCCGCCAACGGCAATGTGCCTGTTTGTAAAATTATTGATGCCGGCAAATATAAGTATGAGTTGCAAAAACGTAAAAGTGAAGCCAAGAAAAAACAAAAAGTTCAGGAAACAAAAGAAATTAAATTTACCCCGAACATTGGCGAAAATGATTATGGCTTTAAAATGCGTAACGCGAAAAAGTTTTTGGCCGAAGGAAATAAGGTTAAATTCACCATTCGTTTCCGTGGGCGTGAAATGTCCTATCAGGATTTGGGGGCAGAAGTATTAAATCGTGCCGCCCAAGATGTAGCCGATATTGCCAAAACAGAAGGTCAGCCCAAGTTGGAAGGCCGTAATATGAGTTTGGTTGTCAGCCCTGCAAAATAAAACCTATCAATGAAATAAAGCCCCGATTTTTCGGGGCCGTTTTATTATGTTATTTTTTGCTTTAATTTAATGGATTATCAAAAAAAACAAGCAAAACAATTATCATGAATAAACATATTTTTAATATATCATTTAAAAATAGGAAAATTTTCCTTGACTTTTGATGTGATTTGTGTTATTATTTGGTTGATTAGCAGGCACCGGTGTATCCGGTGTTTTTTTGTTAATCTTTATATGATGACAATTTGTAACTCCTGATATTTCAAAGGCTCTGCCCTATGGCGGAGTCTTTGTTTTTCGGGCGTTTTTTATTATAATAAAATGGAGAAAAAGAAATGTCTAACCATATTAAAATACAGGGCACCAGTCCACGAATACAATATGTGGCGGACGGAAAACTAATCGCTTATGAATTTCCGTTTGTCATTTTTAATCCATCGGATATCAATGTTTATTTTAATGATAAAGTGCAGGATTCTGACACCTATACGGTTGTAATCGGCAAAAATGCAGAAGGCGGGGAAGTATCTTTTGAAACAGCACCCACTTCGGGAACAATTATTACCATTGTTCGAAATCTAGCCATTAAACGCACAACTACTTTTCAAGAAGGTGGTGCTTTACGGGCCAAAGTTTTAAATAATGAATTGGATTATCAAATGGCTTGCCAACAACAAATAGCGGATAGCTTAAACAGGTCTATGGTATTACCGCCATATGCTGTGGATACAGATGTTGATTTGACTTTGCCGACCCCGAGTGCAGGAAAAGCGATTGTGTGGAATTCGGATGGCACAAATTTGGAAAACTCGGCCATTAAAGTAAATGAATTGGAAAGTGTTTTAAAAGGCTATAAAGAATCCGCTGAAACATCTGCCACCATTGCCAGCCAAAAAGCATCCATTTCCTCAAATAAAGCAGACATCGCCACGCAAAAAGCACAAGAAGCTGTTTCTACCCTTGCCAGCAAAGCCAATATAGATATGAACAATTTAACGGATGAGGGAAGAAGTAAAATTATAATGTGTGGCATACCCGATTATAATTCGGCAATAACATTGGGCACAATCACATTACCTTATGAGTGTTCTTATGATGGATATTATATACTGTATGTGGATAAATCAGGGGCAAACAAAATAGCCTCCATTTTCATCAATGGAATCCCTGTTTGTATGACCAATTTTAGTAATACTTATTCTAGCGATACCATTTTTGTTGAGTGTTCTTCGGGAGATGTCATTACCGCAGAAAACACCTTGGATGGCAAGCTTCATAGGTGTCAATATATCCCATATAAAGGAGGAAACTAATGAAAAAGTTTGCAAAAATTATAAATAAACAAACCCGACAAGTGTCTGTTGGTACAGGGACCAATAAAATGTTCTATCAATCCGTTGGCATGGAATTAATGGATGTTGAACAAGCCTATAATGGCGATTGGTATGTCTTAGGGTATGCACCATCTGAACCTGAAAAAACATACACAGAAAAAAGACAAGCCGCATATCCACCTATTTCGGAACAATTGGATATGATATATTGGGATAAAGTGAACGGTACAAATTTATGGCAAGAATTAATTACTGAAATCAAAGCCAAGTATCCGAAAGAATAAGAAAAAAAATCCCCCGATTTATTCGGGGGCGTTTTTTATCTTTTAATCAGTTGTCTTAAATCATAAATAAATTTTTCTTTATCTGATCGGATGAATTGGCGATAGTAGGAAAAATCACGAATACGTTCGTTATAATCTTTTAAACAATCCTTTAATAAAAGAACAACTTGATTGATATCAATCTGATTTTGGTTTATTTTATAACAAGATAAAATAGGAACGTCTTCATTAAATGCCGCAGATCCACGGTTACCAGTAATGACAATATTTCCCAATACGGCAGCTTCTCGTGGAAATCTGTCTTTTCCCGGATGATTTCCAAAATCAATATAAATCTTGCTTTTTAAACATAAATCTCGTACCTGAGATGGTGTCATTTTTTCCAAAGGCAGAAAATTTAATTCTGGTGCGGCATTGATGATTTGTTGTGTTATATCAAATCCTTTTGCTGGATTATATAAAATGATATTTTCTCTGTTTTTATCTGTTAAGTCTGGTTCTTTTGAGAAAAAGTCATTTCTCAGATAATCAGCCAAAAAGGCCTTTCTTTTAACTTTTTTCTTTTCCAAAAATTGCCAAGCATAATAAGATTGTGCCAAGTGTAAAATGCTGTTATCTTTGAAATTCATTTTTTCCTTTGAAAAGAGGCTGCCTTGTGCTCTGGATAAATAATTATCCACAGATAACCACCAAAATACTTTTTGTAAATGGCTATATTGTTTTAATAGGGTCAACCAAATTTCGGGAACAATCAAAATGTTATCGGATTTATCTTCTATATCCAGCACATAGGGAATATTAAAACATTTAAAACGTTCTCCTACAACATCTTGATCAGGAATGACATCACGGTAAAACATGATGGCATTTACACCTAATTTGCGTAATTCAAATGCTAAAACATGTAAAGCTTCAGTCCCACCTGTTTGAAAAGAAGCAGGACACGCTACATAAAATTTTGTATTTTCATTTATATTCAGCATTTTTTTCTCCTTTTGATTTTTAATAATGGAATGAAATTGAATAATAAATATAAAACTTTTCCATCTGTCTGTTTTTTACAAACAAAAGGAATACATCCGAACAGGTAAAATTTTTCTTTAAATTTTGATTCAGTTTTCGTGGTTAGAGTATTTAACTTATTTTCAATCCAACGTAATCGTGCTTCATTTTCATAACGAATATCAGAGCAAATAGAAATAGGATAATTCAAATTTAAAAATTTTTGATAATAAGCTTTAATTTGCGGCATCATATCTTTATTTTCTTCACGATGTGAATTATATAATAAATGCACCATTAATGCTTTTGGACAGACAATAATATGTGGGTGATTTTTTTTACACCACATGTGCATTCTATGTTCATCTTCGTGAATAGAAGCATTTTCCACGATATTCCAAAAATCTCTTTTGAATAAAATACAATTGATAGACATTCGTTGTTCTGAATCAAATTCAAAATCGGCTTGATGGGTACATTTATTAACATATTCAGGAACATTTAACGTTGTGTGTGTATGTAACCATCTTGCGATATAGGGATAACGCATAATTGTTCCGGCTCCACCAGAATATATTTTCTCTTTTGGATAAATTTGTTCTTTTAAAAAGCCATCACTGTCAAACCCGATTAAATGTTCACGAGCAACTTCGTCTAAGTATTTTTGTTTCAATCCCATAAAGTCCAATATTTTTTCAAATCCGGAATAATGATTATTAACCAAAGCAGAGACATAGGCTAATTCTTCACCATATTTTTGGTGTGATTCCTCATAACACTGAAATAAATTTTCCAACCAATTTTCTGTTACAGGAAAAACGTCATCATCTGTCTTACAAATGTAATCATATTGAGCCATGGTTGGACTGTTGAGCAATTCTTTTATTGAATGGTAAGGGGGTTGTGGTTTTATCCAATCCACCACTTCAACTTGGTTGGGAAAAAGATAATGATATCTTTGGGCTACTCGGTAAGTTTTTTCAGTATCATATGTGCCTCGTCCATTTTGTAAAATATAATATTTAACTCCGGGCTGGGCAAATTTCATGTGGGCCGCTAATGAAACTTCCAACGATTCATAATCAGCATACGCCAATATCACAACAGCAATTTTTTTCGTATCCATTATTGATTATCCTTTCAAACTTTCAAATAATTCCAAAGCACGTGCGATTGCTTTATCCATATCATAATATTTATAATCCCCCAAACGTCCCAAAAAATAAACATTTGGATGTTCCTTGGCTTTTTCCAAATACCGATTGTAAAGAGCCAGATTTTCATCCTTTACAATCGGGTAATATCGTTCGTTTTTCCCGTTTTCAAAATTTTGTGGATATTCGAATGATACAACAGTCTTGTCGGATTTGTCGTCTAAGAAATATTTATATTCCCCAATTCTTGTAAAATCATAATTGTTTGGATAATTGATACAAGCACCGGATTGAAAATAAGGCTTATTGAATTCTACAAAATCAAATTTTAAACTGCGATATGGTAATTCACCTAATTCGTAATCAAAAAATTCATCAATCGGACCGGTATAGAATAAACGGTCATAGGTAATATCATTTTTAACTTTATTAAAGGGTGTATTCAATGATACTTTTATTTTGGGATGATCCAACATTTTTTCAATAACTTTGGTATAGCCGTGCAAAGGAATGCCTTGATATTTATCTTGAAAATAACGATTATCCCGACTGATATACACAGGAACACGTCCGGTAACGGCAGGATCCAAATCTTCCGGTTTCATTCCCCATTGTTTTAATGTGTAATGCAAAAAGATTTTTTCGTAAATGTAATCAGCCAAAAATTCTAGGTCTTTGTCACCTGTACCACGCAATTTTAAAATAGGAACTTTGACATTAAAACCAAATTTTTCAATTAACTTTGTTTCCAATTTATCGACAATCGATTTAGGAAATACTTGATGAATGGAGTTTAGGTTAAACGGAATAGGAACCAATTGTCCGTCAATTAAGCCTTTAACCTCGTGCATATAGGGATTCCATTTGGTAAAATTACTTACAAAATCCCACACATTTTTTAAATTAGTATGAAAAATATGAGTGCCGTATTGATGGATACAAATACCATTATCGTCATAATAATCGTAGCAATTGCCACCAATATGGTTTTTGGCATCTATAACAACGACTTCTTCGTTTAATTCCGTTGCAATCTTGTTAGCCAGCGTTGCACCGGAAAAACCAGCCCCAACAATAATATTTTTAATGTGTTTCATTTTATTTTCCTCCGATAAACAGGGATTTTAAAAAATTCGAACTATTGTTTTTCTCTTTGAACATAAAAATTAATAAAATCCTTTTTTAACACCTTGCGTTATAACTTATCCTTTTAATCTTAAGGTTTGTTAAATTTTAAAATGAATTTTATCGTATTTGACAAATATTTTCAAGTATAAAAAATACAAAAAGCAACAAACCGTTCAAAACAAATATAAAAGGCAATAAAATTGATTTAATTCATAAATTGCAAGTGGCAGGACTTGGTAAAAACAAAATTGCCAAAAAAATAAAAAGTCATTGATTTACAATGACTGACAGTTGGTGACCTCGGAGCGATTCGAACGCCCGACCTACTGCTTAGAAGGCAGTTGCTCTATCCAACTGAGCTACGAGGCCACAGCTATATTATACGCTATTTTAATTGCTTGGTCAAGTGTTTATTCGGATAAAGTTTCAATATCTATACGATTTTTATGGATATAGATAAAATAAATCTTACCTTCTTTTAAAATCAGTGATGGAATACGACACTGAATGTTTTGATTTTTTATAATGGCAAAATCGGCATTTGTGCAATAATCCGGTGATAAAGAAATCCTTTTTCCCTTTAATTCAATTATTTTATCCATTTTTATATTTTCTTTTTCTTTAAAGCCCAATTTGGTTTGCCATAAGGTTTGTATCCAATCTTGACCATTTTCATTGGTATAAAAACGACCATTTTGGATATAGGCAATACTTTGGCCTTTATCCGCCACCATCATAACGGGATAGTTTGTGGCAAGGCCCATTATTATGCCGATAAGGATAAGCAACACCCCCATCAAACGACCCCAAAATTGCCACAGACAAATAAAAACAATACCCAAGACAATAAAACACAGTCCAACCACATCAAAGGACGCTAATTTGATTTCAGCAAAGGGTAATTTTGAAATCCAATCGGCCATTTGCTCAATCCAACCGATAACCGATCCTGCCCATTTGAAAAATATAGAATCCACCCCAAATGGCATCAATAAACATCCGATAAACAATAACGGCATGATAACCAGGGAAAACAAAAAGCTGAATGCCATATTGCCTAAAATACTAAACGGGGTCAATTGATTAAAGTGCCAAATAATCAGAGGTGTTAATCCCACTGTTATCGTCACATTCAAAGCACAAAATTCCATAAAATGATGCAGGTATTTATTGCGATCTACAAATAATTCTTTAAATTTTTCATGAACGGAAATTAAAATCAAAACCGATAAAAACGAAAGTTGAAAGCTGATGGACATTAAATTTTCCGGATTAAATATCAACATGACAAAACCCGCCAAAATCAATGTGCGAATGGAAAATGTTTTACGGTTTAACAATATCCCAAAAAACACTAAGGCAATCATCAAATATGAACGAACTGCCGGTATTTGAAAGTTGGATAACCCCAAATAAAAACCTGTGCCGATTAAAGCAAAAACAGCGGCAATCTTTTTGGTGTTGATATACAATGTTAAACGAGCGCACAAAACACCTAAACCACGAATCAATAAAAATAAAAAGCTTGCCAACAAAGCCATATGAAAGCCGGAAACGGATAAGACATGGACAATCCCTGAACGGCGATAAATTTGATATAATTCAGGACTGACCAATCTTTGTTCACCGGTAATCAAGGGCGTGATGATGCGGGCCTGATTTTCGGGTAGTATTTGAAAGACACGTTCGGTAATTTGATGACGTAAGCGTTGAAAAATGGTTGGCTTTGTGTTTATATTCCGAACTTCCAAAACCTGAACAACTTTTCCGATAGCACCGATTTTTTCAAAATATAATCGTTTGGCCTGAGATGTATGAAAGGGTGCTTTGATGGTTACGGGTGGTACCAAATTGACCTTTAACCGAACCCGTTGTCCAACCTGTAATAACGGTTCCAAATGATCATAATGCAGACGAACTTTATCGGGTTGCTTTAATACGCCAATGGGATAGTTGATGTTTTGTAAAATCAAAATTTGTTTATCGGGCAAAACGGTATTATCCCAAATGGTGGCATCAATAATTGTATTGGAAAGTTTTTGTTTTAAAACGGGATGATCCACCATCTGATAACGCAAGTGTGTGGTCAATATACCGGCCATTATAAAAGTCGTTAAAAACATCAAAAAGTAAATCAAATTCTTTTGCCGAAATAAAATCATTGAACCGACAGAAAGTGTCAAGCCAATCATTGCCCACAATGGATTAAAATGATAAAAATATAACAAGATACCCGTCATAAATGCCACAAAAGCCCAAATGAGCTTTTCATCAAACATTGTTTGAAGTTCTTGTTTTAACTGTTTAATCTTGGGATGATATGGGGACAACATGGGGAATATTATTTTGCATTTCATTTAAAATATGATTTAACATTTGATCATATAATTTGGCATATTGTTTTTCTTTTTCAGCCAAAGATGTTTTTTTATTCATTTTGGCATAATGTTTACCCCCAACTTTTAACCGATAAGGAGAAGTTCCGTTTTTGCGTTGCACCAATTCAACGTCATAATTCAAGGTATCCCGAACCATATCGGGTTGCCACCAATGTTGGGCGGGAAATTCTTCACGCACAATTTCGGCTTTATTTAATATCAAATGTAAATCTGAATCTGATTTTCCCATAATAAAAGTGTTGTTTATCCAATTTTGGACAATCTGATACGGCGATAAAGACAACCTATTTTCAATATGATGAGTGGAATCAAACTTTTTTAAATTAGATACTAATGCTATTTTTTGAACCGGCAAGTGATATTTTTGATCAACTTGAAAATATGATTCAAAATGATTGATGGGTGCCACCATACAACCGCTTAAAAGAAACAGAAAAAAACATTTTTGTAATTGCTTTTTAATATTCATTGATATATTATGAAACAAATCAAGGATTTTGTCAATCATGAAAAAGATAACACCGCAACGATTAAAAAATATTGCCCTTTATTATTTGGAACGCTATGATGCCGGTACGGTTAAATTGCGTGCTGTTTTAACACGGCGAATTAAAAAAGCTCAAATGGAAATGCCTGTGCCGGATGAAGCCTTTGAATGGGTGGAACAGGTTATTGAACAAATGCAAAACTTGGGCTATGTCAATGATACACGATATGCCGAAAATATGGTACGTCGTTTATCACAATCGGGAAAATCAAATACCTTTATCAAAAACAAGTTGAAAATGGAAGGCATTTCCGAAGCTATGTTTGAAACTTTATTTTCGGATACGGATGATTTGGCTCAGGCCCGATTATATGTACGCAAAAAAAAGTTGGGGCGTGATTTTCAAAAGGATTTAGCCAAACTGGCCCGTGCCGGCTTTTCCTATGATGTCGCACGACAAGCCCTGAATCAACCGAAATCAGATGAATTTTTTGATTGAAATAAACAATAAAAAAAGGTATAACAAAAACATGTTTGAAGAATTAGAAAAAATCAAATCAGAATGTCAAAATTGCATGCGTTGCCCATTGGGAAAAACACGCACAAAGGTGGTCTTTTCGGCCGGTGTCCCCAATTCGGATATTGTTTTAATCGGTGAAGCACCGGGGTATAATGAAGACATGACGGGCGAACCTTTTGTGGGGCGTGCCGGTCAGTTGTTGGATAAAATTTTGGAATCGGTCGGTTTTTCACGAAAAGAAAATATTTATATTTGCAACACAATTAAATGTCGCCCGCCTGATAACCGTGATCCTTTGCCCGAAGAAAAATCGGCCTGTCGCGAATATTTAAACAGACAGTTAGCATGTTTAAAACCCAAGATTATTTTGTTGTGCGGTCGTGTGGCATTGTCATCATTTATTGAAACAAAACAGGGGATTTCAAAAATACGAGGTCATTGGTTTGATGGACCGAACGGGGCCAAAATGATGCCGATTTTCCATCCGTCTTATTTGCTCAGAAATCCATCCCACAAAGAAGGTTCGCCCAAATGGTTGATGTGGCAGGATATGCAGGAAATCCGCCGTGTTTATGATGAACTTAAAACGGATTTGGCATAAAAGTGTAATACGTCCGTCAGACGTGGTAATTTAATAATCACATCAAAGGTATATCTGTCCAAAATATGATATTCTTTTAAATCCAATCGGTATAAAATCAATGCTTCTGTTGCACGTCCGACTATCAAGGATTTAGGGAATAATTGTTTTAACGAATATTCCGTTTGATAAGCCAACAAAGTCGGTTGACCAAAAACAGTGTCCCGCCTTTCGTGTTCATGAATGGAAAACAATTCCAAACCGTTCCATGACAAACCATCCGTCACATGCAAAAATTGAATATAATCCGATGGTATTTGAATCCATCCTTTTTTGACCATGGCAATGGAAGTGCGTTGAATATCCATCATTTGTGCCGGCGAAAAAAATTGGGCATAATTTTGATACAGGGTGTTTAAGATTGTATTGATACTCATTATCGCCCCCCTGTTTTAATGGCAATTTGTTGCAAATTAGCACTGTTCAAACCGGCCTGAGTAGAACGGTCTGATTTTTTCTTACCGCCTGAACCGGTCATTTCCCCATTGGGAATATAAACTTTTCCCATCGGGACCGGCACGTATAGTTTTTGCGGATGTCCCACACCGGCCGATGTTAAAATTTGTTGATTGATATATTTATGAATCAATTCGTGAAACGGATGCGTTGGAATTAAAACCAAATTATCCATATCTAATTTGCCCCCATATAACAAAGGATATTTTAAATGTACCGTCCAATTGGTGGGCAAAATACCCTTGGACATATAAAAGATACTTTCTTCGGATATATCGGCACTGCGTAAATCATTCAAATATTGTTTTACTAAATCTTTTAAAAAAACGAGTTTTAAACTTTCTAATTTTTGATGAAATTCGCTTTCATTGATGGTGTGCGGATAATAATTGGCAGACATCAATTCCATATTGGCAAAGTTTTCGTTTTGGAATAAATCCACCCAATAATCTTGGTCTTTGGCATCCGAATCCAACCCTTCCATTAAACCGTCCAAACTGTTGGTATCCATATCATCAGACGGGGATGAATTGTTCATCAACTGATCCCAGTTTTCGTATAATTCGGATCCATCCAGTTCGGTCATGTTATCAGCCATTTAAATCATCCTTAGGTGGTGGGGGTTGAAATGTCGGGGCAGATGTAGGAGCCGTAAAGACACCCTGTCCCTGAGGTGGCAACAAAGGTTGTATCGGTGTTGATGTATTTTGTGATGCAATATTATTTTGAGAGGACAATTGATTGTTATCAGGTTCCGATTGATTTTCTTCGGGCATTTGTTGTTGGTTTTCCGGTGGGCGTCTGTCCACAATCCATTGGGGGATGTATGGTGCTGCCGGAATCTGAGTCTTTTTCAAAAAGCCTTTATCCAAATAATAACGCGGGGCATCGGCCAAAATCGGGTGCGATAAGAACCCTTGGAATAACACATATTGTTTTAACATGTCCAAACTTAAAATATCCGAAGCACTGACCACGTCCGATTTTTGTAATTGTCGGGATACGTTTTGTGAAAAATCAAACATTTTTTGCGGGCCGCCTTCTTGTTTGGATGTACTTTTAACTTCAATGGTTTTTGAACCAATCATTTTAACAAAACGTTCGGCTGTTTGTTCGTTGTTTTGCGATAAAATAACTTTGGCGGCTGTGGTGGAAATAATTGTTTCCAAATCGTCTTTACCATATTGACCGGAAATTTGGCCCAAATCCTGGCCAATCAACAAATAGGCCACCTTTTGTCCACGACCGACCGCAGGACCGTTTTTCACACAATCCAATTTGGGCATTTGCGGGAATTCGTCCAATACAAACAAAACAGGGCAGGGACCACATTTTTGACCGTCATTACCCACATGCCCCGGTGGATTGGCAATCAAAAATGAACTGACCAATTCCACAAAGATACCCGTAATCACATTCAATGCACGGGCATCCACCTGGTTAATGGATAAATAAACGGAAATCGGTTTGATTTTGCCGTCGGCCGGATCCACCATACCACGCAAATCACGGAAAGTAAAATCGCTGAATTTTGTTCGTTCTTTCACGGCTGCGTTTTTAAAAATACTGATTCCGGACAAGGCGGTTGACAAAATTGAACCACGTTCTTTGTCGGGTGTACTGGACAATTGATTTAATTCGGCAATGGCACGGCGGGCATAGGCAAAGCGATTACTTTCATTCACGGCTGCATCTAACACGTCCTTCATGGGGTCTGCCATCATGGCCATTTGATCACCTTCATCGGAACGGCGTTTGATATCAGCGGCAATTTTCATTTGCATATCGGTCAGCCATTCCAAAATCATGGCAATGCATGGTTCATGCCCATGCCAGTTTTCGGGCAGACCTTCCCATGTACCAACAGGGGCGTAATTGTTTAAACTTAATTGCCCCCTTTTTAAAGCATCCAATGCAATCATGGCACTGTTATCCGACATATCGGCATAGTATGTGGCCAAAATATTGGCATCTTCTTGATCAAAAGAACCTTCGGATAATTTATTGATAAAATAATCGTTGGCACGGGCCCGTTCACATTTGCTGGCAATAAAATGTAAAAAACCACTCATGGCATTACGACCTGTTTTACACCAGTGTGGATCTGCACCGCCTTTGGGTTCTTCAACTAAAACGGCCACCATAGAGTCAATATACATATCTCTGGCCGGTCCCAATGGGGGTAATGCTGTTGGTGATAAAGGATTCCAACTGGGGTAAAAAACGCCGTTTTGCGGTTCATCCTGAGCACCCCAGTTGATAATGAAAACGGGTCCGATTTTATTACGGTAGCCTGATGTTTGATAGCATAGTTCGGGTTTTACGTCATTGACGATAATACTTAAAGAATCGGATTCAAAAATGGTCGGAATAACAACACCGGCGGTTTTACCGGTTCCCGGAGGTGCCACCACCAAGGCGGATAAGGTGTTGGGCATTTTTAATAAACGCCCCTTAAACCGACCCAAAACACAACAAAAACCATCAAATAAACCCATCTTTTTAATATCACGATAGGATGCCAAACGGCCGCTGCCAAACACGGTGGATATATTAGAATATGGATTGGTAAATATGCCGACTAATATAATAATTGGAACTGAAATCAATGGAATAATGGGCAGATACATGGCCACCGGTACAGGCGAAACAGAGTTGAATTTTTTTAACCATGTTGCATAGGTGATGATGATTTTACTGGGGTGCAAAAATGCTTCAGACCAAAATCCCCAAGCAATTCTGATTAACGAAAAATCACTTGATAACAACCAATGTGTGATTGGTAAAACCAATAAAGAAAGTATCCAAAAACAAAACAACGCCAAAAGAATGGAAAGTATTATATGTATAATATATTTGTCTTTTTCCTTATATTGATCGTCTGCCATTTTTCATCTCCTCTTATGATAAAATTTGTTTTATTTGTTGAACGGCATCTTGCGATAACGGTTCATAGTGTTTGTTTAAAATTTCGCCAACTGTTTTTAATTCAACGGGACCACCGATATCTGTTCGGCATACGATAACCCCTAAATCATTCCACGTTTTTAACATGTCTTCGGCATTTATTAAATTACCCTTTCGTTCAATCAGAATAGGTTGAACCTTTAAATTCAATCCCGAAGAAATCAGTTTTTGACCGATAATTTTGCTTTGTTGAATCAATTCAAAAACAGGCGATACACGATGATCTGTTTCGGAAAACCATAAAGGATCTTCATCATTAAAGGCTTCTTCATCGGCCAACCAATCGCCTTCTATATCATCGTAAATTCCCCATAACAGTTGGCCATCAGAAACGGCAACTAAATCTGGTTTTTTATTATCCAAATCAATATCGGATAAAATGGTCCAACCGGTATTTGTCAAAAGATCATTAATGTTTTCAACAACAGCTTGTTGGGTGGGCAATTGGATTTCGTCCAAGGGGGTATTCGCCATTTGTTTTAGATCAGAATCAAGCGGATTCCAATCGTTGTTGGGTATTGAAGGAGTTGGCAACAAATCATTGTTGTTTGGCAGGCCTTCATTTGCATAAGGCGAGATTTCAGGTGGTATAGGTGTGTTTTGTGTAAATGTTTGTTGTATGGGTTGCGTACGCATGGTTGGTCCCATTGTTGGCATGGCCATGGGGCGTTGAGCTGAAATTGGCGGAGCCTTGATTGATTTATGAGATGTATGTGATACGGGTGATGTATTTTTACCATTGGAACGTTTGTTTGCGGATGTTATTTTTTTCTTGATATGTTGGATGTGTTTTTTGGGCAGATGAGTTACTTTTTTTACCGAATCATGCCATTTTATTTTGTTGGCCCAATACCAAATTCCCAAGTATGCAGGAATTACCAAAATAAATGAAATCAAAAAAATCCAGTCGCCTGTGCTTGATACGCGCCATCCCGCGTTTATTTCCTGAAATAAAAACGCCCAAGATTTGCCGGAAAAAAGATTAAAGTTCCAATTGATTTGCAAAAAACCGCGAAACCACCATCCAAAGAACAGCAGTCCAACAACCAATCCGATCAATAAAGTTCTTTTCGGGTTTTGCATTTTGTTTCCTTTTTGCTAATTATACACAAAATAAAACGCTTTGACCAGTAAAAAATGCGATAATTCAAAAAAATATAAACAGTCTTGTAAAACAAACAAAAATAAGGTATAATTAATTTTTAATTTGGATGGTAAAATGAGACGTAAAACAGAACCCAAAAAACGCTTGCATGATTGTGATTTTCCCGGTTGTCCCGAGGCAGGTGAATATCGGGCCCCAAAGGACAGAACGTTGCGTTCGCATTATTGGTTTTGTCAAAAGCATGTGGCCGAATATAACAAAAAATGGGATTTTTTAAAAGGTCTTTCACCCGAAGAAATAGAAGAACAACTGCGTAATGATACAACATGGCAACGCCCCCGATGGAAATTGGGTTCTAACATTGGTGGAATGCCCCGCTTTAAGGATTCAATGAATGTTTTTTCGGAAGAAAGGCTGGGGATGGACGGTGGTTATAATCCCCCCACGCCATCATTAAAATATCCGCCCAAAGTGCAACGGGCGATTGCCTTTATGGATTTAAAAATGCCAATCCAGTTATCAGATATAAAAAAGCAATATAAGGTCTTGGCAAAAAAATACCATCCGGATGTCAGCAAAACAGATGCTTCACTTTTCCAAAGATTAAGAGAGGCTTATGAAATTTTAACAGATTATCTGAAAGGATAAAAAATTATTTTTGTATCAATTGTTTGGCGATATCCTGACTAAGCTTTGACCATAACTTTGAATAACCGACAACCAAGTCATCATATGTTTTTCCAATTTTAATTTTATCGGCAAATTTTTGGCGAACAATCGTTTTTCCATTCGTGTTTTTTATACTATACCATACCGATAATTGTGCTTGTTGTCCCAAAATAGCATCCATTTGAACAACCTGAACCCAAACACGACGGTCAAATTTTTCGCTTCCCAAAGTGCGTATTTTTGCATCAGATTTTGGCAATAAATGGTTTAAGTTTTGGGTTAAAATACGTGTACATAAAACAGATGGGGATTCAACCCAACGATTATATTCGGAAATCAAAACTTCTGTATTGTTTTTGTTTTGTGTTACAATTTGGGCTTTGTCCATATATTTGGGCAAATCAACCTTATCCACCCCGATAAACAAGTCGGCCGATTGTGAAACAGGCGTTGTTTCAATTTCAGTTAAAGAATAAAATTTTGAGGTTTGAGAAACGCCAAAAATACATCCCGACAAAAACAAACATAAAAAGGCATATTTGATTTTTTTCATTTTATTCTCCTTTTTTGCCTTTGATTAAAGATTCCGGATGGCGTTCCAAATAATCGGCCAAATTTTGCACAGATCGGGCAGCATCAGAAATATCCGTCAATGCTTTGTTGGCATTAAAAATAGTTTCATCGGTATTATCGGAAATTTTTTCCAAAGTTTTATTCAGGTTTTGTGTCGTTTGTGTCAAAGCCGGCAATAACACAGGCAGTTGTTCCTGTAACACAGCAACAACATGGCCAACCTGATCAAGCGTTTTTTGGATTTTTAAACTATCAATTTCTTTGGTAAGGGCTTCACTTTTGGATAAGACAGTCGGGATTTGCGGAAATTGAGAAAATCCTTTTTCGGGCACTGTTTTTGCCTGACTTTCGGGCAATATCACCAACTCGATCATCAACTGACCGGTCAAATAACTTTGGGTAATTAAACGTCCACGCAAACCGCGTTGGATTAAATTTTCCAAAACATTTTGATTGTTCCACAAATTATCCCATCCGTTTTTTTCTTTTATAATTCCCATTGGTTTGATGCGTACATAAACCGGTACTTGAAAGGTTAAATTTTTTGCATCGGCCACTAATTTTATATTAATGACTTTTCCGATTTCAACACCACGAAAAACAACCGGTGCCCCTTCGGATAAACCCTTTAATGATTCATCAAAATACATCACAAAGACATTTTTCTTATCCCGTATAACTTTGTGCCAAACAGATTGACCGATTAAGGCAAACAATACCAAAAAACCCAGTAATAAAAACAGACCGATTGCTTTTTTATTTGGCTCTTTTTTCATTTAAAACTCCTCTGGTTAAAAATTCATAAACACGTTCATTGGGCGGATTTTTTAACAATTCTTTCGGGGTTCCTTTGGCCGAAATCGTTTGAATGGTATTATCCAAAAAGATACTGTTTTTTGCAATTGAAAAAATGGATGCTAATTCATGCGAGACAACAATAATGGTTGTGCCCAAAGTTTCATTGATTTGCAAAATTAAATCATCCAGATTTTTTGAGCTGACCGGATCCAAACCCGCGGACGGTTCATCAAAGTAAACAATTTCGGGATTTAGTGCCAAAGCCCGTGCCAATCCGGCCCGTTTTCGCATGCCACCGCTGATTTGGCTGGGATAATAATTTTCAAAGCCGGCCAAACCGACCAAAGCCAATTTAAAGGCCACAATATCATTTATTTTATGGTTATCATATTGGGTGTATAGTTGTAAAGGTAAAGCTATATTTTCCGCCAAAGTCATTGAGCTGAACAAAGCCCCGCTTTGATATAAAATCCCCGAATGTTTCATAATTTCTTTTTTTTGTAATTCGGTTGCTTTTTTCAAGTTGATATCCTGAATAAAAACATCCCCTTTTTGTATGGGAATCAAACCGGTTAAAGTGCGAAGCAAAGTGCTTTTACCACAACCGGAACCGCCCATGATAACAAAAATATCCCCTTTTTGAATTTCAAAATTTAAATCCTTCATAATGGTTTTATCACCATAACCGATAGTTAAATTTTTGGCCTGAATAATGGGCGTGTTTTTCATCAAACACCTAACCCTTCACAAGCCAAAGTAATTAAGCCTGTCATTGCTATCATCCACACAATGGCGAAAACAACGGCGTTGGTGGTGGCTCGCCCGACACTGTCGGCATTTCGCCCACAGGTTAAACCAAAATAACATCCACATAATGCAATAACAACAGCAAAAACCAAACCATGAAAAATACCCACCAAAAAGTTGGTTAAATCAAATGAAGATATTGTATATTTAATGTATTCAGATAAAGGAATTTGCCAAAACAACACACAAACAAAACATCCGCCCAAAATACCCATAATGTCCGAAATCAAAACCAAAATCGGCATAGATAATAACAAAGCATTTGTTCGTGGCAAAACCAAAAAGTCTGTAGGTGAAACCCCCATTGTTTTTAGGGCATCTAATTCTTCATTAACTTGCATGGTCCCAATGCTGGCCGCATAAGATGAACCTGTGCGACCGGCCATAATAATACCCGTCATAATGGCCCCCATGATACGTGTCATGCCGATGGTTACCAAGCTGGCCACATAGATTTGAGCCCCAAAAGTTTTTAATTGTAACGCCCCGACAAAGGCCAAAATTAAACCGACCATAAAGCTGATTAAAGATACAATTAAAACAGCCTTTGGTCCACAATCGGCAAGCGTCATCCAAAAATCTTTTGACCGATACACGGCCTTTCCCGTTATTTGTCGTCCACAACCTGCCAACCACTTTAATACAAACAGAACCCCCAGATGAAAACGTCTGTAAATATATAATCCTTTGTCGCCCAGATATTCCAAAAAAGTTTCTTTATTTTGCTTTTCTGTTTGAGGTTTTGTTTGTGTTTGAAAAGCCAAGCGTATCAATTGTTCCATATTTTTGGGTAAATGATAGGTTGTTATGTTTTTGGGATCTATCTGTTTTAATTGGGCATATAATGAAACGATAAAATCCGTATCCCATTTTTCAATACCGTCGTTTTTAATTTGAATTTTTTTGTTTTGAATTTTGGAAAAGTCAAACTTTTGGGACTTTGTTAAATCCCCCGTTAAATGTATAACAATACCACTTTCCCTTTGTTCTATTTGTATCATTTAATCACCCTGATTTGACTGTAATACTTTCAAGCCAAAAAGTCAACCCTGCCGGATTTAAAATACGTTTTTTCTTGCATTTTGATGCATTCTTGATTAAACTGGAAATAATTATCAAGGAGTTGACATGCAACAGTTTTTAACTTTTTTAAACACATTGGGCGGTGTAATGACCCGATTTTTTTATGCCACAGGTGAATTGGCTATTTTTACAGGTAAGGTCATTGGGGCTTGTGTACGAAAACCTTTTTATTTTAAAGAATTGATACGCCAGTTGGTTGAAATCGGTTTTTATTCTTTGCCCGTTGTGGCATTGACCACTTTGTTTTCGGGTATGGTGATTGCCATTCAAACGTATGAAGCTGTTTCAAAATTTTCGGCCGAAGGGGCTGTTTCCATGGTGGTATTAGTTGCGGTTACACGTGAGCTGGCCCCTGTGATGGCGGCCTTGATGGTGGCGGGGCGTATCGGGGCGGCAATGGCGGCCGAAATCGGCACCATGCAGGTGACCGAACAAATTGATGCCTTGACCACCTTAAACACAAATCCGTTTAAGTATCTGATTGCACCGCGGGTTTTGGCCGGTATTTTGATGATGCCCGTATTGGTTTTAATCGGGGATGTTTTGGGTGTATGTGGTGGTTATATGGTCGGTGTGTATAAGTTGGATTTTAACGCCACCACTTATTTGGTCAATACATGGAATTATTTGCAGGCCATGGACATTATTTCCGGTATGATAAAAGCATCTGTCTTTGGGTTTATTATTGCGTTGATGGGATGTTATAACGGTTTTCGTTCCAAGGGTGGCGCCCAAGGTGTGGGTCAGGCCACAACCAATGCTGTTGTATCGGCCAGTATTTTAATTTTAATTTTCAACTATCTGTTGACCGAAGCGTTCTTTAATATGTGAGGTAAAAATGAAAGCCATTCAAATTGAATTAAAAAATGTGCATAAAGCTTTTGGAAAAAAGGTTGTTTTGGACGGTGTGGATTTAACGGTTCATAAAGGCGAATCGGTTGTGATTATCGGGGGATCGGGAACAGGTAAATCCGTTACGTTAAAATGTATTTTGGGGCTTTTAAAGGCCGATAAAGGATCTGTGAAATTTAACGGTAATCAAATCGGAATGTTGTTTCAAGGTGCCGCTTTATTTGACAGTTTAACCGTTTGGGAAAATGTGGCCTTTGCGGTGTTGCAACAACCAGGTATGACACGTGAAAAAGCCAAACAGATTGCCATTCAAAATTTGGCCGAAGTCGGATTAAAACCGGAGGTCGCTGATGTTTATCCGGCCGATTTATCAGGCGGTATGAAAAAACGTGTGGGATTGGCCCGTGCCATTGCCACCAAGCCCGATACATTGTTCTTTGATGAACCGACCACAGGGTTGGATCCCATTATGTCAGACGTCATCAATGATTTAATCGTGAATTCCGTGAAAAAATTGGGGGCAACGGCACTGACCATCACCCATGATATGCAAAGTGCCAAAAAAATTGCCGATCGGATTGCCATGTTGTATGAAGGCAAAATAATTTGGATGGGTACGGTTAAAGAATTGGAAAAAACAACCAATCCTTATGTGCGTCAATTTGTGGCCGGTTCTTCCAAAGGCCCCATCCAAATGCAAGTAAAGGCCGAGGGATGATTAAATTTAATCTAATTTTACTTACAATTAAAAGGATTATTTTTGAGATAAAACAATCACGAAAAATCTGTCCCGAATATAAAAAATACGTTTATTTTTATTTTATAGCTCTGTGGATATTGGCATTCTCTACACCTTTTATTCCATTTCAATATGTCTTTTTATATTTGGTTTCACTTGTTGTAATTATTTTATTTTGGATGTGTCGTGAAAAGGTAACCAGAATAAAAGTATTTAGATTTATAGTAAGATTATTACTGGCTCTTACATTATTAAGTATATTATTTATCTTTTTAGGACAATGGCTTTCTGGAGGGAAATTTTAATGAAAAAAACAACTCACTTTGTTTGTCAAAATTGTGGGGCGGTTTATGGCCGATGGGCCGGTCAATGTTCCGCTTGTCACGAATGGAACACCATTCAGGAAGAAGAGATTCAAAAGCCTGACAGCCCGACAGCCACGGGTGGTCAAAACGGACGCAAAATTGAATTTTTGGATTTAAGGGGGTCACCCGAAACTTTGTTTCGTTTAAAATCCAACATTGGCGAATTGGATCGGGTGGCTGGCGGTGGTTTGGTGCCTGGGTCCGTGATTTTGGTGGGCGGTGATCCGGGTATTGGTAAATCCACTTTATTATTACAGGTGGTATCTGCTCTGACAAAAGGTGTGAACAAAGCTGGTCATCCCACCCGATGCGTTTATATTTCGGGCGAAGAGTCGGTGGATCAGGTGCGTTTGCGTGCCATGCGTTTGGGGTTGGCTGATAACCCTGTGGAATTGGCATCCGAAACACGCATGCGTGATATTGTGGCGTCATTGGATGATGACAAGGCCCCCGATATTGTGGTAATTGATTCCATTCAAACCATGTATTCCGATATGATTGAATCAGCCCCCGGGACGGTTGGTCAGGTGCGTGCCTGCGGTCATGAATTGATACGTTTGGCCAAAAAGCGTGGCTTTGTTTTATTCTTGGTGGGGCACGTGACCAAAGAAGGAACCTTGGCAGGTCCCCGTGTTTTGGAACACATGGTGGATACCGTTTTGTATTTTGAAGGCGATAGAGGTCATCATTTTCGTATTTTACGCTCGGTCAAAAACCGCTTTGGTGCCACTGATGAAATCGGTGTGTTTGAAATGACGGATAAAGGTTTAATGGAAGTGCCAAATCCTTCGGCTCTCTTTTTGGCCGATCGTCAAGGAAATGTATCGGGTAGTTGTGTTTTTGCCGGTATAGAAGGCACACGCCCCATGTTGGTGGAAATTCAATCTTTGGTGGCCCCGATGGCGGGGACTAATCCACGCCGATCAGTGGTTGGATGGGATAATAACCGATTAAATATGTTATTGGCGGTGTTGGAGGCCCGATGTGGTGTTTCTTTGGCCAATAAAGACATCTTTGTCAATGTGGCCGGTGGTATGCGATTAAGCGAACCGGCGGTGGATTTGGCGGTTGTAATGGCTATTTTATCCTGTGCCTTTAATCATCCGTTACCGGCCGATATGGTCTTTTTCGGTGAAATCGGTTTGTCGGGCGAAATCCGTAATGTGCCTCAATCGGATTTACGGTTAAAAGAAGCCGGTAAATTGGGCTTTAAAAAAGCCCTGGTGCCACCCAATAAAAACAAAAAAACAACATTTAAAACTGTGGATATCGGTAATTTGAAAACACTGCTTACTTTTTTTAATAAAGGGGAATGTTAAAAATTGTTGGACAGAAGTTAAAAATGTTGTTATTATAACATAAAAAGGAGAATAGCCATGGGTATGATTGATTTTGTTGTTATTATCACAATAGTTGTTTCGGTATTGTTTGCTCTTTATCGTGGCTTGTTACGTGAATTATTGGGAATTACCAGTTGGATTATTGCGGGTGCCACAGCATTATATTCTTACCAACCCGTCAACGGTTTGTTGCTGGGACAGGTGGAAAATGTTAAAATGTGGACCTTAATCATCACAGGATTATTGGCTTTGGTTGTATTGATTGTTATGACTATTGTCAATGCCAAAATCACACACAGTTTACGCAAAAGTTCTTTATCCGGATTGGACAGAATCTTAGGGTTAGCCTTTGGTGTTGCTCGGGCGATTTTATTGATTGTCTTGGTTTGGTTGTTTGCCCGTCAAATTGCATTCAGCCCAAAACAAATTGAAAAGATGGAAGAAAACAATTTCTCGGTTAAATACATTCAAAAATCATCCGATTGGGCGGAAAAATTATTACCCGGGGATATCCAAAAAGATATTCAACGCCCCGAACGTCCTGAATTACCCAAACCTGTTGTAGAATACAAGGATGTGGATAGGGAAGCCTTGGATGAAATGATTGAAGATATTGTGGATATTGAGGAGTTATAAATGACAAAAATCACAACCCAAAATTTGGTGGATATGGCCAAAGATTTAATTGAGGCCAGATATCAAAAAGAAGGCCATCATTCGGTGGTAGCTGCCGCTGTTTTAACAAAATCAGGCCATGTTTATCAGGCATTAAACACCGGTACCAATCAACCATCCGTGGCAACATGTGCGGAAATTATCGCCATCGGTATGGCCCATACGGCCGAAAAAGACATGCAAATTGATACCATTGTGGCGGTGCGTGATATCCCCAGCTATGTGATATCCCCCTGTGGTAAATGTCGCGAATATATTTCCGATTACGGCCCAAAGGCCAAAGTTGTTTTGCCCGCCAAAAACAAACGTGGTTGGACGATTGGCGATATATCGGATTTGTTACCCTGTAAGTATGAAAAGAAAACAAAATGATTCAAATACGTTGTATCGGTAAATTAAAACTTTCTGATCCCGAATCAAAGTTGATTGAAGGGTATTTTAAAAAAACACGTGAAAAAATAGAAATCCGTGAATATGTGGAAAAAAAGAATTTACCGGATGCCGATTTAAAAGAGGCCGAAGCCAAATTATTGCTGTCGGATTTACCTAATAACGCCTATGTGGTGGCATTGGATGAACATGGTCAAACACTTTCTTCACGGGAATTTGCCGGTCAATTAAAAATTGCCAAAGACAAAGCCAATCCGATTGTTTTAATGATAGGTGGTGCCAACGGACATGGTAAAAGCGTTTTAAATCGGGCCAACTTAAAATTATCTTTTGGTCGTATGACTTTGCCCCATTTTTTAATCAGAGTCGTATTGGCCGAACAACTTTATCGTGCCACAACCATTTGGAACAATCACCCTTATCACAGGGATTAAGATTTAATCGTTCATATATTTGCGACCGGATTTCCAATAATCGTATCCTGTCATAATGGTTAAAATGGCCGCTCCCCAAAAGAATATGATTCCCAAGAATGTGAAAAAGCCATTGGCTACGCCTGCTTCATCACAAATCATTAACATTGGTAAAGCCATCATTTGACAGGCTGTTTTCCATTTTGCCAAACGGGTAACAGGACAACCGACTTTGATTTCGGCCAAAAATTCACGCAAGCCCGAAACCAAAATTTCACGGCTTAAAATAATAACAGCAGGAATCACCATAATATCCTTCAGGCGACCTTCCCATGCCAACATCACCAAAATGGAACCCACCAATAATTTATCGGCAATCGGATCCAGCACACGACCGAAACGGCTGAGCTGGTTCCAATGGCGGGCCAAATAGCCATCCAAATAATCGGTAATACCGGCAATCATAAATAATACGACACCAACCCAAGCCCACATAACAGAACTTTCAGGTGACATTTTCTTAAAGAAGAATGTTAAAACGATTAAAGGAATAGCCCACATACGAACCATCGTCAATAAATTCGGGATATTGATTTTCTTTTCGGCTTTTTTCAAAACGGGTGCCACTTTATTTTGAATTACAGGTGCCACTTTTGCTTTTAAGCTTTTTTTTGATTTTGTTTTTTTCATAAAAAACCCCTTTCGTTTTTCTATGTTATAGCACTATTATGGAAAAAAGTATAGACTTTTTTTGCAATTTTTTCATTAAAACCGGGAATATTTTTAATTTGTTCTATGGATGCTCCTGAGATGGCCCGCACAGATCCAAAATGCAACATTAACATTTTACGCCTTTTGGGACCGATATCTTCAATGTCTTCCAATCGTTCATGGAACATTCCTTTTTCACGTTTAGCCCTGTGTGATCCGATTACAAAACGGTGGGCTTCGTCACGCAATCGTTGCAACAAATGTATTAAATCACCCTTCAAATCCAAATGTATCGGGGTATTTGGATCGGAATTCAAATAAAAAATTTCCAAACCTTTATCATGTTGTCCCGCCCCTTTGGCCATCGCCAAAACCTTCATTTGAATGTTCAATTCATCCAACACCTGCATCACCGAGGACAATTGCCCTTTACCGCCATCCAATAATAATGCATCCGGCAGGCATCCGTCATTTTGCAATCGTTGTAAACGTCTTTTTAAAACATAACGCATCATGCCAAAATCATCACCGGCCAATTCTTGGGGAACATTATAACGGCGATATCTGTTTTTTAAAAAGCCGTTTGGTCCGGCTGATACAATGGCCCCCACAGCATTGGATCCTTGCAAATGACTGTTATCAAAAATGTCCACAATTTTTAAATCACTCACCCCCAATAAATCGGCAAAAGCCAGCCATGTTTTTTGTTTATTTTCTTGGGTATTTAGGGCACGTTCTGCCGATTGTTTAGCCTGAACCATCCAATCTTTTCGTATTTGGCGGAAAGGCGGAACGGATATTTTAATGCGATGTTGCGCCATTTCGGATAAAGCATTTTCCAAAACATCATCTGCAGACCACGAAAGACAAACCACATCCGGTGGTGGGACCTGAGTATAAAGTTGTAAAATCAAGCTGGATAAAGTTTCGTTTAAATCATTTTCATCCACTTGATGCAACAGGTATTCCTGATGTCCTGTTAAACGATCGGTGCGGTGAAAAAAGACCTGTAAAGACAAAGTGCCGTTTGAAAAAGCATAAGCAATTGTGTCTGTATCGTGATTGGGCAAAGCCTGACTGGTGCCTTGAATTTTGTTTAAGGCGGCAATTTTATCACGTAAAACGGCTGCTTTTTCATATTCCTGATTGGCGGACAGTTGCATCATTTGTGCCTGTAAATTTTCCTGAATAGTATAAGATTTTTGTGTTAAAAAAGCCCGTGTTTGTTCCACCGATTTTTGATAATCCTGAGGCGTGATTTTTTGGCAACAAGGTGCCGAACATCTTTTAATTTGATACATTAAACAGGGGCGTGTGCGATTGTTGAAATAACTGTCTTTGCACGAACGCAAACCAAACAGTTTTTGTAATTCTACCAAGGTGTGATTCACGCTTTCACCCGAATCAAACGGCCCAAAATAATCCACACCCTTTTGACGTTTTCCCCGATATTTAAACAAACGCGGAAATTCATCTTTTGATAAAGCAATATACGGATAACTTTTATCATCTTTTAACAGGATATTATAATAGGGATGATATTGTTTAATAAGTTCATTTTCCAACAAAAAAGCCTCGGTTTCGCCGGCTGTTTCAATGACCACCACATCTTTGACATGTGCCACCATTTCCCGAATACGAAAAGACAATTTTTCAGGGCGTGTGTAGTTGGTTAAACGATGTATCAAATCTTTTGCTTTTCCGACATATAAAACTTTACCATCTTCATCCAGCATCCGATAAACACCGGCTTTGTGTGAAAAAGTTTTAATTTTTTCTTTGATGATTTCATGGCCCTGTTTCGTCATACTTTATAGAATAGCCTGAAACCCGCCAAAAGTCAATTTTAAATTTTTTCCAATAATTTTAAAAGTGTGGGTTTTATGTTAAATTGTTTGCATAAATCCTGAACGGTTTCGGATGATTTTTTTTGCCCTTTTTTTACGGCACGAATCAAAACATTTTTGGCTGTATGCTCCATGGGAATGAATTCCATGACCTGAACATTGTATCCTTGTGATTCCAACAAATTCGCCCGAATGGCATCAGTTAAAAGGGCCGAAAATCGTTCTTTAATCAGGCCATATTTTGTCATGACAGGCCATGCGTTTTTGATTTGAGAATTGATTTCATGTTGGCAACATGGTACCGATAAAATAATCGGCACATTCCAACAAACAGCGTTAAACAAGGCGTAATCCGTTGCCGTATCACAGGCATGCAAAGATACGACCATGTCTATTTGTTTTGTCGGTTTAAAACCGTTGATATCGCCAATTTTAAACGATAAATTTTGATAGCCGTATTTTTCGGCCACAATATTACACTTTTCAATAACTTCTGATTTTAAATCCAGTCCGATAACCGTGGCATTTAATTTTTTTATTTCGGTTAAATAATAGTATAAAACAAAAGTCAAATATGATTTTCCGCAACCAAAATCAATAACCGTGATGTCGCTTTTTGACCATTTTTTTAAAGTGTCATCCACCATTTCCAAAAACTTGTTTATTTGGCGGAATTTATCCATTTGTGAGGCAATAATTTTACCGTCTTTTGTCATGACCCCGATATCAATTAAAGGCGGAATTTTTTCATTTTCGGGTAACAGATAATTTTTAATTCGGTTATGCGTTTGAATTTTTTCTTTTCTTTGGTTATGATGATGTGTTGAAACAATCATTTTTCCTTTTTTGCTGACTTTAATTTCAACGTCTTCAAGGGGGGCAAAAAAATTTAATTGCTTATATTTGACATTGAATAATTCGCGGATGCGATTGTTTAAATCAAGCATTGTTTTGATGTTTTCCTGAAAGGCTTGTTTGTCCGTATAAAGGGTCATTTGCCACATGGATTTGTTTTTAATCAAAACAGGCATAATGACAGCCTTGTTATAGGCAAAAGATTTATCCTTTTTATTGCTTAAAATAATTTTCAAGAAAGTTTGTTTTAAAAGGTTGTCTATCTGCATTTTTTTAACCCTATTTTTTATTTAATATTTGTATTGATTTCGTTTGTCATCAATATAATATTTTTCTCAATATTTGAACCAGCCCAATGTCAATTTACAAGTTTGCACATACTGTAATAATCGCATACATTATGATTGTGATAATGAACACTATGATCCTCTAATATAATATAAAGAGATTGTCCCACAGCACATTGATCAGAAGTCCACCAACGTTCAGCGGAAGAAAGCTTTGAATCTACAAGATCTGGGAATGCCCCTTGTAATTTCGGCCAATCCGCACCGATACAAGAATCATTAATACACTGGCATCCGTCATATCCGCCGGTTATTCCTGTATCTGCCAAAGAAACAATGGTTCCACCGTGATTTGTACACCATGATTCGGCCGTGCTTCCCCCGCACATCTTGTATTTACTTCTAAAAAAGATATTGTCTTGGAACTGATAAATTATCGCTTCATCTGATTCACATAATCCCGCAGTATTACATGTCCCTAAATCCCCAATACATTTTGTTCCTGATGCCAAAGGAATGCCTTTTCCTGTTGAAGGGTTGCAAGTTGGCATACAAGCGGTTGGAATATAATTTTCGCATTTATTGATACATGCGGTTTGATCAGAATTCCAACTAAAAGAGTCAATACATTCACATTGATTAGTGCTTGAATTCCATACGGTGTTGGCTATATCGCACTTACATTGTGTTGGTGCCACTGAACCACCTTGACCACTGGGACTGGTTCCTGTTGGACAGGCCACACACTTTGAACCATCCCAATAGGGTGTGTCGGCATTACAATAACAATTGCGTGTGGATGTTTCTTGTGATTTTGATGTGGATGATGGTGCCTTGGTTCTGTATGAACTATTCGTTGGACAGGAAATGCCATCGTCCAAAATACACAAAATATGATACAACGTGCCACAACTGTGATCATATGTATGGGCAGAAATAGCACCATTTGATGGATTAAATTCATATATACGACTGCTATCAAATGGCTCACTCATCCAATTGTATGTTGTCAATTTATCCCAATTATATTTATCATCCGCTGTCAAGGTTTTATAATAAGTGGTCCACGGTGTATATGTTCCATCGGATTTTTGAACATACAAATCGGTTCGTCCGCATTTATTTAAAGAACCGCCCGATGATGTACAATGTGTAATACCAAAATCGGTTAAAGATGCCAAACGGCCACCTTGTGCCATACACCAATTTAATCCCGTATCATATTTAAAGTTTGTAGCCTGGGATGAATCGGTTGTATGTATCACACGTTTACGGCCATTGACCGTTTGAATTTCAAACTCTTCATTTGGGAAATAATCGAATGTTTTGCATTGAGTGTTATCGGGTTGTGAACCACGGTAACTGGTTACTTCACAAAAACTGCCAACATCACAATCTGAATTTGATTTACATCCTGTACCCGTTGGTGTTACGCATTGGGCCAAAAGCGGTGAATACATTTTGCCGTCTGGGCATCCGCAATTTCCAAATCCGTCACAGATGGAGCCTTCCCCGGGATAAAGCGGATTTTCGCATGATGTTCCGGCATCGGCATAATCGGCCACACATTTTCCGTTTTCCGCATGTTGGGCAGGCAAACACGTTGTGGCCATAAAATCCGCATAACTTCCCAAAGTACAAGGATGTTGACATTCCCCACGGTTATCGGAATTATTTGCACAGATAAAGTCTGTATTTCCTTCAATGCCATCAGGATTTGAACAGGTTGTATTGGCCAAAGCAATTGTCACATCACCGCTTTGTTCATCAATCGTACATGTTTCACATACTTCATCATGTTCGTTGATTTTGGCGTCACATTTATGAATACAAATCAATTCAGCGTCCGATTCGTCTTCATCCATGTGCGTGATTGTACAGCCTGTTTTTTTGTAATGCTTTTCGGTATCTTCACAGATTTCATAGGTATAGGCGTCTGTATCCAAATCTTTTTCCAACAACGGATATTCGGTTGTATCGCATTTTTCTATATCACACAATTCACCCGTCCAACCTTCCAAACAAATACACGAACCACAATCTTTTCCTTCGGGGACGATATAGTTTCCATGAACACATTCTAAATAAAAACCATCATCACCGATTTTCCAATTGGTACTCTCACCACATCTCAGGGGGACACATGTATATGTGGGACAATAGGCGTCTTCTGGACAGGGAATAGGTTCAACAGGGTTGTCTTCCGGACAATAATATCCTTTTGGACAGGGTTCAGCCGGTGCCGTTCCGCCACTACAATAATATCCGGTTGGGCAAGGATTGACACCCCAAAATCCACCGCCACCAAAGCCAAAACCACCACCGATATCACCCCATGAACCGCCACCGGTACCACCTGAACCGCCTGTGCAATAAGAACCGGCCGGACAAGGCGTTGGTTCATAAGAACCTTCTTCACAATAATTTCCTGGTGGACAAGGTATCGGATCCGCTCCACCGGGGCACCAATATCCCAAACCACTGGGGCAACCGTCTTCCAAACAATAATATCCCGGTGGACATTTTGTTTCATAAGTGGTACACCATTGATTCGTTCTGTCCCAAACAGTCCCTTCATTGCATTTTTGACACAATGTATAACGGTGTTCCGTTGGTGAAATACATTCTTCATAAGTTGTGCAATTGACGGGTTTTGTTGTTCGGGGATATTTTTCGGGATCGCATTCACGGGCCAAACATTGTTTGTTTGAACAAACATAACCTTCTTCGCAATCACTGTTTTCAAGGCATTCCACACACATTTTTTGTGTTGAATCCCAAACGGGGTTGTCCGCTGGACATGCTTCACATTTGAGACCTGTCCAAACAGGTTTATCCGATGGACATGGTTCACATTGACCCGAAACTTCGTTGCATATGGGTTTTTCATCGGAACAATAGGTTATTTTAGGCAGTGGACATCCTTCAATTGAAATGATATTATAAGCCAAACCCGCATTTAGACAAGGTGGTGGAGGAGGTGGGCATTGAATGCATTCGTTTTCTTGTAAATAATAGCCTTCTTCACATTTTTCGCAAATACTGTTTCCGGATTTAGGGGAACAGGCCGTACAATGATCAATGGGATTTTCTTCACATGGACCCAAACATTTGCCGTCCACAACATGATATTCTTCCTTACAAACACAAACACCGTATTGTTGCGTGGCATTTTCAATATTGCCACAATCACCTTCTTTGATAATCACATCAGGGCATCTTAGACTGCCGCAAATTTGAATTCCAACCGATGAAACACCATCTGCGTTACGTGTTTTTTTACCACCGCCAAAAATGCTGCCACCTGCTAAGGCAGAACCGGCAACCATAACACCGCACAATAAAATAAATGTTTGTTTTTTCATTTGTCACCCCTTTTGGCTGTACAGGATAATATAAAAGTTAGAACGTGTATTTAATCCCCGCCGTAATTTGATGCTCCGTTGAATCAAAGTTGATTTTGGCGGCTCCATCGGCAATATTCCAGCTGGTATCCCCATTGTCCACATAACGATAACCTATATCCAAAGCCCAATGATAATTAAAATCCCAGGCCAGGCCAGCCATTAATTGATACGCAAAATTATTTTCACTTCGTTTTGTAAAGGTGTTCGTGTTTAAAAAATCTATCTGATTTTTTACCTGAGCCAAACCAATACCAGCACCAATATATGGACGAAGACTTGTGTTGGTTGGAATGTCAATATATCCGTTTAACATATAGGAACGGTGGGATTGGCTTGTTTGAACAATGTCATACAATCCATCGGTTGTATGGCGTATATCATTTGCCTTGGCGGATTGATTATATTCTAATTCTGTTCGCAAAAATTTTGTTTGAATACCCAACGCGACAGAACCGCCCCATATCCAATCTGTTTTGCCACCTTCATAACTGTCTAGTGTATCGGATATTTCCGAGTTCATATTTGTTTTAGAATAACTAGCCTTTACGGATATATAAGGGTGTATTCCCTGTTTTGAATTTTTAAAAACAACGCTTGAAATCGGGGCTGTTTTTACCGAAATCATGTTGGCAGATTCCTTTGCCATTTCATCTTGTATCGTTGAGCCGATCCAATCAATTTTTCCCGAATTTATACTTAATAACCATTTTTCGTGTTCTTTATCAAATTTTTTCTTGGTTTTTGATGGTATCTTGTTCATACATGGATGAAAAACGTTTGCCCCAAAACTTTTTAACAGGGCATAAGATGAATGATCGTTCTTATATATGGATTCGCACAGTGCCGAGTTTCCGTTTTTATCAGACATTTCAAAAGAATAACCGTCTGCCTTTAATTTTTTTAAAGCCTGAATGTCGCCTTTGTTGGCAAAATTGTAAAGATCTTCACGCGGTGTTGAGGTGTTTTCTGCAAAGCATAAAGGTGCCAAAGAAACAGTCATTAAAAATACAAGAATTTTTTGCATAATCTTCCCCTTTTTGTTTTTTTTATTGCTCTGTTCAAGAGTCTAACAAAATCAATATATAATTTCAAGCTATTTTTTTAGTTGTTTCGTTGATTTTTCTGTCTGAAAATCAAATTATGACAAAGATTATCCACAGATGGGATTGTTTTTCGTTCTTGTTGTATAATTTTATCCGATTGACCGTGGGCGATAGGATTTCTTTTTAAAAATAATTCTTCAGCATTTTCAACTTCTTTTTTTGAAAGAAGTCTTTGTTGGATTAAAAATTTTATTTTTTCTTTTGTTGATTTAGATTGTAAATCTTTCGGTAACAATTCATTGATTGAGGCATCTAATTTGGCACTTCTACGTATAATTTCATAAGAATTATATAATCCGGCTATTTCTTGCAGTTTAAATAAATCAGGAAAAATTTTACTATATTCGGATAAAAATTTTCTGTCTATAAAATGCGTAACAAAATCCATATATAAATCAGCGATAAAAACATTTGCTTTTTCGCCAAAACGAACGGTATCTCTGTTGTGTGCCAATTCGTTTCTGAGATTTTCACAGTGAATGTAACCGGAGGCATTGGAAATATAATTAAACTTTTTAGCAAATAAAAAAATGGCATTTTTATTTTGTTTTAACCGTTGTTGCGCCTGTTGTTTTGTTGGGGCAATATCTTGGTGATGTTCTTGAATTAAAACATCCGTTAAAAAACGACGCGTATTATCGGCCAAATACATAATCAACGGTGCGTCACACCCCTTAACGGCTTCCGTTTCCATGTTTTCATACATTTGTTTCATCCAAAATTTTTGCCATTGCTGTTGTGTGTAAGGTGGTGCTTCCTGACGATAAAAATCGCGGAGCATATTTGCCACTTCGATTAAATCCCTTAGTAAATCAGGATTTTTTTTCAATCTGTCCATATTTGGTTGTGCATCAGCAAAATTTGCTTTGATTAAATAAGGATGTTTTAAAGAAGTTGCTAAAAACTCACGGGTTGGAATATTTTCTATTAAGGTTAAGGCTTCGTTATTTTTAAAATAAGAAGATTGTTTATCTTTGCATATATTGATTAAAAAATCTCTTTTGTAAAAATCGTCCAAACTCATGGCGTCAGGCATGATTACTTGAAAAATTTCATTTTGGTAATCTTGTTGTATTAATCTTTTAGCTTCATCATTTAGATGTTGAAACTGATACCGACAGTATAGCCCCAAAGATTGTAAACGTAATGCATATTGTAAAATATTTTTTAATCTTGGGTAAAAATCTTTTATTCTGAATGGTACTTTTGTATAGGGGGTCGCCAGTTTTTCAAATTCTTCGGAAGTTAGATTATGGCTTATGGAAAGGTTTTTATCCTTATCCAAATAAAAACACATATTCTCTGGAACGTCCGAGAAATTGATAACAGGAGTTATATGAGATTTAATTTCTTCTTTACTAATCATTACAAAATACAACCAAAATTCAACATATTATACCATAAAATCACTTGTTTTTCAATTATTAATAAAGAAACCTAAAAAAACAAAATACTTGAAAGTGCCATTTGTACTCTATGGCAGATTTAGGGGTCTGTTGTCAGATTTAATTCTGTCAGTTTTTAAGGTGAATTTTAACCTTGTTTCAACTTTATTTGTAAAGGAATGAAGCACCTAAAATTTCCAGTTGATTCCCGTTTTGGCAGTGGTGTACCATTCGCGTTCAATATAAGACATGAGATTACCATACAGCGATAAATCTTCTTTATCGTAATTAAAACCAGCACGAATTATGCCACGATTTTGACTGCGATTTTCATCTTGTAAGGTAAAATTACCACACATACCATCCATTCCAACTTTTAAACGATATGGGTCCGCAAATTCATGATAGGCTGCTACCCCCGTTGTCAGTTTCAATGTACCGTTGTTACCAAAATCATCTTCACGAGTTGCATAAAGAGCGATACCGCCTTCTGCTGAATATGTGGTTTGATTTTGAATATTTAAGGCAAATTCTTTGGCATCTTCACGACCTTTTTGTTTATAACCCAAGATATTAAATTCAACCGCAGGTTCAAACCTCCAATTACCAATACAGATTGGATAGCGTGCTTCATTCATCAAACCAAATACACGTTTTTCTATCGTACCATCATAGCTTTGTTCAGCAAAACCTGTACGATCATAGGTGCTGCGGGCATATCCGATTCTGGGGGATGTTATTAAATTAAAGCCGTTTGTTTTATACCCGATTGGTAAAATTAGTTGATAAGATGTTTCCGATCTGTTGTTGTTATTGTTATCATCATCTGAACGCACATCCGTAAATGCAACGCTCAAACCAACAGAGGTATTATCATCCTGTTTATTATAGAGGCTATAACGGGCATTGGAACCGGTGTCTCCTTTAAAGGCCAAAGGAGTCACAGAACCTGACACAGCAAACGTCCGTTCTTTGTTATGGAACAGTTTTTCATTTATGTCAAAGTTCAATTCCCGCATCATTGTCATATCTTCAAAGTTAAACCGACTGAGCATATCTTTACCTGTCAATTTATTCAGAGTATCCGTCAGGTCGGACATATTCGTAAAGCTTTTTAATTTATGGTAAAAGGCCTCATTGTTCTTTAAAGTGTAGTTTTTGCTTAAGAAATCCGATAAGCTCTTATTGTTAGTTGTCGTATCAAAGTCTTTCATTGTCATCACAACATCACTGTTGTTATCCGATAATTTTGCATCAAATAAAGCGGACTGTGATATTAGTTCTAACTCAGATGTATCACCGATATTTATCATATCTTTAACAGTATAAGTCGTATTAAAACCAGATGTAATTATGTCTGAACTGATATTTAATTTTCCTTTGGCCTTTCCCTGTATATTCAATTGGCTATTATCGTACGCCGTTATGGGCATCAGATTTAAATCCCACAAAGGCGCCGAAATGATACCCATATTTTTAATGGTGGCCCCATTATCCAATTTTATAAAATCACCGTTTGCGGCATTTTCAGAATATGAACTGCCGTTAATTGTAATCGTTCCGGAATTCATTAACGTTCCGTTTTGTTTGATATAAATACCTGTTGCAGAACCGCTACCAGTGTTCGTTATGTTAATTGTTCCCGAATTAACAACCTTATCCCCATATATACCATATACTGTTCCACTGCCTGTGTTGGTAATATTGATTTGTCCCTCGTTTTTCAAAGAGTAGCCATATAAACCATAGGCTGTCCCGGCACCAAAATTTTCTATATTAATTATTCCTGTTGTTGTATTTAATGTATCGTATCCTGCATAAACGGAATTATTATCCCCAGTATTAATAATATTAATTATTCCACTGTTTTTACCGCCATTTTGTCCGATTGCCTGAGATGTTTTTGATCCATCAACGGTAATTTTATTTGAATTGTCACCGTTATAAAGACCGTATAAACTATCCGCAGAACCGGTTATAGTGATTTCACCATGGTTATTTCCTTCGTAAATACCATATCCAGAGTAATCTTCAAAATGAAGTGTCGGATAGTGTTTGTTTAAATTATTACCTGAAGCAGAAACGTAGACTTTGCCATAGTTGTCTGTTTGATTTAATCCGACTGTTTCGTTTGTTTGATAACCTATGGATGTTACATTAACGTTACCATAATTGACAGAAGCGATATCCCCGCCTGAATTATATTCAGGAGAAATACTACAATTTCCCATACCACATACGGAACCAGAAGAACTTACCGAAATGACTTCAATATTACCGTAATTATTTTGAACATCAGATTCTCCCCATGTTAATCCTGCCACATTTACTGTATCCGTACTTTCCAATTTAATTTCACCATAATTTGAACCAGAGTACATCCCAATTGCGGTTCGATTATTAGCTGATACAAAATGAATTTGATTCATATTATCCGAATTTTTACTTCCCATAATAACAAGAGAATCTGAATTGTTTTTTGCATAAATTTCAATTTGTCCATAATTTATACCATCTATCAATCCCACTGAAGAATCATGTGATTGCAAGGAAGCCTGTATATCCAAATAAAGGTTACCCCAATTTGCCCCACCATTCATGACATAATTATCGCCACTACTCGTTCTTTCATTTTGAAAATCTTCAATAATAACCGTTCCATAGTTATCAACATTGTAAAGGCCTTCAACATCTTTACCCGAATATGATTTTAAAATCACATCCCCATAATTAACAGCAGGAGTGGTTAAAAAGAAACTGCTATTACTAATACCATGCAGTGAACTGCCATTACCATTCAAAACGATTTTACCGTAATTAAAGGTTCCTATGTTGCTGGTCCCATTAATGCCAACAATTTCCGTATTTGTTCCTTTTAATTCAATTAAGCCGCTGTTTTCCAAAATAGCAGCATTATAAGCCGAGATACCCGTTATATCAGATGTTGATGATTCATTTTTAATAGTACCGTTATTTACCACATACGCATCGGAATATTTACCGTCCATTCCTATACCGGATATATCACCCAAATTAATTATTCCATCATTGATAAGAGTATCATGAGAATAATCAGTTTGCATTCCTGTTGTTAAAGTTGTTCCAGATGGATTCGTAATGATACTTAAAGTAGATGTTAAAATACATGAATTTCCAACACGCGTATAGTTCGCTTCACATTCCCATCCTCGTTTATCCGTGTCTGATTTTTGACCATGATCCGGAATTTTTTCGCAATTATACCCATTATAATAGTACCCATCACCGCAGGTTTGTTTATATAAGACACATGTGGTGCCATCTGATTGATACCCATCGGCACAAATGGAGCAGGCCGAAGCAGAAGTGGATGCATGTCCCATTGTTGTATATCCCACAGAACAAGCTGTACAACTGGATGATCCCGGTGTACTGCTGTAACTGCCTTTTGGACAATCAATACATTGGGTGGAACCTGCCAAAGAATATGTTCCAGCCGAACAACTAACACATGCAGAACCATTCCAATGTTGGCCAGCAGAACAAGTACGATTATTTGGAATACACTCACTTCCTATTTTTGTATAACCGTCATCGCATTCTGAACAGGCACTTTCAGATGTTGAGCCTGTTCCACTTGTCGTATATCCTGTTGGACATTCTGTACAATATGCACTACCGTCTGATATACTGTACTTTCCTTTTGGGCAAAGAGTACATTGCGACGACAAACTGCCTAACCACCAGGAATAGTTGTTTGAATAAGATCCTGCCGGACATATTTCGCAATTGCTGCCATTACGTTGATATCCATCGGCACAAACATCACATTCTGGTGATCCGGATGTTGAAGTTGAATAACCGGTCGGGCAAGGTGTACAAGTGGATGATCCCGCCACAGAATAAGTTCCTGACAGGCAAGTTTCGCAGGAAGTGGCCCCTGCATCCGAATATGTTCCAGCCGCACAATTGGCACATGTTGAACCATCCCAATATTGGCCGGCAGAACACCTGGCAGTACATGTCAAACTTGCCCCACTTCCGCTGGATGAAAAACCGTCCTTACAGGAACAATCGTTAATACTGGTAGCGCCTATAGGTGAAGTTGCATTGGTTGGACAAGTTCCAGAACAACTTGTTTGACCGGTGGATTCGTTGTATGTTCCGGGTGAACATTTTTCACAATAACTTGGAACAAACTCTTTATAAATTAACTGATTGGAATATGAACCTGCTGGACAATCGGTGCAGGCTGTTCCATTCCAAAATTGTCCATCATGACATAATAAAACACATTCAGATCCATTAAATTCATACCCAACCGCACAATGATTGCATTGGGCTTTGGATGTGGCCCCAACAATATCTGTTGTAGAACCTCTTGGACACGGGCTACAATATGCGGATCCTTCTGTATCGGCATATGATCCCTGCGGACATTGTTCGCATGATGTGCTACTGTTATAAGGGTTTGAGTTATGTGTTCCCACAGGACAATTGGTACAAGCCGTTCCGTTCCAATATTGTCCCGACACACAGCTTTCTGATTGAGGGATACATTTTTTATGATAGTTAGAATAAACATAATTGGTGTCACAGATATTACAAGTATAAGATCCGGTTTCTGATGTAGAATATCCTTTTGGACAGGGCGTGCAAGAATCATCTCCTTTATTAGAGAAATATCCTTTCGGGCAAGCTTGGCAAGAACCGGATTTAAAAACATATCCCGCATTACAAACTGGCACACATGAATTATTCTTTTTTTCATAACCTTCTGCACAAATATCACATGTTGTGGCTTTATTGGATGATGTTGTCCATCCTGTGGGACATATCTGACAAGCGGTAGATCCTTGTTTATCAGAAAAATATCCATAAGGACAAGCGGTACAGAATAGTTCTCCACTGCCTGAATATGTTCCAGCTTCGCATAAAGTGCATGTCTCAGTGTTGTTATCCCAATAATAACCGGCCCCACATGAATACTCTTGTTTTGTGCAATTTTCCCCAACCGCTATATATCCATTGGCTTCATCACAAACGCATTCTGTGGACCCGGCAGATAATGTTGTACGGCCCGTTGAACAAGGAGAACATCTGTTTGATCCCAGATTATCATTGTATTGCCCAATGGGACATGGTGTACATATCGGATCCCCTGAATTAGCATAAGTTCCCGCAGGACAAGGGCTGCATACACCGCTTTTTAAAACATAGCCAGATTCGCAAACAGTACATTGTGTTTTACTGGTACTTGCCATTGCGGCAGTTGTTGTCCCTGTCGGACAGTTCAAACAATTTGAAGCTCCTTTGTTGGGTTGATATTGTCCGATATTGCAAGACATGCAACTTGTTGCCCCATTAAATGAAAATGTACCTTCTGAACAAATTTGGCAAGAGGAACCATTCCAATACCATCCAGCCGAACAATGTGGTTGACAAACACCCTTTACTAAATGATAACCTATATCACAAACTGTACATTCATCCTGACTTTTTGCTCCTGTTGAGTTGGTGGAAGATCCTTCTGGACAAGCTTGACAACGGGTTCCCGAAACGCTGTAATAACCCTTTATACAGACTTCGCAATCTGTTCCATCTGAATTGGCTTGATATCCGGGATCACATAAAACACTTGCTTCATTAAGAGTATCTTTAACACACTCTCCTTGGTACATATGATATCCTGAGGTACAAATATCACAGTATGTTGATCCTTCTTTTGATGAGGAACTGCCTTCTGGACACGGGGAACAAACTGATGATCCTTTAACCGCATAAGTTCCAATTGGGCAAGCTGTACAGTCGCTACCGGAACGAATGTATCCGCCGTCGCATTCCGGCACACATTGATCACCTATCTTTTCATATCCTGTTTCACAAATATCACAAGCTGTTGCTCCCTTATCCGAAGTTGTCCATCTAATTGGGCAGGCTGTACACGCTGTTGACCCAAGTTGGTTTGCATAACTACCCACTGCACAAGGGGTACAAACAAGTGAAGCTCTTTTGGAATAACTTCCCAATCCGCACTTTTCACATGCATTAGTAAAAATATTATAAAATTCGCCTTCCAAACATTTTTCTGCTGCAACCATGCAAGAAGAATCCGGAACACAAGCGTCACAACTTTTCCCATCCAAAGGACAGCATTCAACAGTTCCTTCGTTACAACATGTGCCAGTTTGTATTGTCACTTTTTTTGATTCACAAACCCCTGAGCCATTGCATTGATCACATGTACCGCACGAGGTTCCACTGGGTTCATTGTCGGTATTTGAGGTTATTACTGTTGTCGTACACAAGTCTGTAACTGTTGTTGTTGTTGAGCAAGCTGTTTTTGTTTGGGTTGTATTCGTTTTATTGGCAGAACAAGTATCTGTCGGGGCGGTTTCTCCTTTTAATGGACAATAATTTTTTTCAACAGATTCACAACAGTTTCCGTTATATTCTTTTACAAAAATCGATACTTTTTTATTGACACAACTACCGCTTTCACAGGCCTCACAATCCCCACAATCAGAATCTGTTGTACATGTTGGACAAGATGGAGCCTTTACACATGTATCTACACAACTTCCCGTCAAAGAACAACAATCTGTTTTTGTTTCGCAACAAGTTCCAGATGAAATTTGAACAATTTTTGATTCACAAACCCCTGAGCCATTGCATTGACCACATGTGTCACACGAGGTTCCACTGGGTTCATTATCGGTATTTGAGGTTATTACTGTTTTCGTACACAAATCTGTAATTGTTGTTGTTGTTGAACAAGCTGTTTTTGTTTGGGTTATATTCGTTTTATTGGCAGAACAAGTATCTGTTGGGGCTGTTTCTCCTTTTAATGGACAATAACTTTTTTCAACAGGTTCACAACAGTTTCCGTTATATTCTTTTACAAAAATTGATACTTTTTTATTGACACAACTACCGCTTTCACAGGCCTCACAAACCCCACAATCAGAATCTGAATTACATATTTTGGGTTCCGGACTGCTATCTCCTTCTGAACCACCACCGCTACTTGTTGCTGCGACGACGGCGGCTGTTCCGGCAACAGCAGCAATACCCCCTCCAACCCACCATAAAACAGCCTTGCTATCACAATTTAATTCTTGTTTAGAACTTGGCAATCTTTTAACACATGGGTGTTTCAAGTTAACGTGAACTTTTCTTAAAGTTTCATAAGCAGGACAATTTTCATCGATAAGTGCTTGGCAATATGGTGTATCCATATTACAATTCATGGTATCTAAATCAACGCCACTTGAACGCATTTTGTTAAGTTCGTCTTCTTTTTCATCGGATGCGAGGGCATATATCGTATCAAAAATAGGACTTTGTGATTCGGACAGTTTGCTTTGAACGGGTGCATATCTTTTACGAAAACCCATGGCATATTTTTTTTCATAAGGAATTATTTGCATACATGTATTGTTATATTTTGCACCCATGGAAACAAGTGTATGCACAGCCTTTCGATTTGCTTTCATAACCGCTGTGCATAAGGGTGTTTGGGCATATTTATTCATCACATCAACAGAATAACCATCGTCCCTTAATTTTTCCAAAGCCTGTATATTACCTTCGGATGCGTATCGGTAAATAGAAGAATGAATATCTTCTAGTGCCATTGCCTGAAAAGGCAGGAAGAATGCCAATAATATCCCAAAAACTTTTTTCATAGACCCCTTAATAAAATAGAAAAGCACGAAAAAACTTTACATAAAAAAATATGAAAAGTCAATGATTATTTTGCCTTGGAAATTAAATTGAATTTATGTATTAGTTATTGCAAAAATGATATTTTTTAAAAGATAAAGGACGAACCTGTAAAACCATTCAAAAATAACCCCATCCAAAGATGAGGTTATAATCAAAAGTTTAGAAATTGTGGTCTTACCGAAATTTTAAAGCACAATTTCCACCAACAAAGCAACCATCACCGACAATGCGATTAGCGGCTTTTTCCTGAATATACTCAGCTACATCTGTACAATCTGTCTTCAAATTGATATGTGTAATACCATCATCACTATTTGAATAAATATCTTGAGAGTTTACAATACAATCAGAATAATAATTAGGACCTAAGTTAGAAAGATCCGCATAACCGCCTTCACCACCATTTCTTGAAATAGCAATGATAAAAATCATTGAGGCACGCTCCAAAATTTTGTTAGCCTCCCTTTTGGCTTTTCTTTTCCTAAGCATGGATTTTAGTGACGCAGAACTTTTACCTTTGTTTAATTGATTCCATGGTTCACCATCAATTAACAGGTCTTTTGCCACAGGACGTTTTCCTGTCTTATAAGCAAAAACAATTTCACTCATAAAGCGATTATTGTTGATTAGACGTTCCAATTCATGCGCTTTGTTTTCAGGCACATAATACCGATTTACGCCCCGAAAATCACCTTTTGGACATGAACCGTGCCAATCGGCCTGCTGACAATTTGCATTAGACCAATCAATTTGAAATTCAATGTAGTGACCTGAAAGCAAATTGCGTGGATCATAACCAGTAATCGGTAAAACAACCTCTGTTGCATTTTTCACGAAATAACCGTAATACATTGCCCAGCTGAACATCCCGATAAAAGGGATAAACAGAAAAAGTGTTTTAATTCTATTCATGTTTGATAAATCCTCTGATAACATCTTGAATCTGCTTGAAATAATAAGTATACAAGCCTACCCCTGTCAACAAAATTGTTCCAAATACAAGCAACAGGATTCCGATACTTGCCAAATTATGGTAAGCATTCCAGAATAGCAAGAAAATACGCCATGCCGCAAATATAAATAAATAATTATAATAACGCACAATGCCATCTTCTGTCTTAGGCGTATTTAAGGCAAAAATCAAAAATAAAGTTGTTGTTACCACACCAATGATTCCTGTGCCAGAACTAATGTAAATATCACCAATATATAAAAAGAAAACAGACGCAATAAATGCTATATCACGTACTAATTTAGCTTTTGTATTATTAAAGAAGTGAGTAATCATCATTACAATAAATAAAATTCCCACTACGGTCATATAGTTCATATCCCAAATGATATCCCAAATAGAAAAGCCCAATAAACCAACAGAACATAAGGGAATCAATTTATATTTTGTAAAGAAGACAAGTGGGAATGAAAGAGCCCACCAAGTCATACTTCCTTCTTGCCAAGAAAGACTTAAATGGTAACTTTGTTGTACCAACGCAATATTGCCACCAACTAATAGGAATGAAATAAACAAGAACGCTTCCATCCACAAAGGTTTTTCGTTTTTTTGAAAATATGTTGTTGTTACCAATGACGCAACCAAAAAGGCCAAACCACCACCAACTTTTAAGATCGCAGGAATTACAGCCCAATTGGCGGCAATAATCAAACCTAAACCGGCTAAAATACTAAAAATACCCAATAAAACAATCGAAAACAAAATACGTTTTTTGATTTTTTCAAAATCAGGCTCTTCTGTTTTTGTATTTTTTTTCGATGTTATTTTTTTTATCGCCATGGAATATTCACGTTTTGTTAATACACCATTTTTCTTCATACGAATTAAATCTTGTTGTGTTGTCATTTTGTCTCCTTTTGTTTGTAAGATACGCTATGTTATCATACATAATTACACACTGTCAAGAATTAAATTGTTTTTATTCTTTTGGTAATTTTTGGGCTGTTTGATAATCAAGTTTGCCTGTCTTTAAAACGGAAGAGGTTGTATAACCGACTGATTTCAAAAAAAACAGCCTTTTTAGGCTCTTTATGCTCTATGGCGGGCAAGGCTGTGCATAATGGGAACTAAATCAAGCGGTTTTAAAGCAGAATTTTACCCTCGACCCAACTTTATTCCCGAAGGAATAAAGCCCATTTCATAATTTGTTGACTAACTGAATTAAAAATTCGGCATACCTTTCCATATCCTCAACCAAGATATATTCATTGGCTGTGTGCGGTAATGTCATATTTCCGCAGCCACAAATGAGTGTATCCATCTCGAAAGATTGAAAGAATCCTGCCTCTGATGCATAAGGGTAATCTATCATTTTTGTCCTTAAAATAGATTGAGCAACTTGAATGAGATAACTATCTTCTTTTTTTTCAAAAGCTGGTATCATTTCTTTCGGTTCAGATAAGATTTCAGACTTTTTATATTTAGTTTCTAGGTCTTGAAAAAATGAATTCATCAGCTCTAAAATTTGATTTTTATCACTTTCATTTTGATATCTGATTTCCCAATCAAGTACCATTTGTCCCGGAATAGAATTGCGGCCCGTACCTCCCTGTACCATTCCCAAGTTAAGCGTTGTCCCTTTTGAAGCGTAAAATTGGTTCAACTTTTCAATTTGATTGGCTATTTTAGCTCCAATATAAATTGCATTCGTTCCTAAATCAGGCTTGCCCGCATGACCCGCGGCTCCCTTTATTATAGTTTGGTAACCCGCATATCCACGATTGCAAGGACATAATTTAAAATCAGTAGCTTCCCCAATTAGAGCATATTTCGGCCGAATATTTTTTTGTGACAAGAACCTAACAATTTCTTGAACACCAAAAACATTTGTTTCTTCATCACTAGAAAAGGCTAAAAATACAGGCGTATTTATCTTTTTTAATTGAGGCAAAAGGTATAAACAAACAGCAATAAATTGTTTCATATCTACACTGCCACAACCATAAATTTTCCCATTTTGTTGAATCCCATGAAAAGGGTTTGTTTTCCATGCATTAAAATCAACTGGAACAGTATCCATGTGTCCAGACAAAACTATTCCTCCTCGAATATCTTGCAAATTAGACACATTAATACCCGCAAAAATATTTACCAATTTTCCATCTGAATTTGGAATTTTTTCAAAAACAATATTATTTTGATTAAAAACATGTACCAAATAATCCACAAAAGCGGCATTAGATTCTTGCGATGAATCAGTTCTAATTTGAATCAAATTACATAAAATATCTTGAACAGATTTCATATGACCTCCGTATATTATCTTTTTTCAAACTATCTTATTATGTCTTAAAAAGCAAGATAATTATAAATTATGGAGTTATTCTTTTTTATGCAATAGGAATCACATTTTTGGCTTTAAAAAGTTCGAGTGTAGATAACCCCCTCCAAACAGCGTCAAAAATGTAAAACATAACAAAATCAAACGCTTGCTGAATTATCTGTTCGATTGTTGCTGGAAATAGGCTCATTTGATTTACGTTCCAATCGAACCGGTCTAAAGCGTTGGTATATATGAAAAAAGTTGCCTTGAAGGGCGACTTGTTCACTTTGGCGGGGGAGTCTGTGCAAAATGGGAGCTAAAGGAATTAGGTTTTATCCAAAAAAAACAATCTTTAGCTTACACTAATTACATATATTGCCAGCAATCCCGCTATACATAACAATGACATTAAGACAACAGCAAGCCAAAATTTCCAATCTTTTTTTTCTTCTATCTTTAAACTCTTAAGAACTGCATAATGCTTTAAAAAATTATAAATAAAAAATGGAAAACCTATTATTGGTAAAAATATCATTAAAAGAAACAGAAGCCAATTTTTTGGATATTTATTTTTCCATCCTATCAAAAATGCTACTACTGCAAGTATGAATAAAATTATGTCAAAAGTATCTATATTAGAAGCATTGACTAAATTTAAATTCCTTATTAAACTACGCAGCAAATAAGCAAAACCGAAATAATAAAGAAGTGACCTCAGAAGTACTGTTCCACTTCTAAAAGTTCCTTCTTTCAAAAACATTGAAGCAAAAACAGAAATTTGATTACTTTCACATTTAGATGTTTTTCCTTGTGTCATTTCAATTTCCTTTCTTTTATTATTGAAATTCTACATTGTGTGATGCACATAGCATAAACTACTTTTTTCTAAATTGCAATAAATTTAGAATGGCATTCTAAGAGTTCAAGTGTCTGTAAGCCCTTTAAATAGCATAAAAAATTGAAACATAACGAAATCAAGTATTTACAACGTTATCGGTTCGATTGTTGCTGGAAATAGGCTCATTTGATTTACATTCCAATCGAACTGGCTTAAAGCGTTGGTATATATGAAAAAAGTCGCCTTGAAGGGCGACTTGTTCACTTTGGCGGAGCGTACAGGATTTGAACCTGTGCATCCCTTTAACAGGATGACGGATTAGCAATCCGCTGCATTACCACTCTGCCAACGCTCCTGAATGGTGACAGGGTCATTTTATCAAACCCTGCCACAAATGTCAAGAACTTTTATTTTAAAAAATCTTATAATGTTTTAATGAATGTCAATCGACATATATTTTTTTTGATTACTATTCAGTCCCTTTAATCTTTTTTTTCCATCTGCTGAATAATAGGAAATAAATTGCGGCTGATTAGATTGTTCCTTCAAAGTATCTTCAATCAGATCAACAACTTGCTCATCAATATTTTCTTCTTTAAGTGGGGCGAGCTGTGAGGTTGTGATTTGAGGAATTAACTTATGTAAATTGCCATCTTGTTTTTTTAAACGGAGGCGTCTTTTTTCATAATCTTTTTTTGATTCTCCGGGTTTTGGCATTAAAACGCCGTTTTTTAATTCGTAGCTTTCAGATGTTTTTTGGTATGAGGTTGTGACGTTTTTATCAACAAAAGTATTGCTGTATTCTGAAGTTGTTTGTGCATGAGCAATATTGAATGTTGCAACTAACATACATGCGATAAAAATGATATTTTTATAAGGGGTGAATATTTTTTTTAGTTCAGACATCATCTAACCTCTCTTTAATTTAAGCAAAAAAAAGGTTAGATGATTTTTTATAAAATGTCAAATTATTTCCACAATTCCAAAGATTGGGTATCATTGATTTGTTTTACAATTTCAATGAAATCATTCAAAGAAATGGCGTTCTTTTGGTTGCCGGTTCTGTCACGCACGGAAATAGTATCGGATTCAATTTCTTTATCCCCGATAATAACGGCATAAGGAATTTTGGCATTATGTGCTTCACGGATTTGATAGCCGATGGTATTTGATTGGCGTTCCATTTCAGCACGGATACCAACGCTTTGCAGTTTTTCCAAAATCTTGTTTGCGTGTTCGCGGTGTTTATCCGATACAGGCAATAAACGCACCTGAACAGGGCTGATCCACACAGGGAAAGCACCGGCAAAGTGTTCGGTCAATACACCCATAAAGCGTTCCAATGATCCATATAACACACGGTGAATCACAACGGGTGTTTTGGCGTTGCCTTCGTTATCAATGTATTTACAGCCAAAGCGACCGGCCAATTGGAAATCCAATTGGAAAGTACCCGTTTGCCATTCACGGCCCAGGGCGTCTTTCATGGCGATATCTACCTTTGGTCCATAAAAAGCACCGTCTTTTTCCTTTAATTTATAATTACCCGCACCGCAGTGTTTATCCAAAATACGCTTTAAGGCAGCCTCGGCACGATCCCATGTTTCAATATCGCCAATAAAATCATCCGGACGAGTGGACAATTTCATTTCATATTTCAATCCGAAGAGATTGTAAAATTGATCGGCCAAAGCAAACAGACGTTCGTATTCTTCCTCAATCTGGTCTTCGGTGATAAAGATATGGGCATCATCTTGATGGAATTCACGCACACGGAACATACCGTTTAAAGCGCCACTGGCTTCATTGCGGTGAATCATATCCACATCGGAAAAACGAATGGGTAAATCCTGATAAGAACGTGTTTTTAAATTGAACAACAACATGGTGGATGGACAGCTCATCGGTTTTAAGGCATAGACCTCATTTTCGGCCATTTCGGTTGCCGTCAATAAATACATGTCATCTTTATAATGCGACCAGTGCCCTGAAGTTTCCCATAAAACGCGTGAGTTCATTAAGGGGCCCGCAAATTCCTGATAGCCGGCTTTTTCGTGTTCTTTCCGCCAATAATCCAACAACAGATTGTACATCTTTAATCCTTTGGGCAACCAATAAGGGCATCCCGGAGCGGTCGGATCAAAGTAGAATAATTCCAAAGCTTTTCCAATTTTACGGTGATCACGTTTTTCGGCTTCTTCCAATAAAGTAAAGTAAGCCTTCAAATCTTTGTCATTGAAAAATGCTGTTCCGTAAACACGTTGCAAGGATTCACGTGATGAATCGCCACGCCAATAAGCGGCCGCCACTTTGGTCAATTTAAATGACTTGCCGACACGTCCTGTGGACATCAAGTGCGGACCACGGCATAATTCCACATAATCGCCTTGTGTATAAAGGCTGACTTCTTTAACATCTTCGGGTAAATCGTCAATCAGTTCCACTTTGAAATTTTCACCACGTTGGGTAAAGATTTCTTTGGCCTGTTCGCGTGAAACGACAGAGCGGGAAATCGGTAAATCCTGATTGATGATTTCCATCATTTTGGCTTCAATTTTTTTCAAATCATCTTCTTTGAAAATGACACCGAAAAAGTCATAATAAAAACCATTTTCAACGGATGGGCCGATGGTGGCTTTGGCATTGGGATATAATTCTTCTACCGCCTGAGCCAAAACATGGGCTGTTGTATGACGCAAAATTTCCAAACTTTCGGGGTTTTTATTTGTCAGAATAGAAACTGTTGCATTGGTTGTGATGGGGGTTGTTAAATCGGTTAAAGCATCATTCACTTTGGCTGCCACGGCAGCTTTGGCTAAATTCGGACTAATTTTTTCGGCCACATCATAAGCATTGACCGAACCATCAAAGGGCAATTTTGACCCATCAGGCAACATAATTTCAATCATTTTATTTCCTTTTAATTTTGTTAATGTCAGACAACCCCTGTCCAACGCAAGGATTATTATAGTCTATTTACCCCAAAAAGTCAAAGATTTTGTTATTATCGGCTTCGCCAAATGGGATTTAATGGTCTGGGTCGGCGTAATGTATTTGGGTGACGTTGTTTTAATTGATGATTTAAAATTGCCTGATTGATGATTAGGGCGTTAAAATTTCTCATATCCTGAATCAAAGCCCCATATTGTTTAAATGGTATAATACATTTGTTGCCATATCTTAAAAACCATTGGTTAAAGGCGCTATACACACGATCCGATGGGGCATTTTGGGTGGCCTTTTTTAATGATTTTTGTGCTTTATCATAAAAATCATGATCCTCATATAAAACTGGTGATGTACCGCGTTTTAAAATTTCATATCCTTCATTGGGTAAAGCGTTATATTGATTTAAAAAACAAGCCTCGGATAGCATATGGTTGGATACATCATGGGCATTCAATGCCACTTTGTTTGCCAATAAATAAATCAAATTATCATTTTGTTCAACGGGTTGTATTTTACCGGATTTAATAATTTCTTGGGCTTGTATCATAATTTTTTTATGGTCTTCTTGTGCTAACTTTCTATCCAAATGTTTAATACAAAAATCGTGTAAAGAAGATTCAAAAAAATCATGAGAAAGGCTGTCGGCTTTTTCCTTTGGAATATCTCGTCCCTCTTGTAAAATATGGGTTAAAAAGGAAGCCATATTATCATCTTTAAATTTGTTAAAAGTTCCACGATAGCCCAACCAAACAGCGGGTAAAATATCTTTTTTGATATCACTGTCTTCGGGTAATATTGTTATTTGTGTCATAAATAAAGCCTTTCAATAAGGGCTTTATTATATCATAAATGCTAATTTTTGTCAATGTTGACGGCGTATCCCGATGATCGAATGGTTCGGATTAAATCACCGTCATCGGATAAGGCTTTACGTAACCGACGAATATGAACGTCCACAGTTCTGGATTGTACATGGATGTCACCACCCCAAACTATTTGTAATAAATCCTGACGTGAAAAAACATGGCCGGCTTTTTCCATTAAAACATTCAACAAACGAAATTCAGTCGGTCCCAATTCAATGGGATGATTATCTTTGAAAACCTGTTGGGTGGAAAGGTTTAATTTTAAAATACCAGCACTTAAAACACGGGCTTTTGCGGATTGTTTTGTGCGACGCAACAGAGCCTGAATCCGTGCTAATAATTCAGGGATAGAAAAAGGCTTTGTGATATAATCATCGGCCCCATATGACAATCCTTTTACTTTGTCCGATTCGTCACCACGGGCCGTCAACATAATAATCGGCATATTTTTTAATCGGACATGTCGGCGAATTAAACGGCATATATCAACGCCCGAAACATTGGGTAACATCCAATCCAATAAAATTAAATCAGGGTGTTCTTGTTCTATCGTTGTCATTGTTTTTGCACCATCAGAACAAACACAGGTTTCATAATCTTGACGCTGTAAATTATATTGCAACAAAGCCACCAAACCGGGTTCGTCTTCAACAATCATGATTTTTGTCATTTTTCCCCCTTTAAGGCTTTAATGGCCTTGGCATATGATTTTTGGCCAAAAACAGCCGTGCCGGCAATCAACACATCGGCACCGGCCAAATGACAGGCTTCGGCTGTTATCGGATTGATACCGCCATCCACGGCAATTTTTATTTTTTTGGGTTTGATAAGTTCTTTTAATTCCACAATCTTTTTTAATGTTTCTGGGATAAATGATTGTCCCCCGAAACCGGGTTCAACACTCATCAATAAAATCCAATCCAACATGGGCAGATAAGGAATCAAATCCGCCACTTTTGTTTTGGGTTTTATGGATAAGCCGACTTTTTTATTTAAAGATTTTATGTGTGAAATTAAATCAGCGGGATTTTCTTCGCATTCCAAATGAACGGTAATTTGATCGGCGCCAGCCTTGGCACAATCGTCAATTAAACGCATGGGTTTGGCCACCATCAAATGCACGTCAAAGGGGACATCTGTATGTGGGCGTAAGGCTTTAATTACCGGGGCACCAAAGGTTAAATTCGGCACAAAAACACCATCCATTACATCCCAATGAATATAATCGGCCCCCGCCTTTGAAACCGACTGAATTTCTTTGGCTAAACACGCAAAGTCAGCAGATAAAAGACTGGGGGCGATTTGAATCATGTTAACCGACCACTTTCGGATCTAATTCACCACTGGCATAACGGCGGGCCATATCTTCCATGGAAATCGGTTTGATATGGGCGGCCTGACCGGCGGCACCAAATTCTTCGTAACGTTTGATACAAACATCCGTCATGGCTTCCATGGCGGGCTTTAAGTATTTACGCGGATCAAATTCACCGGGTTTTTCGCTGAACAATGTGCGGATAGCACCTGTCATGGCCATACGCAAATCGGTATCCACGTTTACTTTACGCACACCATATTTAATGGCTTGTTGAATTTCTTCCACAGGCACGCCATAGGTTTGCGGCATTTGACCGCCATGGGCGTTAATGATGTCTTGCAAATATTGCGGAACGCTGGAAGATCCATGCATCACCAAGTGTGTATAGGGTAATTTTTCGTGAATTTTTTTCACGGTGTCAATGGATAAAATAGCCCCGTCCGGTTTGCGTGTGAATTTATAGGCACCATGTGAAGTACCAATGGCTACGGCCAAAGCATCCACTTTTGTTTGACGCACAAAATCAACGGCTTGATCCGGATCGGTCAATAACTTGGATTTATCCAAAGCGCCGTCAAATCCGTGTCCGTCTTCTTTTTCGCCTTTCCCGGTTTCCAAAGAACCGATACAACCCAATTCACCTTCCACGGAAACACCGGCCGGATGGGCGGTATTGACCACGGTTTGTGTGGTGTTGGCGTTGTATTCATAGGTGGCGGGATTGCCCTGGGCATCCAAAGAACCATCCATCATCACGGATGTAAAGCCGGCGGCCATAGCCGAATAGCAAACTTCCGGTGAAGAACCGTGATCTTGATGCACACAAATCGGCAAATGCGGATACATTTCCACACCGGCCATCATCAAATGTTTTAAAACCGCATCATTGGCGTATTGACGGGCGCCTTTGCTGGCCTGAATAATCACAGGGGCACCGACTTTATCGGCAGCGGCCAAAATGCTCAACACACCTTCCATATTGTTCACGTTAAATGCCGGAATACCATAACCGTATTCGGCTGCATCGTCCAATAATTGACGTAAAGATACCAAAGCCATTTTTTATTTCCTTTCATTAAATTAAACGTAATTCGTAATGTACTTTATTTTGATAAAAAAATCAATCACAAATTTGTGATCCTTAAAAATGGATCTTTTGCCTTAAAAACAAAAATTGTTGACAAAAAACGATTTTGTGATATAATGCTTTATGTAACAAGGAGAAAACAATGTTTAAACGTTTGAAAAATTGGTTATTTAATCGTCCGCCGGAAGATCATATTGTGGCGGGTTTTGCTTGGATTGTCGGAACTTTTGCGGCAATTGGTTCAGCGGTGGCTTTTCCGGCTATAGCATCTGTTGCCGTTGGTGTTGCCAGCTTTACATACCTTATGGCTTTGGCCGAAGGTGCTTACGGAATTGGTGGAATGATTGGTAATTTTTGCAATTGGGCATATAGGAAAATCTTTAAATCAAAAAAACAACCCACAAATAAGCAAGATCAGCATTCCAAAACGGATAAACAGCCGCAGGCCGAACAGGAAAAAGGTAAAGGTCGGGAACAACCGCAGCCGGAAAAAGATAAAGAACAATCTCAGACAAAACAGGAAAATTCCCAACCGGAACAGGAAAATGGTAAAGGAAAAGAACAGCCACAACCCGAGCAGGATAAAGCCCAGGAACAATCTCAGGCTGAACCTGTTGAACCAAAACAACATCCAATAACTTTAAATTCAAAAGAATTTTTGATTTTAATTCGCCAAATGCAGATTTTAATGCAATTACTTCAACAAACCAGAATGGAATTAGAGGCTTTGCGTCAAAAGAATAAATCCTTGTCTTCGGAAAATAAAAATCCGGATAATCTTAAACAATTCGGAAATTCAGAGGAATTAGTCCAGCCTATTTCGGGACGAAGGAATCCGGCAAATCGCAATTATCTTCAAAATTCACGGTTTGTGCGTCATTAAAATAAAATCTCCATTTGATTGGGGATTTTTTTTATAGTTGATCAGGCAAATTTTAGAAGGATTTTCTTTATCTTTGATTTGTCTTGTTGTTGTTTTGTGGTGTTGTGGAAGGTACAAAATCCCCTAATGGTAAGTTGTTTCTGTCATTTATCAATAAAGAACGGAATTCAATATCAGCCTCTTGTTTTTTGATAAAAGAATCAGAGGCACTTTTTAATGTTTTCATCATGGATAATTGTTCTTTCATATCTTCCACCACAAAACTTTCTAACCATTCTTCCACCACAAAATTGCTGTCATCCAATCGTTTTTGGCTGTCTGTTAAATCATTTCGTATGTGGGCGATTTTATCGGCATCTGAACGGGCAAAGTGAAATGCCCAAGCTAAATCATCGGTTATTTGCCCACGGTTTAATAAATCCTGAATAACTTTTTTCCAGTATTTATTGTCTTTTCGGGGTTGTCCATAGTTATTTGTTTTTGTGGGTTGCGGTTCTTGGGAACGTTTTTCCAACTGATCAAAGATATCAACGATTTTATCCATTGAATCACGAATTTTTAAGTTGCGTTCGGATAATTCAATTGGATCGTTGGGATTGTTTTTATCCGAAAAACCAAGAGCTGTTTTGAAATCCTGATAAACTTGCATTGGTGTCCAGGCAATAGGTTTTCGTTCTTTTTTATGGCGTTCATAATCACGAATTTGTTGATATTTTTTCATTTTTTTGCTGTTCTTGATATAGCCGAATTTTTCACCCAATTCAAAAGTTTTCATTCTGTATTGAGGGCTTTCCAAAAACACGGAAATCTGTTTGGAAGGGTCGTTTCCTAAGGCTTGTAATAATTCGGGTTTTGCAGATGAAATAAAGTTTTGAAAATCGCTTGTTTTTGAAATTTCGCCAATGCAATCATGGGACAAACGTTCGTTTAAACTTTGACGCAAATATTCCACCATTTTAACCAAACTGACGCAAACACGTTCTTTTGGAAATTTTTTGTTAAAAATACGGTCTAATACCGTTTGGGGAAAAGAGGAGGCAATATCCGAAAAAGACGGATTGGGATTATCATCAAATTTTCTTAAAGCGGATTTTAGGCTTTGTTTGACACCTTGAATACTTAAAACATCAAAATCGGCTGGGCAATTCATTAAATTAAAAGCAGCTCTTTTTTGTCCATCGGCCGAAAACAGATAAGGAAATGAACGAAAGTTATAATACCATTCAGTTTTCGGGGTTTTGATTGTTTGGATGCCATGATCTTGACGCCAATTGGCATCAAAATCCCATGCGTTCATATCAACAGGTGTGCCGTTTTCCAATTCAAATCTTTCGTAATCCGATAAATCGGCTGTGTTATCTATTGTTATTTCGGGAAAAACACAACCATTTGGATTGCATACGGCGGCTAATTCCAAAAAGGATTGTTTTAAAGTTGTTTTTTCGTCTTTTGTAAAAGAATGTTTTGTTTTAGTCATAAAAAAACTCCTGTGATACATATTATACCACAGAATGTTTTTTTGTCAATTTCAAGATTGAAAAGATAATTTATTTAAATGATTTTAATAATCATCATTCGGGATGATTGCTTTTGCAAATTTTTTGCCCCGTTTGACTTTTTTCAATTTTAAATCAGGAATTGCCGAAACAATGGAATCGTGCAAAGGTTTTAAGGCGTTTGTATAAAAATGGTCTACGCCATCCAACAATCTGTAATCAATATTGATATTTTCCGTGCAATCCAATTCTTCTGCCAAATAAGCGACAGTTTTTTCATCTACGACGTTATCGGCACTGCCTTGAACGATAACACCGGAAGCAGGGCAGGGTGATAAGAAGTTAAAATCATACAGATTTGTCGGGGGTGTTGCAAAAACAAAACCTTGAATTTCGGGACGACGCATCAATACCTGTGCTGCAATCCATGAACCAAAGGAATAGCCGGCAATCCAGCATTTGTTGGAATCAATATCGTGGGATTGCAACCAATCCAATGCGGCGATGGCGTCCAATAATTCACCGGCACCGCTTCCATCCATTTGGCCTTGCGAACGACCAACACCGTGATAGTTGATACGTAGTGCCGAAAAACCCAAATTGACAAAGGCTTGAAAAATAGCATACGTAACTTTATTGTTCATTGTGGCACCTTGAATGGGGCTGGGCGGTAAAACCAACACAAATGGTGCTTTTGGATTTTCTGATTCAAAAAAGCGGCCCTCTAAACGCCCAAAGGGACCTTGAAAAAAAACTTCTGCCATGGGGACCTCCTGATAAGCGAGATAATATAGTAAATAAATTATCATAATTTTTTGTAAAAATCAAGTTTTTTGTTGACAAGTGCAAAAAAGTAGAGTAAAATAACTATGCTTCGGCGGAATAGCTCAGTTGGTAGAGCAGAGGAATCATAATCCTTGTGTCGGGGGTTCAAGTCCCTCTTCCGCTACCAAATTTAAAAGCCCTTGTTTTTCGGGGGCTTTTTGTTTTGATGAAGTGTTGATTTTTTTGTTGTTTTATGGCATACTGTTTCAATCAGAAAAAGGATATAATAATGCAAAAACCAAAAGTATTTTTATCAGATAATGACGGCACTTTAACAGTTGCCAGAAAACCGATTCGTGGTGAAATGGCCAAAACAATGGTGGAATTTGCCAACACTTTTAAATTTGCCATTGTGACAGGTTCTCCCTATAAGGATATGGTGGAACAAATGCCACCGGAATTATTGAATAACCCAAACATTGATTATTGGTGCTGTATGGGGAATATTTTGTATAATTGCGGTAAAGAATTGCATAATTCGCACAACAGTATTGATTTTGATAAATTTTCACCGATAATGCAGGATATTTTGAAAAATTGTCCTGTACAATATCATAAATCTTTCCCACGTCATCATGAAATTAATGCCAATTGTGCGATTAATTTTACCATGTTGGGACGCCCGGAAATTGGTGAACCTTCTTTGGAGGATCGTCAGGAATATGTCCAATGGGATAATGAGAAAGGTCAACGTCGTTGGATTATTGATCATTTGGTGGAACAGCATCCTGAATACAACTTTACTTTCGGTGGTCAAATTTCGGTTGATATTGTGAAAAAAGGTTGTGATAAGGCTCAGGTTGTTCAACATTATAAAGATAAATACCATATTGTTTATTTTGGTGATCGTATTTATAAGCGTGGTAACGATAATTCTATTGCACATGAAGTCGTAGATTGTGGCGGTTCTATTTATTCTGTTTCGGGCCCCGAAGAAACAATGCATATTATGCAGCGTTTAATTCAAGAAGAAAAGGAACGTCAGGCCAAAGAAAAGCAAAATATTGACAAAAATCGCATTTCGTGTTATAATTCCCATATTCAAAAGGGAAAAAATGTACCTAACACGCGATCAGGCCGATAATAAAGATTTTGTTGTAAATCTGGCTGAACAAACTTTGGACAAGCCGGTTACTTCATTGGAAAGATTACCAGGGCAAATGGCCTATAATTATATGGCCAATCATCGTTATATTGTTAAATTTCCATCGGAAAAAACAAATCCGGATGATTGGTTGCGTCAAAGTCAGTATATGCCGGTTTTACAGGACAAACTTTCTTTTCAAATACCAATACCAAAAATTTCAACCGTTCAAGATGCCCAAAAAAAAACCTTGGTTTCTTCTTGGTATGAAAAGATAGACGGCGTCTGTATTTCAAACACTTTTGAATTTTCGCAAAAGGATATAAAATTTAAGGATGTTTTTTTTGAACAATTATCCGATGCGGCTCATCAAATTCATCGCGTTCAACCAAAAGAACTTCCGTTTGAATTGCCGACAAAACAGGAAATTCTGGAAAAATATTTTTTTAAAAAAATTGCCCCAAACCCAACTTATCATCAGAAAAAAAATTTTCGCAAACTGCTTCATAATCCTGTTCTGGGATTGGGAAAAAGTGCCGAAAAAACATCGGTCTTAACGCATTCTGATTTACATTGTGGAAACGTGATTTTGAATGATAAAAATCAATTGGTTGGTATTTTGGATTTTGATACATTTGGACGCGGTGATTATTTTTGGGAATTCAGACCTTTGTTATATGAAGATCCATCTGATATTTCTTTATTTCAAAAAAAATATACTCAACGAACGGGTATTCAAATTGATTCCCGTGATAGCGAAAATATTCGTCAATTTAAAACTACGCTTGAATGGTTGGCGGTTTTATACACTTTAAGTCGTGCTTTTTTACCCAAAGAAGAACACAATTTTTTAAAAAAAGAAATTCAAAAAAGGCAACGTTCAAAATATCTTTTTGACAAACAAAAAGACAAATAATCATTCTTTAATTAAGCTGAACGAAATTAAAGGTATTTTTTCATTTCCTGATCAATCCAATTTTGTGTAAATTGGACGACTTCATTCACAGGAATTAAACCACGTTCATCCGTGCCACGCACTTTGTATTCAATCATACCTTGGGCTAATGCTTTGGGGGCCACAATCAAACGCAAAGGAATACCGGTTAAATCGGCTTCGGCAAATTGAACACCGGCGGATAAATTGCGATCATCATATAAAACCTCAATACCGGCTTTTTCCAAATCTGCATATAATTTTTCGGCCGTTTCCTGAATACCGTCTTTATCCATACCCATTGCATTGATTTGAACTTGCCACGGTGCAATGGACAAAGGCCAAATGGGACCGTAATCGTCATGATGTGCTTCAATAACGGACGCCAACGAACGGCCTACACCAATACCGTAACAGGCCATCAACGGTGTTTTTTGTGTACCGTCTTCGGCGGTATAGGTCATTTTCATGGATTCGGTGTATTTTGTGCCCAACTTAAAGATGTTGCCGACTTCAATACCGCGGGTCAAACGCAATGGTGCACCACATTTGGGGCAAATATCACCCGCACAAACAGTGGCAATATCAACGATTTCGGCATTGGGGCAATCACGGGATACATTAAAGTTTTTCAAATGGAAGCCTTCTTTGTTGGCACCGCAAACCAAGTTAAAAGCATTTGATACGGATTTATCCACATAAACAGGACATTTTAATCCCATACCTGTGGCAAAGCCGGGAATACCACCAACATTCATTATTTCTGAATCGGTGGCAAAGTTAAACAGACATTTTAAAACTTTGGCTAATTTCACTTCGTTGACCTCTAAATCCCCACGAATCATTACTGCTACTGTTTCATTTTTTTCAGTGGTATAGAAAACGATTTTTGCCATTTTTGTGGCAGGAATACCCAAAAATTGAACCAAATCGTCAATTGTTTTTGTATTGGGTGTTTCAACTTCTTCCAACGGTAATAATTCTTCTGATTCATAGGTGTAATTTGTTGTGGCTACCTCGGCATTCCAATATGAATGACATTTATCGCACGCCACGACTTTATCTTCACCACAATCGGTAACCAACTGATATTCATGGGCCACTTTTCCACCCATCATACCGGTATCCGATTGAATAGCCACCACTTCGGGCAAACCAATACGGCGATAGATGGTGTGATAGGCTTTGGCCACCCGTTCATAATAGGCATCCAATTCCGCTTCATCAATGTGAAAAGAATAGGCATCTTTCATGGTAAACTCACGCACACGAATCAAACCACCACGGGAACGGGCTTCATCACGATATTTTGTTTGAATCTGGTACATCATAAACGGATAATCACGATAGCTGGTTGCTTCGGTTCTGGCCAAAGCGGTACAGGCTTCTTCATGGGTCATACCCAACAACATATCATGCCCTGTACGATCCTTAAAACGCAACAATTCAGGACCAACCGAATCCCACCGTTGACTTTCATCCCATAATTCCCTGGGCATTACAACAGGCATCATTACTTCCTGTCCGTCCACTTTATCCATTTCCTGACGGATGATGGCTTCAATTTTTTGTTGTATACGTTTACCCGGCATCAATAACGAATAAATGCCGTTGGCCAAGGGACGCATATAGCCCCCACGCAATAAAAAAATATGGCTGGCCAAAGTGGCTTCGGCGGGTTTTTCTTTATGTTTTTTTGATATAAGTTTTGATTGACGCATGGGTGATCCTTTCCTTTTGTTGCGTTGAATACAGGTATTTTAACATAAAAGCAGTTTAAAGTCAATTTTAAAAGTTATTTTTCCATAAGTAAACACAGTTGAACAATTCGCTTTCTTTTTGGCGTAATTGTGCCACAAAATCTTTGTGTTGATTGTAAAAATCATCCCCTCGGGCATAGATGGCCAAAGCAATCGCATCCAACGGATTATAAGCCAAACCTTTGCCCAAATTTTCAAAATACAGTTTATCAAAATCATTGATACATCTGAGACGCCATTTATCGGGATTTCCCGGTTCATTATAACGGCCGATTTGTCCGGTCCATGATGTAAAGAAAGCCTGAACTCTTTTGGCGGGGCAGGCCAATAATTCCGCCCATTGCATTCGCACCAATTGTTCGGTTGATTTTAATGAATCGTTATAGTTAAAACGTAAAGAACGGGCCAAATTGACGGCGTGTGTATAACGATTGGCATCATCCAATGCACCAAAAAACATTTGTATGGATGGCGTATCATGCGTATCCAAGCTGGCGATATCATTTTGATTGGCATTCATCAATTGATAGATATGTGTGGGATTGTTGACCTGTTTAAATTGGGCCACCAATAAACGCCCCAATCCAAAGCGTTCCATAACTTCATCCATTTGTTCGGGGCGTGAACCGATATCTTCGGGATATAAATCATTGGTGCTTAAACCAGCTTTTTGCAAAACAGGTAAGACAATTGTTTCAATGATTTTGCCGAAATCTTTTTCATCTTCCCATGCGTATTGCCCCAATTTGGGATGATAATAGGATGAATACAATCGCCCGTCTTTAATTTCGGGATTTTGTGAAATCACATAAGGATTTACAAAGCCGATAAAATGATCTATACGCAAACCGCCTTTGGCACCTGATACGGCACGGGCCAAAATATCACGCCATAACCGTCCGCCAACACCCAGCTGACCTTTTTTATCCCACAGGTATTTTGGATTTAATACCCGAAAACCCCAGTTGCGTGCTTTATCCGAAAAAGAATCGGGTGGGGAACCCAATGTAAAATCCGTCAAAAATAATTTTTCATTTTTTTCAATGATTGATTGGGGAATTTGTACCTGTAAATCGGCAATATAAGGATATTTATTTTGCCTTTTAATACGATTGGCCAATTCATCCGTAAAATCATCAAAAGATTTTTTTGTGTTAGCATTTTTATGGGCTTTTTTTAAAAGCATTTTAAACGTTTTTTCCACCTGATTAAAATCAATTTTACCGACAGATTTTTCATATTGAAGAGCTGTTTTTAAATCTTCGTTTGAAATCAATCCTTTTTGATTCAGATATTCAACGGGTATGAAAAACGGATTCGGTCTAACATCCGAAACATAAGGTGAATGTTTTGCCACAGGTGTTGTTTTGCCATCGGGGCCTAACAAAATTTTGTGTAAACTTTTACCCCAAAAATCCCACACCCGTTTTGCCCCCAAACCATAGGGCGAACCGATACCGATATCCTGTTCATTTGAAATGGCCGGCATACAGGGACCGGGCAATCCCATTGTTACTTCTTTATCCAAAATGTGATAGCCCTGATCAATTAAATCCTGACATGACTGCCAACATTGAATCAATTTATCCCAAGATTCTCGCTTTAATCTTTCACGCTTTGTTCCCAAAAAACAATAATGATTATCGTTGCCGCCCGTGATGATTTTAAAGGCCCCTTTTGCCCGATTGATAATGATGTTTATCCATCCTTGTGTATCGTTTTGGATGCAGTGGTGATACCAAACACTATCAAAGGCCTGTTGCAATTCAGGGTTTAAATTGCCATAGTATAATTCAGCACCTTCCACCCCGAAATCGGCCAGTTTATTGAATAAATTTTCAATAAAACAATCGGCTGTATCAAAAGGATGTTGATGTAAAAAATCATCCGAAATACGATCCTTTAATTGAATGCGATAAGGATGTGCAATTGATGTAAAACCAAACTTTTGTGCTTTAACGATTTTCATTAAATCAGGTGCAAAATGCCACAAATCAAGGGCTTGATTTTTATCACCGAAAGAAAACACGAAATAACGCATTTCATCATTAAATGAGTTTGGATTTTTAAAGGTAAAATAGGAACAGATATCATAGGGCAAATTAGTTCCTAATCCTTTTTTGACATTGGCATTATAAAATCGAGTTGTTTTAAAATCTTTTAAATCACCTTTTATATCAGGATATTTTTCTTTAAATTTTTTAAAGATAATCGGTAAAGCTTTTTTGCGTTTGTTCGTCTGTTTTTTTAAGATCTGTTGATAAGTTGTATCAAACGGATTGAGGCCATAATGCAACATTTCAAAATCCAGTGGTAAACGAGTTGTTTCATTTTGAAATGCCACGCTCAATTCACAACCCAAAATGATTTTTAAGTTTTGATATTTTTTCGGATTTAGAACCAACTTTTTTAATACCTCAATCACCCCATCAATACAATCATGATCGGTCAGTGCAATAACGTATTGTTTAATGTTTTGTTTTGTTTGCCATTGATGGGCATTTTCCAACCATTGTGTTGGGGTCTGCCTGCCGTCCGAAGCCGATGAATGTGTGTGCAGATTTATCCATGCATTTTTGCCCACAAAATCATCCAAAGTCGCTTTTTTTAAAACTGCCTTTAATTCATTGGGACCCATGACATTGTCCAACAAAGACAAATCGGAAATTTTTAAGCCATTGGCCAAAGCCTGAATATATGATTTATCAGCTTGATACATCAATCCTCCATACTTAAAACACCAAAATGGGTTAAATAATCCTGACCGGATAAGTTGCCAAAAGTAAATGTCAAACCGGGGATGCCTTGCGTCAAAGGATTGGCAAAGCTGGCGTGTCCGATATCAATAATTTTAACCATATTTTGATCCGTTAAAATAAAATTGGATAAAGAAACATCATTGATGTAAATTCCCAAACGATTGGCATCTTTTAAAAGTTTGTTGTTTAAATTATAAAAATCCCACGTTTTTCCCAAGGCCGACAAAGGCGTGCCTTTTTCTTTTTTGTATAAGACCACTTCATACAGGCTGGTGTAATGTTGGATATCGCATACATGGGGGCATTTGTTTAATTTTAAATAAAATTCCATCATGGAATTGGTAAAGGGCGAATCCGCCCGAATGGCCTGATTTTCCATTTCTTTGCGTTGATCATCCGTTAAAATTTCAACAATGGGGTTCAGTGTCATTTTCAAAATGAAGCTTTCATTGTCGGTTGTTTTTACCTCAAACACCATTTTGCACGAAAAAGGATTGCATAAAAATTGAACTTTATATTTTTTGTTGTTATTGCGAATAAAAAAAGGTCGGCCTGTTTTTTCAAACATCAGCTTGGATAAAAAATGTGTGCGTTCATCCATGTTGAACCAATTTATTTTTTTGACCTCGGGATAGTATTTTGCAAAATCATTCAAATTGTTTTCCAAAGATTTTAATTGCTTATAATTTTGAACGACTTCGCAGTTTCTGATTTTTTCCAAGAACTTAAAGTAAGTTTTTTCATCTCCAAAAACATCTGGCACTTTTCCTAAACTGATTGGGCCAAAGCGATCCTTTAAAGCCCAAGGTGAAAAGTTCGGTATAATTTTTAAAGCATCCTCTACTTTTTTGGCCTGACGCCATTTTTTTTGAATATATTCATTGTATGTCAAAATATATTGTTTTTGCCAATCATTCCATGTTTTGGAATCAATTACTTGGGATAAAAAGCGATAAATTCTTTTATTTAAACGGGGATTTTTGGCCACAAAATCCACGAAAGCCGAACACATCTTTTTATCATCTGCTAAACGGTTTAAAAAATTTTTTTGGCTTTCTTTGGCTTTACTTTTTTGCTTTATCCATTGGGATAATTCAACTGGTGCTTTTAACATTTCTCCCCCCTTTAATCAAGGTAATTATATTTTGATTTTAGCTATAAGTCAATAAAATTATCTTTTTTTGCTTGACAATTTAAAAAAAATAAGGCATAATAACATCCAACACCTTAAGGAGAGGTGGCCGAGTGGTTAATGGCAGCAGACTGTAAATCTGCCCTCTTTTGAGTTCGGTGGTTCGAATCCACCCCTCTCCACCAGTTATTGAAAGCGTCCGAAAAGGACGCTTTTTTTTATTTGGTGTCATTCCCGACCTGATCGGGAATCTAATGCGTAAGCACATAATAATAAAGAATATACAACCACTGGATGCCCCATCAAGTGGGGCATGACAGAGAAGGATGGGTGAGTCCGTGTGCAACAGGCAAAAAAATCACTAAATTTTCCACCCACACGGACCTGTTTTACCAAACCCTCATCTATCAATGATGTTTTTTTAAGACCAATTGCACAACTGTTGTACTATCTTGACAATGATGAAATGGCAGATGTAAAGGAATGTAAGACAAAAATACACCCTTCTATAAATTGAACAAAGAAAAACAAAATTAAAACAGTGTTTAAAACAATAGCAATAAGGAGTATAATCTTTGATAATTTTAATTTTAATTCTTGGGTAGATGAAGGTTTAGGCTTGCTTTGTTTTTGCAGATATATAGGCAGAAATGCTAAAAAAAATCCTATGGGTCCAATGACAAATATTGATAGCAAAAATAAAAGAACGAGTATAAAGCGAAGCCAGCTTATATTCTTTCTTAAAGCTATGACAAGAGGAATAGAAATGAGTATAGGTGCAAATAAAATTATATCCATATTTATCTTTCCTTTCTCATTCTATTTTACTTTATTAAAAATAGGATTTCAACAAAAAAATAAGTCCGTGTCCTGCAAGACCTCCTCCACCAGTTATTGGAAGCGTCTGAAAAAGACGCTTTTTTTTATTTGGTGTCATTCCCGACCTGATCGGGAATCCAATGCGTAAGCACATAATAATAAGGAATATACAACCACTGGATGCCCCATCAAGTGGGGCATGACAGATAAAAATACACGAGTCCGTGTACAACCGATAAAAAATCATCAAATTTTCCACCCACACGGACTAATTATTAAGAAAAGTCCTTTGAAATCAATATCCGACCATTGGGATGACACAAACTCTTCCTAGAAATTTATCTTGCAATTAGATCTTATTGTATGTAAACTGAAAAACGACTAAAATAGGAGGGAATCTGCTATGAAAAAAATTATTTTGTATATTTGTCTTGTTGTCTTTGTACCAATAAATTTTGCAATGGCTGAGTGTTGCTCTGTTGGGGAGCCGGGTAATTATGTTGATTTTTGCGTTGTTTCTGATGAAGAAAGAAATCTTGTATGTGCAGCTCAATATTATAAAAACGGAAACTTAAAAGAAGAAATTCATTACAGAGAAAAACAAATAGAAGGTGTTGCAAGGGGGTATTATGAAAATGGAAAATTAGAAAAAGAACTGACTTACGCTAATGGAAAAAAGAATGGTATAGCTCGAACATATTATGAAAACGGGCAATTAAAAGATGAATTGTCTTTTGTCAATGACCAACTAGACGGAGTTCAAAAATCATATTATCAAAACGGAAATTTACACAAGGAAAGAAACTTTAAGAATGGAATAATAGAGGGCGAAGGGAAAGTGTATTATGAAAACGGAAATTTAAAATTAAAATGTTTTTTCAAAAATGGTGAACCCTATCTATGTAAAACATATGAAATAAACGGAAATTTAAAATCAGAATGTTCTTCTTTTAAAAATGGAAAACCAGATATCAGTTGTAAATTCAAATGGGCATTAAAGAAATTATTTAATTAAAATTTTAGTCCGTGTCCTGCAAGACCTCCTCCACCAGTTTAGATAAGTCATCAGAAATGGCGATTTTTTCTTTTGTTTTATTTTAATGGATGATTTTGTAAATCGGTATGAAAACAAACAAAAGATATTGACCTTTGTTAAATAATTATATATCCTGACAAAAACAGGAGGCACCATGGCGCATTTTTTATATCATTTACGTAATCGTTTTATCAAGGCATATAATACCGGTTATTTACCCGAACAAGATGGACATAAAATTTTCTTTCAGGAAATAGGAAATCCCAAAGGACAACCTGTCATTTGTTTTCATGGTGGCCCTGGCAGTGGTGCCAGCGTTTCCTATGCCTATAACTATAACTTAAAAAAGTATCGCGTTATCATCTTTGATCAACGGGGATGCGGTAAATCCGAATATAAGGATGCTTTTAAAAATAATACCATTCAAAAAACAGCCGAAGATGCTAACAGATTGCTGGATTATCTGCAAATAAAAACAAAAGTAGTGGTGGCGGGATGTTCCTGGGGTTCCACCTGTGCTTTGTTTTTTGCTGAAACTTATCCGAAGCGGGTGAAGAAAATTATTGTCAATGCGATCTTTTTGGGCCGCAAAAAGGATGCAGAATACCTTACCCCTATCATCCCTTTATTTTATCCGGATATGTGGGATGAATTACAGAAAATTGCGGGAAAAGAAAGCCCGGATAAATATTTTGGCAAATTGCTTTTTTCTGAAAAGCATTCTGACCAGCAAAAAGCCATGAAGTATTACAAATCTTTGGAAAGTCAAACATCTGATGGGGCTTTGTCATATACTTTTGACGGACGTGAATATACAGATAAAGAAATCCAAAGGTTCCGTGTTTTTATGCATTACCAATTGAACGATTTCTTTTTAAAGGAAAATCAAATTTTGGCAAATTGTGGAAAAATTAAAGATATTCCTGTACAAATCTATCAAGACAGATGGGATCCGTGTTGCCCGATGTATCAAGCGTATGATTTACATAAAGCCTTACCCAAATCAAAATTACATCTGATTTCTGTCTTTGGTCATGTCCATGAAAAGATGTTTTGGAAAATGTATCAGGATAATTTAAACGATTATAGACAAGATTAAACCGTTTAAACTTGATTGATATTACCTTAACATTGGATACATTTTATAATATTCTTCCGGATCGTGAAGGAATATCGCCTTTGAAGAAGGACCCGTGGCAATAGACCAATGCGGACCATCCAGACATTCATGATGGATAGAGGACCCTTTAGTAGCTATATGGTTACAACAGATCCTTCCCCCTTCTTTATCTGTCCCACACACACGTGCTCCCTGGTTAACCACTTCAAAGACACATCGGCCTACCGCGACAGATGGAAAGAGAGTCTGATGACAGATAGGACTGTAGGCACAGTGAGTAGGGTTGTTATCACAATCACTACCATCGCATTCCGTTCGATAACCTGATGAAACACAACAACGCCCATCGACTGAAATATCGCAATTTGCCCGACATTGGCCGTCATATGCCGTGGTTCCTGATGGGCAACAATGACCGCCGATTTCCACTTCATCCGCACCACAGCATCGTTGTTCTTCTTTGGCATAACCCGTGGAATCGGATGGGCAACAATAGGCCGAATCATAGCTGTATTTATAACCGTTCGGGGCTATTTTTTCACCAAAAATATTGCCCGTACAACATCCCACTTGTTGTGTTTCGGGATTGTATCCATAACCTGTGGTATTGGCCGGACAACAATATTCAAATTGAACGGCATTGGGGTAAATTTCGTCACCGGGGGTATAGCGGGATTTTTCCAATTTTCCCGAACAACATGTTTTTGTACCACTGGCACCCGGGGCATAACACACGCCAACCGTTCCCGATGCACAACAATATCCATCCATCACCGATTCACCCGGCACGCAACATCTTTTGTCTTCCAACGCATAACCTGTGCTATCAAATGGGCAACAATATCCTTCCGGTGTCAATGTTTCGCCAACTTCACAACACCTGTTATCATTCACCGCGTATCCCGTGGAATTGGCCGGACAACAATGTCCGTTGTCTTCTATTTCATTGGCGGTGCAACATCTTTCATCTTTCACCGCATAACCCGATGCATCGGACGGACAACAATGATCTTCCATCAACATTTCATCCGCTGTACAACATCTTTTATCCGAAACGGAATAGGCCTCGGAATCCGCCGGACAACAATAGGCGGAAACGGCATTGTATTCATTGCCGTCCGGGGCGGTCTTGCTTCTGAAAACCTTTGCCATACAACATTCTTTGGTTTTTGTTTCGGGATTATATCCGTAACCCCGGGCCTCCATCGGGCAACAATAATCATACAGATTTGTTGCATGCGATATAAATCCAGAACCCGGAATATAACGCCCCTTGATTGATTTGCCCGAACAACAGGTTCTTTCATCTGTATTCCCGGGTTTATAATAAACCGCCGGAGCATCATTTGAACAACAATAACCTTGCACCATTATTTCATCGGGGTCACAACATCTTTCATCATTCACGGCATAACCGGGGGAATCGGGTGTACAAGAATCCGATTCCGAACATTCTTTGCCGTTCCAATACGGTTTATCTTTATTACAATAGCATCCCGCAACAGACGTTTGTTGTCGGCCGGCCGAATCTTCCCCATCCGATAAAATTGAACTGTTTGGTGGACATTGTGAATTAGCGTCAGCTGTACAACCTGTACCATCATCATTCACGCGATAACCTTCTTCGCAATAACAATCCGAAGTGCCAATTTGATAGCCTTCTCGCACTGTTTCGGATGAATGTTCGGGACATGAATCAGGGTTGGGATTATTCACACATTCTTCACCGTTCCAATACGGGACTTCCGAATTACAATAACATCCTGAAACATTCGTTTGTTCCCGACCGGCCGAATCTTCCCCATCCGATAAAATTGAACTGTTTTCTGGGCATTGTGAATTATCATCAGCTGTACAACCTGTGTCATCATCATTCACGCGATAACCTTCTTCGCAATAACAATCCGAAGTGCCAATTTGATAGCCTTCTCGCACTGTTTCGGATGAATGTTCGGGACAAGAACTCGGATCAATTATTTTCACACATATTCCATCTGTATTGCATACACGATCTGATGAACAAGACGTTTGTGTACAAACACATTCCTCACCATCCCAATTCGGATATTGCGGATCGGCACATCCTTCACACGTTTCTCCGGCTTTACATGGCTTACATTCGCCATCATTTAAATAATAACCCTCTTTGCATTTGGTGGGATTGCCGTCATCATCGCATGTTTTTACATTTTCATCACATTCAACACATTCATCACCCTTTTTATAATAACCATCAGAACAGGTAAATTCGCCTGTTTCTGTATCACAGGTTTTATAATGTTCGGGACATGGTACACATTGATCACCTTCTTTGTAATATCCCTCTTCGCATTTAATGGGCTTGCCGGTATTATCGCATTCGGCAACACCTTCATCACATGGTTCACATTTGCCATCTTTTAAATAATAGCCCTCTTTGCATTCGGTGGGATTGCCATTGTCATCACAGGCTTTTACATTTTCACCACATTTGGCACATTCATTACCGTCTTTATAATAACCCTCAATACAGGTAAAATCGCCTGTTTCAGTATCACAGGTTTCATAATGTTCGGGACATGGTACACATGCACCATCTTTTTTGTATTGACCGGATTCACATTGCTGGTTGTCTTTGTCACATTCGGGTATTCCGTCCTGACACACTTTACATTCGCCATCATTTAAATAATATCCGTATTCGCATTCGGTGGGGTTATCCTTGTCATCACAGACTTTTACATTTTCACCGCATTCGGCACATTCATTACCGTCTTTATAATAACCCTCAATACAGGTAAAATCATCCACAGAACAAACAGCATTTTCGGGACAATCTTTTAATTCCCCATCTTCACCCTTATAATAAGGAAATGATAAATTTTTATTAGGGTTCTTTTTGAAATAAAATGTAACATCACCTTCCGAACAATTCCCTTTTTTTGTTTCAGATTGAATCAAGTCGGTTCTCAACAACTCTGAACACAGGCTTTCATTTTGAACAGCAACCACAACCCAAAAAAAATTGGTTGCCATCATCTGTTCCACTTCTTCTTGTTTAGTTTCTGGTTCTTCTGATTTTTCAGGTGTTGTACCAATTGTTATTGCGATATCAAACGGACCTTTAACGTTCCGTTCTTGGACAACCTGCTTATCCACATTCGCATGTTGACGTTCTTTTACAAATCCCATAACAGATTGTGCCAAAGAATGAATTTTAGCTTTGTTACTTACAAAATTATATCCAATGAAAGCACCAATTGATATCAAAGAAACCAAGGCCAATACGACCAACATTTCCAATATCGTTTTACCGCTTTGATGCGAACGACTTTGCATGATTTTTCTCCCTGTTGAATCAGACTATTATCTTTTTACAAAATTGTCAAGAAAAAACAGCCACCGTTCAGATGGCTGTTTTATTTTAAATATTTGCCTATTCTTCAACCATTATTTTGGGGGAATAAAAATAATCGATAATCGCCCAAATAGTGGCTATACCAACCAAAGTATAAACAACGCGGGATAAGACTGTCATTGGCCCAAACAAAAAAGCCACTAAATCAAAATTAAAAATTCCAACCAATCCCCAGTTTAAACCGCCGATTGCCATCAACAGCAAACAAGTTTTTGTTATCCAATTCATATTTCCTCCTTTGTTAAATGGACTTTTTTTACATGGGATTGTTTTTTTTAATTTTCAACTTGTTTTTCATTTAAAAGTTGCATATATTAGCTTTTTATTCTTTTAATAGGTGTACAACAAAAGGAAATAAATGAAACACGAAAATATGGATAAAACGGTTGATAATAATGAAAACACTACAAACAATCCCAATTTTGTTTTATGGGATAATCGTGTTTCATCGGATTTTACAAAGATGTGTCAAAATTTTCAAGAAATGCAAAACACACTTTCAGACAAAACAGATTGGCTGATTATCGATAATGATACCGGTCAAATCATTTGTCTGGATAAATAAAAAAGACCGGTTTCCCGGCCTTTTTTTAACAAGATAAGTTATTTTTTTAACAACGACGGTTCACACGTAGAAGATCCTAGATTCGTTGAATAAGAACACTTCAAACATGCAGTTTTCGCTGTTGATCCTTTTTTGGGATTGTATGTATTGGCAGGGCATGGTTTTGCTGTACCAGCGGGATCCGGACAATAATAACCAGCCGGACAAGTAACACAATTACCCCGATTATTTGTATATTGTCCTTTTTTGCATATCTCAGCAGAAGCAATCTCTACTCTTTCCCCTTCGCTTTGTTGTAGTGTGCCTGTGGTGTTTAAGATGCTTGAGTTTGTACCACTAGCAATAGCACCACCAACAGTACCAACACCAACAGCACCACCAACTGATTGAACAGCTTTTATACACGAACCATTGACATTTGAATATCCATTGCCACATTTAACATTCCAAACGCATGTTGAATTTGCGGGACAGACAGCTTTCACAGGATAATCGTTATCGCCTGTTTGATATACGACAGCATTATCAAGATGTGAAATCTTTACACCACCGTCTACACCACCCGAGCTAACGCATATGCCGTTTTTCACAACAAATCCATCTCTGCACATGCATTCTAATGTTTTTGGATTTACAACCATATTCGGATCAGGACAGGCAATGCTTTCAGCCCAAACACACATACCGTTTGAATCACAGCGGGCACCTTGATGATGAACGCCATTATCTGTATCAAACAAGCAATCAGCATCGGCGGTACATTTTTCACATGTGCTGTTTTTACAGATCGGTCTGTCAATCGGACAAGAGTTCGGTGTATCAGAACCTGTAAAATTCTGCTTACACCAAATGATTGGTTCTGGTCTAACGCATATGCCGTTTTGTAATATCAAATCCCCTGGACATTCACAGGCTTTTGTTTGTGAATTATAGTATTGATTTTCACCACATTGAATGCATACCCCATTTCTGCAATAACCCGTACCACAGTCGGTATAATCTGGTTTGTTTATAACTTGATCATCATATTTTTCTTTACATAATCCCGTATCAATCAAATGAATACAAGTCCCATTTTTGCAATAACCATTATCACGACATGGGGTTAAATCTGGTCTATTCACAACGTCCATTTGATCATTATATTCTTGACATTCTGTTATGGGTTGCGGTTCAACGCATTTGCTTCCTTCTTTTTTATACCCTTTATTACAAAGGATTTTAATTCCATCACAGATAGCATTTTTGGGACATTCATGACAAATTGAATTATAAAATTCGTCATAGGGGATATCACCAACACCCATTCCCCAACCTTCTGCAATAATATTAAATTTTCCTTCTTTACAAGATATCTTTTTGACTTCTTCCCAAGATGTCAAGCATACACCATCCGGTTTTTTGGGTAATCCAGACGCACAAACACATTTGCCTTCTTTATTCAATGTTTGATCAGATGGACAAACAGGTTCTGGTTTAACGCATTGACCATTCGCATATTTGGAACCTGAAGGACAGGCCTGACAAACACCTGTGTTTTGATCGCAAATCGGTTTGTCCTCACCGCAGGCTGTGGGTGTTTTTGCCCCATGATCTGCCGTGCATTTTTTTTGATGTTCAACACATTGGATTCCCTCTTTTTCATACCCTTCATTACAAAAGAGTTTAATTCCATCGCAGGTAGCATTTTCGGGGCATTTACGACAAATTAAATTATAAAATTCGGCATAGGGGATATTACTAGCGTCATTCATTATCAAACCTTGTGCAGCACTATTAAAGTTTCCTTCTTTACAAGATATCTTTTCGACTTCCTCCCAAGATGTCAAGCATACACCATCCGGTTTTTGGGGTAATCTAGACTTACAAACGCACTTGCCTTCTTTATTCAATGTTTGATCAGATGGACAAACAGGTTCTGGTTTAACGCATTGACCATTCGCATATTTGGAACCTGAAGGACAGGCCTGACAAACACCTGTGTTTTGATCGCAAATCGGTTTGTCCTCACTGCAGGCTGTGGGTGTTTTTGCCCCATGATCTGCCGTGCATTTTTTTATTTTGGCAACACAAGCTGTATGTTCCGCATTGGGTTCTTGATCAGATGGACAAGTTATGCAACCTGTATGTTTTTCATTTACAATTTGTCTTTCACCATTACAAAGTTTATATGTTTTTTGACCGCTTGTGCTGGTGTATTGATTACCTGTACAAGCCGTTGGTTCCGATGATCCGGCAGGACAATATGAACCCGCAGGACAACGATTCTTTTTCCCATCTACACAATAATAACCCGCATTACAATCCTTACATTTTCCACCAGTGTAATATTGCCCCGCTGTACATTTACCAACACAGGCTGTATGTTCCGCATTGGGTTCTTGATCAGATGGGCAAGTTTTGCAACCTGTATGTTTTTCATTTACAATTTGTCTTTCACCATCACATAATTTGTATGTTTTTTCTCCACTTGAGCTGGTGTATTGATTACCCGCACAGGCAACACAAGCCGCTGCTGATGTGGATTTTGTATTGGAATTATAGGTACCGGCCGAACAGGCTGTACGTTTTTTACCATCAGCACAATAATAACCGGCTTCACAATCCTTGCATTTACCAGCAGTGTAATATTGACCAGCTGTACATTTGCCGATACAAGCTGTATGTTCCGCATTGGGTTCTTGATCAGATGGACAAGTTATGCAACCTGTATGTTTTTCATTTACAATTTGTCTTTCACCATCACAAACTTTATATGTTTTTTGACCGCTTGTTCTGGTGTATTGATTACCTGTACAAGCCGTTGGTTTCGATGATTCGGCAGGACAATATGAACCCGCAGGACAACGATTCTTTTTCCCATCTACACAATAATAACCGGCTTCACACGAAATACAAAGTTTATGACCCTTCTCATATTGACCCGCAGGACATGTTGTACAACTTTTATAGGCTCCTTCGGTACTAATTTGACCGGCCGGACATATAACGCACTTATCATTTTTCAAATAATAACCAGCCTTACATGTTGTTGCCGCTGATGCGTCCAATGAAATGGTCGCCAGCAATGAAAAACCACATAAAGATTTAATAAAAAAAGATTTATTCATATAGGACCTCCCTTGTTTTTTCTTTTAGGCTAACATAAAAAAATACGAAACGCAAGCAAAAAAATTGACTTTTTTTTAAAAAAAACATATACTGCTCTTATGACAGATTTAACAATTTATTCTTTAAAAGATTTTCCGGCTCTGCGTAAAGCGGGGCGTTTGGCGGCCGAAACATTGGATTATATCACATCATTTGTAAAGCCTGGCGTGTCCACGGGGGCTTTGGATGATTTAATGGACGAATTTATCAAAAAAAACGGTGGGCGTACAGCTTGTCGTGGATATCGTGGTTATCCCAAATGCACCTGTATCTCACCCAATCATGTGATTTGTCATGGTATTCCGTCAGATGATAAGTTTTTAAAATCAGGCGATATTATCAACATTGATGTAACCGTGATTGTGGATGGTTGGTATGGTGATACTTCACGTATGTATTACGTGGGCAAACCGTCAATAAAAGCCAAACGCTTGGTTGAAACAACCTATCAAACCATGATGGCAGGTATTCAAGTGGCTGGTCCCAATAAAACAACCGGCGATATCGGATCAATTATGGAAAAAGTGGCTAATCGGGAAGGTTTTTCAACCGTTCATGATTATTGTGGCCATGGTATCGGTCGTGTTTTTCACGGTGCACCCAATGTGTTAAATTACGGCACACCGGGCAAAGGTATAAAGTTGGTCCCAGGTTTAGTCTTTACGGTGGAACCGATGGTTAACACAGGTTCTGGTGACACTTTGACTTTGCAAGACGGTTGGACCACTGTCACACGGGATAAAGGTCTTTCGGCCCAATTTGAACACACGATAGGCATTACAGAAGATGGCTATGAAATCTTTACATTATCCCCAAAAGGTTATACTTGTCCACCATATCAGGATTAAAAAGACTTGATTATTTTTAATGATGCGTGTATAATACACTTGTCTTTTGTGCTTGTAGCTCAGCTGGATAGAGTGTCGCCCTCCGAAGGCGAAGGTCGTGAGTTCGAATCTCGCCAAGCACGCCAAAAAAACACCGCCTGATAGGGCGGTTTTTTGTTGTGATAGAGGCGAACTCAGTTGTTTTGCATACCAATCAATGCGACCCAACATTCAACGAACAAATTAAATCATCTTTTTAATTATATTTCTGACTTTTTCCCAAGATTCATTAAAATTAGCTACCTTATAATCATTGTAATTTAATTCATCGGAAACAATTTTAATTGAAACAACTTCGGGAAATATCAGAGCAATATAATACAATTCCATATCAATAACACAGGCATCTTTTATATCCACATCATCTTTGTTTACAAAGTTATCCGCTGTATAACATTTAATACATTCAGTATCACAATTTGGTTTGCTTAAAACAATTTCTGATTCATTGATTGTTTTGCTGGGAAATAAATGTTGCACTTTTTCAATTGTAACAACGCTTCCTTTTTTTAAACCGTTCGCCCCTACATATCCAACATTTATTATCCTGTCATTTGAAGTAAAAGTGCCGTTTTTTAAGTTATTTGCTAAATCTGAAATAACATGGCTTCGCCCTTCGCCCACAATCAATATTTGAACATTTTGATTTTCCTGTGCGATTTGATTAAGATGATTGGCTTCGTCTTTATTGGCAACCAAAATAAATGTTTTCATAATATTTTCCTTTGTTGGTATTTGAATATTATACATATATTCATATTCAAAATCAAGATTTTCAAAAATAAAAAGTCATCCGATTTGGACAACTTTTTTAATTAGTTGGGGTGGATAAGCCCAGCTTTGCCTGTTCCTCATCACTCATCAACTCATCCACTCATCCACTTCAATAAAAGTGGCATTGGGCAACAATACCCAAAATTTGATTTGTTTCTTTTTGATAAATCAGATAGTCAGAGCCACTTCCTTCATCCCAATATTTTTGGTAAGTTCCAATAAAATAGCCAGAAAATTCATCTTCGGGGGAGTTCGTTTTATCCACCCAAGGAAGCCATTCGCGCAGGGTATTTCTGGATTTATCCACAATCGCGTAAAGCTCCTCAGCCAATTTAAAGGTCGGCTTTAGGGGGTGTTTTAAAATAATTCTTTCAGATTCAATTTGTTCTGGTAATTGCATGATATAATCCTCCAAGGATAAAATGTACCATAATATTACAAAAAAACAATCATTATGATTGACAATAATTTTGTTGTCTGATATAATGTAGATATGTTTAACATGAAAAAAACTTTTTTTGTTTTTAAAGGTCGCCGAATTTAGTCGGCGACGAGTGGTGTTATTCTTTTTTTTACATTATTCGTTTGCCTCTGACAGATTAGAAATCTGAGCAGTAAATTTTCATCACAAAAAAATTCAACAAAGTAAAGGAATACATCATGAAATATAAACATACAGTCGGCGATAAAAGTGCCCTTATTGAAATTACAGAAACAGAAAAAATACCTCAACTGACACATCTTGACACACATAAATATATTCGGGACAAAAATTGCGAATATTTTATCCTGCGGACGATGGTGACAGAGCGATTGGCTAAATCTGCTGCATCTTTACCCCCTGGATATCAATTCAAAATTTTTGAAACATATCGGTCAATGGAAAAACAAATTCAGTTTTGGAATGAAGAAATATCCAAGGTAAAAAAACAACATCCGGACTGGACTCAGGAACAGTTGGAAGAAAAAGCCAACGAAGGTATTGCCAATCCTTACACTATCGGTAGTGGGCATCAAACCGGTGCCGCACTGGATTTAACTATATGTAAAAATGGTAAAGAGTTGGATATGGGAACAGGCTATCTGGATACAAGTAATCCAAAAACTCCAACTTTTGCGACAGGATTGACACAAACGCAAAGAGAAAACAGAAAACTTCTTTATTCACTGATGGCTTTGGCCGGTCTTGTCAATTATCCGTTAGAGTGGTGGCATTATAGTCATGGTGAGCATGAATGGGCTGTTATTACAAATCAACCCAAAACGAAGTTCGCAAGAATTGACAACCTCATGCTTAAAATAGAACGCTAGATAAGTATAACAAATATAAAAAATGAGTAAAATTAAAGCAACAGCCACCAGTTAAACGGTGGCTGTATGGGTTGGGTGTGGATTGGTTGTTAGATAAATGAGCTTATTTTTCATTGAATATATCCTCATAAAAAGAAATTCCTGAATTGATTTTATCCACAGCTTCCTTTAAATAGGGGCAGGTATGTTCAGGGGTGTTATTCCATTCATGCCATTCTAAGCGTTCGCATTTGTGGGGTTCCTTATTTTCAATTTCTCCTGACCACTTACAACATTCAAAATAAAATTGCAGGTACTCTTCGCCTTTATTACTGTGGCAAATGGTCTTTAAGGTCAAATCCGATGGGCGAATATCAACACCTACCTCTTCTTTGGCTTCACGAATGGCAGCCGATATAACCTGTTCATTCCCATCCAAATGGCCACCAACGAATCCCCAATATCCACTGAACGAGCAATTTTGCCTCAGCTGCAACAAAACTTTATCGTCTTGGCGTAACATTATGAAAATTCCAACGGGTATTTTAAATCTTTCCGGTCCTGACATATTTCCTCCTGATTTTCAATCAGAATATCCTTTAATTCACAAAAAATCAAGTAAAATAGACCTATTCTATTTTTATGAAAAAGGCTGTTCTTTTTCTTTTTTTGCCTGATTTTCCAAAGTGATTGGAATACAACCCAATTTGTCATCCCACGTTAAACAATCGTCTCGGCATATTTTTTGTTCAGGATCATATACTTTTCCTGCATCTAAACATCTTCCTTTTTCATCAAAAATCAAAAAAAGAATACCACAAACAACCACAATTCCAATTATGGCAAAAACACTCCATAATATTTTCAAAAATAGGTTTAGTATTGTTTTTACTTTAGTATTTATCATTTATATCTTTTATTCTAAATTGTTGACATCCATCTGTTGCATTTTTGTATAACATATTTTTTGCACAAAATCAAGTTACTTATGTGCATTTTATGGAACGAAGTTGACAAATTTCTGTCCGTTTGATATAATCTTTTTTATGAAAAAGAAAATGTCAACTTGGCAAAAAATAAAAAAGATAACTTACAATTTATTTGTATGGCTTAATGTATTCTTTATTGCATTTATAGCTTTTTGTAGCATCTTTACGGCTGTAGAAATGGTGTTTATTGATCCGTTTAAATATTGGGGTGCTGAGGCTTTTTGCGGAGCATGGCACTATGAATCCGGTCTAAATTATTTTCTTAATTCACTTTTTAGTGTATGTTTTGTTTTGCCAACTATTTGGTTTGCCTGTAAGTGGAAAAAGCTGCATCCTGTTCGAACGATTTTTTTATTGATATTTTACTACCTCTTTCTTTTTCGGGATCTATTTTTATATTGGGATTGCTTTTAATCAATGGGTGCATTCATTTGAATACACCCATTTTGCGATTATTTATATTTAACAATCAAAGGAATATCTTTTACAGATGACCTGTGGTTCTTTGGCTGTAGTCTGGTGATGGATATGGGGTGCGAACAATGGAGAATAAAATACAAAAAATGGTTGCATTTTATCAAATGTTTTTATAATATATATCCAAAAGTTTTATAAAACTTTCTAATTTCAAATAGAATAAAGGGATTGTATGGCTTTAAGTACTTTTAAATATTTATCTCTCATAGGATTGATACTTTTTCTCTCAGCGTGCGGTACTATAACCTCTATTGGACATGTGGGCTATGATAAAGTTTATGTATCAACAGACCAAGAAGAAACAACCATAAAGCTAAATGGTGTTAGTCAGAATATGAAAAAAGGTTATATTATGGTTGATAAAGGTATTGATGGTAATTTTATAACCTGTACAAAGGATGGATATAAAAACTCAAATTTTTATATGCAACGTAGATTAAATCCTGGAGTTTTAACTGCTGATATTGTTTTATCTATCCCTTTCATTTTTATTCCTTTAATCGTAGATGGAATTAATAGTGAATTATACGAAATTACCCCTCAAAACATAACAATTTTCATGACAAAGGATAACAAATGAAGAAATTACTATTTATATTGACACTATCCCTATTCCTTTCAGCTTGCACAACAAGAATTGCAAGTATGACTATGATAAGCGATAGAAATATTCGGACAAAAGATGTAAAAGTGAGCGAACTACCAAAGACAAAGAATGTTGTAGGAAAATCTTCAAGGTTTGTATTTTTATTTTTCCCTTTAGGTGTTCCTACTCTAAAAGAAGCTTTGGATGATGCCCTTACAAAAGCGGATGGGGACTTAATGATTGATGCTTCTTTATATTCAACAGGTTGGTGGTTTTTAGTTGGTCAAGTAGGTTTAGAAATACGTGGTTCCGTTGTAAACACTCAGGAGGGGAATAGAAAATGAAAAAACTGATAACATTAGTTGCAGGAATGTCCTTGCTCTCTGCGTGTTCGTATAACCAAGGAACATTTACCGTTATTTCAAATCAAATTGCTGATTTAGACAACATAAATCTTGAGACCGCTCAAAAAATTAGGAATGTAGAAGGTAAGTCAGTCGGGCAAATTTTTATTCTTATTCCTGTTGGTGATATGAATCCAAATGTTGAATCAGCGATGCAGGATGCATTTACAAGAGTAGATGGTGATATATTTACGAATGCTCGTGTGTCCTCATTTGCATTTTATTTCCCATACATATATGGACGTTTTTCACAAACTATTGAAGGCGATGTTGTAAAAACAAGAAAATAAGGCGTTTTTTGTTTTGGACGAGGTCAATCCAAAAGTATCTATTTTCCTTAATTTTAATAAAAAATCTCTCTGCGGTGGTTTATGTGCTCACATCATAATTGAAATATTGAATCTCACAAACCCCGCAACTACTTAAGCTTTCTCGCCCTCATCAAGGTATAAAAAAAAGAGGATAGAAACATCCTCTTTTAATAAATGGTGGTGTTACTTGATTTTTGAACGAAAAGCAGGCGTTTGTCCTTTGTTTTTGGGGTGTTTTGCAAATGACTTGTATGCAAAATAAATCCTTGACTTTTGCTCATGTACGTGTAGGACTTGCAAAACCATATTACAAACAAAACAATCATTGCTTTTTAATGTGTAATGGTGTATTCTTATATTAAGAAAGGAAAACGATGCGTCTTTATACAATTGGTTTTACTGGGAAATCTGCCAGAGAGTTTTTTACCATTTTAAAACACTCTGATGTTAAGAAAGTGATTGATGTTCGCTTGTGGCCTAATACTCAATTGTCTGGATTTTCAAAATCAGAAGATTTTGCTTTCTTTTTAAAAGTCCTATGTCATATTGATTACGAAAACAGAAAAGAGTTTGCACCAACAGCTACACTTCTACGGGATTATAAAGACGGGCGTGTTGCTTGGGATGATTATGTTGTGCAATATGATAGCATTTGTCATGCACGTCATTTTACATTGACGCCAGATATGGATAACTGTTGTTTTTTATGTGCAGAACCGACACCTGAAAAATGCCATCGGCGATTGCTGGTGGAATATTTGGCAAAGCAAGGACAGAATGTGGAAATTGTGCATTTGTAATTACGATGACCTTAAAAATTTTCTGGGATGATCAAAAAAGTGTGTATGATTTGGGTGTGATGGGATTACTTACTTTTCGTTCAAAAATCAAGTAACACCCTGCATACAATAGTATGCAGGTGATTTTTTCATTTTCTACGGAAACTAGCATATATTCATTTACTTTTGGCCCTTTTTGTAAATGACTTGTATGCAAAAATGGTGTTGCTTATCGTCAAAAATGCGCCTTTTCAAAATATAAGTTGATAAATCTGTAAATAAGAGCATGTATGGTGATGCCCTCAATTGAAAGGAGAACACATGGAAAAACAGCTCAAACTCTTGGCCCAAATCATCTTGCCAACGCTCTTAACCGTATTGAAAAACAAGAAAATCAAAAAACGCCTATTTTAGGCGCTTTTCTCTATCCCCAACCTCGCACCCTATATCCATCACCAGACTACGGTTGCGAACTAAAGACCACTTGGTTATTTTAGTGGGTACGTTTCGTTATATATATCGTCTAAGTTTTTACCCTTATACGACCAATATTTACAAGGGGCAACGTAATATGGAAGTTTTCGTATTTTTTTTGTTAAAGCTGATAGAGAATATTCTTTTCCCTCAAAATTGATTTTTTTGTTACTAATAACTGTTACTCTGATTGTTGGATCTTTTTCATATAAAAGCTCATCTCCAACAGATATTCCCATTTCCTTAAAGTCAAGCATTGGTCTATGAAATTGCTTAACAGCTTCCTTTTCTGCAACAGAAATAGAACCGTTAAACATTTTTTCTACTTTATTTGCCATTATTTCAGCAGAAGCTAATTTCTTTAACAGAGGAATAACTCTTTCTGGTTTTAATTTAAAAAATTCACGTTTAGGATTGATACGAAAATCACTAAAAGCATTGTGAATAAGGCTTTCTATTTCAGCACAATCATCAACTTCTCCAGCCCAAATACATTCAAAAGGAAGAGGAACACCAGTAGTATAAAGTGTTTGTAATCTTTTATCTACTTGTTCATCGTGAGTAATGCCTATTTTTATTAAGCCAGGCATAGCCTCATTTTGTAAAACATAAACAATTTCCTTCTTTTTACTCATATCGCATCCTTTTTATTGTAATTTCTCTACATTCTATCCGAAAGTTTTATGAATTACAAGGTTCTAGCACTATTTTTTCATAATTAACTGGACTTCTTCGTTTTTCCAAGCATTCATTGTAATGTAACGAAAGGAGTTAATTATGACAATTACTTGGTATCATGAAACAAAAGAAGCCCCAGATTTTGATGCACGAATTGCTATTTGCGATGAAGATGGCACTTGGGCATATATGAGCGAAATTGAAGCTTTGGAAGAAGAAAACAAACAACTAAAAGCTGAAATTCAAAAACTGAAAGAGGCGCTCAAATGAAACCAGTTAAAGTTTATATGGTGCGAAAACCTTCGGATTTTGAAGAAGTAAAAACTTTATGCAAAAAGTATACGCATGAGGCCGAAGAGGTCTTGATTGAAGAAACTGTCAATCTACCACCAACTTGGTATGAGGCACTTTGCCAACGCCCGATGGATAATTACATTTTCTTATCCGGTAAAGGCGGTTATGATGATACAGGCCACCGCAAAGTAGTTGCTATAAAATGCCCAGGCAAGCCAACACTCTATGTTGATCCTTCCGGTTCAAGTTATTGCCGATATATGGGAGTAGAAAATGACTAATAAATTTTTTAAACTTTATCATAAATTAGAAGAGCTTGAAGAAAGATATAATATAGGGATTGCTTCTTTATTGGTTCATGAAAAAGGTTTTCCTGATCAGCGTTATGCTTTTTCTCTACATGGTGTTGTTACTATCGATCTTATTCTTAATCCTAATTATATGCGCGATGATAATTCTTTTTTGAAAGATGTTAAAGAATTGATGGATAACAATAATCTAGAATTAATCCAACTAATTTCATCAAGTAAAAGGAACAATAAAAATGACTAAGAAGAATATTTTACATAGCTTGATTGCTTATGAGCTTCATCGTGGAGAGGTTGAATTGGTTTTGAAAAAACTCGGGGTTATTCCAAATGATACACCTTTAACAGAGAGTAGATTATACTGTTGGTTAGAGGATAATCCGACAGATGATGAAATAAAGCTAGTCCTAACAGAAATAGGGTATGATGTGAGTATGTTATAGGAGATATGATGAAACATTATAAAGATATTCCACCAAATTACAAAATTAGCATGCCGATGGTTTATAACCACGCAATTAGAGTACTTGATAGACTGGACAGACGACTGAGCAGACTTAATACCCCAGCGCAACCACTTAAATATAGATACGAAATCAATCGCCTAACTCATAAACTGGAACAAATGATCGCCAGATACAAAGCCATTGAAAAGGAGTTGGAATATGTCAAATCCCAAATATCCTGATATAACATAGTTTGAAGTAGAATAAAAATTATACTCTTGTAAACTTTAAATCACTTAAGATATCTTCATTTTGTTGATGCTCAATCTTCATTATATAAATTCGTTCATTATCTACAATGCTTTTAGCAAATAGTTTATAATGTTTATCAGAAATTTTATTTACATCAGAAAAATTCATTGAAGCGATTGAACCAGAAATATAATCTGGGATTCTTATAAAATCATCAAATATTTTCTTATCATAATCTTTAGCCTCTAAATATCCATATACTTCATTATCAGATACTCTTCTATTTATTAAATTAGCATATCCCAAACGAATGAATTCATGCACTATACCATCATGAAAAGATGTTATGTTATCTCGATCTGAAATCCAATAAATGTGTCGCGCATTAGCTTTTATCAAAAGAAACTCTATGATAGAAGACATAATGTGTACGAGCACGCTTATGTTTGATAATGTTTTTATATCTATTTCTTTTCGATATAGGTAATTTTTGAAGCTTTTTATTTTATGAATAAATTCTTCTTTTTTATTTTGTGGCCAATTATCCATTCCTTTTATAAGCTTATCCATCAATTGCTTATTTTGC
>JAZKXR010000005.1:0-63403 GCA_045611705.1 Alphaproteobacteria bacterium | reverse complement strand
GGACAACAGGATTTATTTTGTGTACCTGCAATATTAGAAAGTGTATGCGTTGTTGTATTACAACAAGACTTTTCACCCAAATAATTGGTGTACTGGGTTATTCCAACAGAACACGAACATTCATTTGTTGTTGCATTCCATACTTGATCTTTGGGACATTTGCATAAGGGGTATTGGGGATGGACACCACCCAAATATGTGGTATTGGTGCCCGATGGACAACAATGAGCATCACCCGTAGAGGCATCTTCCACACAACCGCGTTCGCAAAACATTTCCAAACATGAGGATTTGGGAACAGATGTATATGTGCCAGTTCGCGGATTATAATTATAAGCCAGCCATCCCGCATAAGCCATAGATGATGTCAACATCAAAGCTGTTAGTAAAGATAAATGTTTCATAGAATACCTCCCTTATTTAATAAATTGTAAATTTGTGACAAAAAACACGCGCTCGGTTTTATCCCAAACGCGTGTGATTAAAACTGACCACCGGACAGGGTTATCTTGGCAATACCCCCCCCTGCACGATATTTTCATTATTTTTCAAAGACTTATTTGTTGTTTTGGCTATTTTTTTGAATAATAATGTCATTGTTTTTTCTTTCATAAAAAACAACCTACATTATATTTTATTTGGTGTCAAGAAAAATGTTTTATTATCTGCCCCAAACTTTATTTTTTTAAATAAGTATCTACGTCTTGGCGGGAAAGAGCCAAGATTGCCTCAAAATTATCATTGGGGCTGGTTTTGTTTTTGCGTATATGACCACATTTAACACAACGATGCACAATATAATCTTGCCCGTTTTTGCGTTCCAACTTTTCGGCCATCATCACACCATGGCAATCACAGGCCCTGTCTCCCGGGTTGATATCCACATGCAAAGACGATAAACATTCGGGACAATGGTTGGTATAACCGTTGCCTTTAACTTTTGTGTTACAAACCTGACAGGTAAAATCTTCTATTGTTCGGGTAAATTTTGCTGTTTTCATGGGAATATTATAACATAAAATGAAAAAAATGCAAGAAAAGACTTGACGAGAGTTTTTTTTTAGAGTAAAATACATCCGCTTTCAGTTCTTGTGCGGATATGGCGGAACTGGTAGACGCAACGGACTTAAAATCCGTTGGGGGCAACCCCGTGCCGGTTCGATTCCGGCTTTCCGCACCACTTTTAAATTAACCCTTTGACAACAAAGGGTTTTTTTACGTTTTGTTTTAGGATTATTTTCCTACCCGTCAGGGCTACCCGTCAAATCGCCCGTCAAAGCATCTTTACCCATTAAATTTTTTGATACAGAATCAGCCCATTTAAGGAACAAAGGAACATCATTCGGATTTGCTCTGCATGCCTCATCCCCGCAATATAGGTCAAAATGTCTTTTACTTTTTTATCATCAATATAAGTTTGGTTAATCATGTGTATTCCTTTCAATTTTTATCAAGTAAATATATCCTGCCGTACTTTTTATCTTTTGTCCGCAAAAAATGATAAAAAATACTGACGGGAGTTTGACTGTCAAATTTCGTTCTGGTGGATTACGGGAGATGGATTGGCATCTTTATACGTGGGGTGAGCATGTAAAAGTTGTCAAACCCGAGAATTGGTATACAATGGAAAAAAGGAGATAAAAATTCACTCGGTTGACAAAATATGTATAATATTATAAAATCATCCCAACGAAAGGAAAAGGTATGGCATATAATTCAGACGAAATTGCTACATTTTTTGAGGAAGAAACTGACTATGAAAAAGGTCAAACAAGAGTATCAAAGGCTTCTCATTTGGACGATGATTTAGATGGCCTTGATTCAGAATATTATGAGCATCTTACAGGAGAAATTCAAGATATTAACGACCCAGAAATAAATGGTTATTTCGATGCACTATCTGAAGAAGAATTTGAAAGCTTTGTAGAAGCAGATAACATAGATTCTGTCATTCCAAAGGAATTATTAAACCATGCATCAATAATCAAAAGTATTCACAAAGATTTATCAAATGCAAAAAGAGAGCGGTTACAAGGAAATATCTCTTCATGTGTCTCAATATGTAAAGATATTTTATCCGTCACTAAAAGCCTTTGTATCCAAAAATATGCAAAAAATTTAATGATAGCTGCTTATGGCGATGCTGAAAGCCATATAGCTTTTGAGTTAGCAGTCAAAGAGATGTATTCAGGAAATCAAGATAGCGATTTTAAGAACACTCTACTTGGTTTACTGTCAAAGAATATAGATTTGTTTTCTAAAGAATTCTTAGTTGCTATGCATAAGACACAAAAAGATGTATTAATTAAATACTATGATAGTCTAGGTGATATGAATCCCAAAAAACGTGTTATATGGGAAGCAATACACTTAAATCAATAGAGGTACTCTTCCCACAGGGGGCTATCGACTTTATTTGATTTTGCAAGATGAGGTTTTGGAAATGGATTGGCATCTTTATACGTGGGGTAATCTTTTTGGCTGTGTTAGGCAGTTGTGCTAATACACATAAAATATAAATCAGGATAAAAAATCTGAAAGAGCCCTGTTAAGATTGAACATCGTGAAAGTCCTGCCACGAATCAAATTTATAAGGTTCGGCAATCTGGTTTGCTTTGCACGAGATAAAATGTCAATCCTTTTATTTCTTCCAACCGATTGCTTGGGAAATAATGACGCGTTGACCTTCGGGTAAGTTCAATGCTTTTGATACTTGCTCTTTACAACTATTCATCATCATCTGAATAAATTAGTTTGAAGGGAGTGTATGGATGGGCAAAAATATATGTCGCCAAAAAGTCCGAAGCTTGTTCAAAAGATAAACCTAGCTTTTCCAACTCTTCAACTTTTTCATCCAATGTATAATTAGGATTCTTCATAACTTGGTGTGCTTCATATAAATCAAAAATCATGTTATTCCTTTCTGAGTATAAAAAAAGACCCTTATAAAAAGAGTCTTGTGTTTAAAAATTTATCTGTAAATTATCGAATCGCGCGATTCGTTATAAAACCCATTGTAATGAATTTATTTTTAAATGTCAAGTGATAAAAAAACATAAAGTTTTTTACATCTTCATTGTTATCATTTATCCGAACTTTTCTGGATAGTAATGTTACAAAACTTTCCAAATGATTTCCCTGCTGAAACAATTGACATTGGTGTCAGAAAGTGTTATAATTAAAGTATCAGACGAGAGTTTGATTGACCGCCAACACTCGGATTTGTAGCCGAGACCGTCCGACGGTCATTTTCTTTTATTTCTTTTAATATTTTGGATTTTGTACTGTTTAAAGTATTTTTCTCCGAACTTTTTAAAATTTTCTGTGAACTTTTCTGGGTAGTAATGTTACAAAACTTTCCAAATGATTTCCCTGCCGAAACAATTGACATTGGTGTCAGAAGGTGTTATAATAGTATTTGAAGGGGTTCCTTGTTTTTTTATGGTAGTCTTTGAACTGCTTGCAGGAACCTCTTTGATATTATATAATTTTCACCCACAAATTGCTCTGTATCTAAGACAATATTATAGGTCTTGCCCCCAATTCTTACCTCTGATGTGAAATAATGATATTTTAATACATTAGGTTTTTTATCTGTTTTTATGTTCTTTCGGGAATGTGAATATTCTGCATTGTTAATAATTTTTTCAAAAGCCATAACATATTTATTATGTATCCCTTTTTCCTGTCGGGTCATGTTTTTCCAATTATCAGAATAAGCAATATGCTGTTTGCTTCTTCTATTTGATTTAATATCAATCACCCAATCTGGTGAAAGCGTAGCATAAAGACCTCTCTCATTTACAACTTTGCCTAAAAAAGATTTAACATCGTCAATACTTGGATTTTTCTCAAACGCATCAGTTAAATCAACAACATTTCCTAATTCCCCTTTCTGCCAATATATATTCGGATTGTTTGAATCAAATGTGCCTCTGTTGTCAACGGATTTGATTTGGAAAAGAAATCGATATATTGAAAGCCTGCAAATGTTGACTTGTCTTATTTTTCAATAACTTCCCAATGACCACCTTTGTCCGGACCAATACGACGGATTGTATTTGATATGAGGATTTGATCTTTTCTCTAACAAGTACTCAATCGGGGCTGTATCACAACTCATGATACAGCATACATGAAGCAAGTGTTGTTCTTTTCAATTTTTCATAAAAGCTTATTCACAATCTGTTCCGTCTGCTGTTGCCTTTTTTCCTTTTGGACACAACAAACAATTGTTGTCTTTAAAGTATCGGTTCGGGCAACGATCACATTCTGCCTTGGTGAACCATGCGTAAGTAGCATAGGGATAATTACAATCAAAACAATAATTATATCCACCATACTTACTCCACATGCGGGTGCCTTTCGGACATTTGGCATAACAGGCCGCTTCGGTAGAAGTCCGAACGGTTCCGTCTGTACAGGAATAGCAAACACCGTTGGATAAATAATTACCTTCGTTACAAAGGCAATCGCTGTTATCCGCATTCGGCTTAGAATTGGCCGGACACAACGAACACTTACCGTCTTTAAAGTATCTGTTCGGACAGTGGTTACATTCTTCTTTTGTAAACCATGCATAAGTACCATAGGGATAATTACAATCAAAACAATAATTATAACCACCATACTTACTCCACATGCGGGTGCCTTTCGGACATTTGGCATAACAGGCCGTTTCGGTAGAAGTCTGAACGGTTCCGTCCGTACATGAATAACAAGCACCGTTGGATAAATAATTACCTTTTTCACATAAACATTCCGTGTGATCGGCATTTGATCTTGTACCCGCCGGACAGGCATAACATTTGCCGTCTTTAAAATAACGATCAGGTTGGTTGGCACATTGTTCATAGGTGAACGATGGATCAACACCGGATCTATATGTACAATCCGTACAATTTGGAACTCTTTCCAAATATGCTTCATCCATTGTAAACGTTAAATAATTACAATGTTTACCATAATCAGAATATTGCCAAAACGTTTTAAAATAAGTACCGGGATGTAATCTGTGATAGACACCACCGTCAAAAGTTCGGCTGTTACAACATCTAATACAACCATATGTTGTTTCACGAATTGTTTCAACATCACCGGTAAAAGTTAAAGAAAAACTTTGGCTTAATGCAAATCCTTTTAAATGCAAATCATAAGAACAATATTCATGACCATATAAACCGGATTTAAAGACTGAACTGCCCGCATGTGAACCACCAGCTGTACCAACTTTTGAGGCAACAATTTCAATTCGTTTGGGACATTCTTGGCAAGTTCCGTTAAAACATACGGCATCATTTTTTGAATCACTGGGCGTTGGACATTGATCATCTTGCACACATTCCACACACTGGCCCAACTTTGCGTTCCAATACGGTTTTATCGGATCTGCCTCGGCACAAGTTTTACAGGTATAATCCGTTGTGTCACAAAGGGGTTTTTCTTCGGATATACAACCCAAACCTTCATCTGAACCGTAATTATCCAAACATTGAACACACATTTTTGTATTTTCATCCCAATACGGTTTTAACGGTTCCAATTCAGCACAACCTTTACAGGTATTATCCGTCATATCACAAATCGGTTTTTCTGGCGTACAGGCATTTTGATCAGCAGAACCATAATCTGATAAACATTCAACACATCGGGATAAAGCATCATTCCATGCTTGATCTTTGGGACAATTGCATAAGGGGTATTGGGGATGGACACCACCCAAATATGTGGTATTGGTGCCCGATGGACAACAATGGGCATCACCCGTAGAGGCATCTTCAACACAACCGCGTTCGCATAACTTTTCCAAACATGAGGATTTTGGAACAGATGTATATGTGCTTATTTCGGGATTATAATCATAAGCCAGCCATCCCGCATAAGCCATAGATGATGTCAACATCAAAGCTGTCAATAATGATAAGTGTTTCATTTTACCCCCTTTTTCCACATTCTAAAAAAATTCCAATGACCTGTCAATAAAAAATTAAACACTCATCGCATCAAGAATTTGTAATTGGACCTTTTGGCGACCATTCCAAACATCTTTTTTTAATGTCCCAAGGATATGAAAGCGTTGACCAATTCCCTTTAAAAAAGCCTGACCCAAATCTGTATCGGCAACCTTAAAGGCAATCGCATTTAAACGTTGTCCGGACAAATTGGTTAAAGAACAACTGATATGTCCGTTTTTTAATAAATTGACGTGTCCCAATGTGGCATTTTGGATAATAAAGACAGGTTCAGAATTACCGTCACCATAAGGGGCCAACAAATCTAATTGTTCGGCCAAATCCCACGAAACACCCCCCAAATCCAAAATACCATCCACATTAATTTGCGCCGGTCCCGATGGCAATTTATCGGTCGTAATTGTTTCATTTAAATAATTTTCAAAAGCCGGTAATTGTTCTTTTGTCAATGAAAAGCCTGCCGCCATCGGATGCCCTCCCCCACGAGTCAAACAACCTTTTGTTACACCATTCATAATAATTGTGCCAATATCAATACCAACTACAGAACGTGCAGAACCTTTAACTTCATCCCCTTCTATACCCATTACCAAAACAGGCAAATTGTACCTTTCTTTTAATCGGCCGGCCACAATACCCACAACACCTTGGTGCCAATTTTCGCCTTTAACAAATATAAAGGTACGTTCACGGGTATCTGATTCAACCTGCTCTATTGCCTGCAACATAACATCTGCCTCTATTTCACGACGGGCCAAGTTCAAGCCATCCAATTCTTGGGCCAATATAGACGCTTGGATTTCATCAGAACAGCTGAGCAGTTTCATGCCCAAATCCGATTTGCCCACACGACCGCAGGCATTGATACGGGGCCCCAAGATGTAACCCAAATGGTACGCTTGAATCGGTTCATTGATTTTAGCACACTGACAAAGAGCGTAAATCCCTTTGTTTTGATTTTTTTGAAATTGTTGCAAACCGCTTTTTACCAACAACCGATTTACGCCACGCAGATGCACCACATCACATACTGTACCAAAGGCAACCAAATCCAAATACTGCATCAAATTCGGCTCGGTTTTATCCCGATAAAAACCCCTTTGACGTAAACAGCCATTCAAAGCAACAACAAATAAAAACACAACACCACAGGCCGCCAAATGATGACAAGGGTGATCCACCGGTTCGTCTAAACGTTTCGGATTAACAACACCGTAACATCGGGGCAAAACAACCTCGGCATTATGATGATCCAAAATAATCACATCTAATCCCAAATCCGTGCCTGTTTCAATGGCGTCATAGGCCGTTGTACCACAATCCAATGTCAACACAACCGAACAACCTAATTCTTTGTATTCACGCATCTTTTGGGCGTTAGGACCATAGCCGTCTTCACGATCGGGAATAAATGTATAAAACTGAACGCCCAAAGTTTGTAAAAACATTTTTAAAATCGCCGTAGAGGTTGCACCATCCACATCGTAATCGCCCATGATGCCTATGGATTCGCCCTTTTCAATGGCATCGGCCACACGGTTTGCTGATTTTTCCATATCCTTTAATGTGTTTGGATTTGGCAAATGCGTCCTTAATCGCGGGGACAAAAAAGATTCCGCCGTATCTGGATTCAAACCACGCAAAACCAATAATCGTGCTACAATTTCAGGCAAATTCATCCTTTGCATCAATGTTTGAACAGAACGTTCATCCGCATTTAAAAGACGCCATATATAACCGTTTAAAGAAACCTTATTTTGTACAAATTCTTCCATACTTACAACTTCCTTTCGCATATATTTTTACACCTTTTTTCATTTTAAAACAAGTAAAAACTTGACGACCATTCAAAAGTTTGATACAATCGGATCATTCAACAAGGAGTTTTTATGACCCATTTATCAAAGCAAGTGCAAAAATGGCGTTGGGTTCATTTGTATAAAAGAATTTGGCCCTTTGTCAAACCGTTTTGGTTCAGATCGTTATTGGCTATTTTAATCACTTTACCCATCGGAGCTTTAGATGCTGTAATGACTTTGGCCTTAAAGCCTTTTACCGATACAATCGTGATGAGCAACGGCACCAAAACCCCCTTTGATTTACCGTTATATGTGATTCCTTTGGGGATTATTGGCTTTACCATTATTCAAGGATTGATTGAATATGGGGCCGCCTATTTAACCACTTGGACAGGTGGTAAGATCACCCAAGAAATGCAACGCCGTTTGTATAAAAAGCTGATGGATATGGATCAAAGCTATTATGATGCCCATTCATCAGGGGACTTGGCACAAAGATTTAACGGTGATCCCGCCATTGCCTGTTCCGGTTTGTTAAACAACATCAAGGTTTTTACTACTCGTATTTTTTCATCCATTGCTTTGATTTGCGTTTTGTTTTACACTTCATGGCAATTGGCCATTATGGCGATTGTCGTTTTGGGCGGGGCTTTGTGGCCTTTGGCCGGTATCCGCAAACGCATTAAAGATGTGGTCAAAAAATCCGTTCAGGTCAGTGCTGATGGTTATACTGTTTTTAACGAAACACATGCAGGGGCAAAAACAATTGCTTCCTACAATCTGCAAGAATATCAAAAAAACAATTTTTATGATTTGTTAAAGCGTGGCTTTAAATTGAGCATCAAAACAACACAAAGAACTGCATGGTTATCCCCCATGATGCATGTGATTATTGCCTTTGGGATGGCCGGTGCCATTTGGGCGGGCAGTTATTTGATTACATCAGGCCAAATGACCGCCGGTGATTTTGTGGCCTTTATGACATCTTTGTTGGCGTTATACACCCCTGTCAAAAGTATCGGTAAAAACTTTAATCAGGTGCAAATTTCATTTTTGGCTGTGGAACGCGTTATTGAAATTTTGGATTATAAAATTCCCATTCACAACAAAAAAGATGCCATTGAAATGCATCCGATTAAAAAGGATATTACTTTCCATGACGTATCCTTTGAATATGTGGCGGATACACCAGTATTAAAGGATATAAACCTGACAATTCCCAAAGGAAAAACAATTGCCTTTGTGGGCAATTCCGGTGGTGGTAAAAGCACGATCGTCAGCCTGATTCCCCGCTTTTATGATGTCAACAAAGGTTCAATTACCATTGACGGAACAGATATTCGTGATTTGAATCTGCATTCTTTGCGTCAAAATATCGCTATGGTTTTTCAGGATAACTTTTTGTTTTCAGGCACCATTCGTGATAACCTGTTGTTGGGCAAATTTGATGCCACGGAAAAAGAAATCAATCGTGCCATTGAAATGGCCTGTCTGACGGATTTTATCAACGAATTAGAAGATGGTTTGGATACCCATATCGGTGAACGTGGTTCATTATTATCGGGCGGTCAAAAGCAACGTATTGCCATTGCTCGTGCCTTTTTGAAAAATGCACCGATTGTTATTTTGGATGAAGCCACTTCTGCTTTGGATAACAAATCCGAAGGTATTGTGCAACAAGCCATTGATAATTTAATGAAAGACAGAACCGTTTTGGTGATTGCCCACCGTTTAAGTACCGTCCGCAATGCCGATATGATTGTTGTTATAAACGAAGGTAAAATTGTGGAACGCGGATCACACGAAGAATTATTGGAACAAAAGGGTGCCTATTACACACTTTACAATGCCCAATTCAAACACAAAGGAGCATAAGATGTGTCAGAAAATTTTACCTAAATCCGTCTTTATTACCGGTGCTTCCAGTGGTTTAGGCAAAGCTTTGGCTTTGGCATATGCCGATGAAAAAATCACTCTGCACTTATGCGGTCGCAATCAAGAACGTTTGTTACAAGTGGCGGGAATTTGTACCGAAAAAGGTGCCACAGTTTACACCTATGTTTTTGATACAAATGATGAAAAAGCATCAACCAATGCTGTTTTACAGGCAGATAAAACAAAACATTTGGATTTAGTTATTGCCAATGCCGGTGTATCAGGTGGTGTGTTGGGAACCCCTGAAACAGATGAATCCATCCGCCAAATCATGAAAACAAACATTTTTGGTGTTTTAAATACCGTTTTACCAACATTAAAATGCATGCAAAAAAGACACAAAGGACAAGTGGCATTGATGGCGTCTTTGGCGGGCTTTCGCGGAATGGCCAGCTGTCCAGCCTATTCGGCCAGTAAAAATGCTGTTCGGGCCTTAGGAGAGGCTCTATATGGTCAACAAAAACCAAAAGGTATTACGATTACAACCATTTGCCCGGGTTTTATTGAAACCCCTTTGACGGATAAAAATCAATTCTATATGCCGTTTTTAATGAAACCCGAAAAGGCGGCCAAAATTATTAAAACCCGTTTACAAAAAGCCCCGGCACAAATTGCTTTTCCGTGGATAATGGCCTTTGGCGCACGTTTGGGCAGTATGTTGCCAGGCTGGATTGCCAGACCAATTTTTGCATCATTACCCAAAAAAGAAAAATAAAACTAGACAAAAATAGTAAAATCTGATAAAATAGTGCTCATAACAAAGGAGTACGCTATGGATAAACAATATGAATCAGGTCGTACGATTTTAAAAGTAATTGCTTTTATTGTCATTATCGGTTTGTTACTTACTTTAATTGTGCGAATTTGTCAAAAAACAGGTGCTTCGGCAAAGGCTGACGATATCGCAAAAGCTGTGCTTGAAAGATGGGAAATTTATCGCCCGGAAATTCAAAAACAACGTTCAGATAAAACAAATTATCCGTCAAAGGTCTATTATCAAAACGGCCCACATAATACAACCATTATCATCCAAAGCGAAACATCTGTTACCCCCGAAGAATACAAAAAGGGATATTTTTCAATTGCGGTCAACGTTCCTAAATCCAAAAATATTTGCGAAGAATTAGCTGATTCGGATTTGGTTCCTGCCGAATTTATAACCATCAATAGCGATGAAAACGGACTATGCCCCGGTTTGGTGCGGTTTTATTTTCCAATAGAATCAGAAACGCACACAAACGATATCACATCAGATGAACAAGATTATTCACAAAACGAAATCATCGTTTATCCGCAAACAACAACCGTTTGTCCGACAGATAAACCATATAAAACAAATAATGAAAAATGTGTTACTTGTTTAACTGCCAGCCATTGTGATATTACAGAAGATTGTATTGATAACAAATGTTATACATGTCCTGCTTTCAGTTCACGTATTGTACGTTTAAATCAACGGATTGGAACAACTAATTGTTATTGCAATCAAGATTATCAATTAAACAAACAAAAGAACGGATGCGAGCCAGTTCAAAAAGATTGGTCAATTAAACATAACTGTGTCGGCAACGTGTGTGCATTATGCCCCGAAAACGCCAATCAAAATCGCGGATACAGAATAGAACGAACCAATTGTTTTTGCAATGAAGGTTTTGTGGCCGTAAAGAATGGAACAAACAAATGGCGTTGCGAAAAACCCAAAAACGACACAAATATTGTTGTTCATGAAGGTGAATATAATATCTATGACAACATACAGGTTGTTAAAAAAGAATATCAAGAACAACCCAAAACAGAAAAATTACCCATCAAACAAAGACCCATCAAAATTCAACCAAAACATTATCAGATTCCTGTTAAATCAGAACCTGAGTATATACCACAACCGATGAATTTTGACATCTTTGAACCAATCCCTTTGATGATACCCCAAGAAATTTTGTTGCCTATTTTGCCAGAATATGCTAATGGTAATCTAAACTTTACCCAATGGGAAGAAGTAGAAGTTAGATTTCATTAAAAACATAAGGAGTATTTATGACCAAGAAAAACTGTAATTCATGCAACAAAAACAAATGTCCCAGCTGTGCCGAATGTCAGGCAAAAGCCTTTGAGTTGGAAGTGGATGAAGAAATTCAACAAGAACGTTTAACCAATTTTTGGAAAAAATACAGTTGGTTGGTTTATTCGGCTGTCTTTTTAATTTTGGCCGGAACATTAGGTTTTGAAACATATAATTCTTGGAAAATGAATACACGTTTAAAAGAATCTGATTTGTTTGAAAAATCTGTTCTTTTAAGTTCAAACGGATACAATCAGGATGCCATGACAGGTTTTGAAGAGTTGGCTCAAAACGGAAAATCCGGCTATAAAACTTTGGCTCAATTGGAATTGGCCGATATTTTAATGCTGCAAGGTGAAAAAGAAAAAGCCATTCAAACCATTGAACAATTGATTCAACAAACAAATCAAAATGATCCTTTACACCATGTGGGTGTTTTGACTTTGGTCAGCTATCAATTGGAAGATAAAAAAGAACAAGAACTGTTAAATCTTTTAAAGCCTTTATTACAAGATCAGCACTTTCAGGCTTTGGCCACAGAATTGAGCGTGATTTTATTAAAAAAACAAAATGATCCCAAACAAGCCGATGAATTAATTCAAAAAGCCTTGGAAAATCCCAAAATCACACCCAATATAAAAGCCAGATTAAATGCTTTAAAATCAGGGGAGTAATTTTAAATGAAACGACAGTTGGGGATATTGTGTTTATTGTGTTTAGCTGTATTTGGTTGCACTTCGGATAAAAAATTTGCACCAAAGGAAGGGCGTATTTCTTTGCAAGAAGAGGTTGTTCTTGCAAAGGCCGACACATCCATTCAGTTAGACAGTATCAAAAAAACCGAAATTGTACATAGCCCGTTTTATAACGCCCAAAACAATGCTCCATGTATAAAATCAGCATCCAGCCAAACAAATTGGATTCAAAAAGGGGGCGCAAAACAATCGGATAATGGTATATTATTGCCCGCACCCATCACCGGCAAAAAAAATGTTTATACATTGGATGGTGAATTTGTTGTGCGTGGTCATTTGCGTTCAACAGGTGAAATTTTATGGCAAACAAAATTATCCGAAACACCGGATGCAGGTATCGGTTTTGTCAAAGACAATGATCGTTTGATTGCCTTATCACAAAACGGAAAAGTTGTTGCCATTGATTTTAACGGTAAAATTTTGTGGCAAAAAGATTTAAAAACCCCTTTCAGAAATAATCCGACTTTATACGAAAATAATATTTATTTGTTGTCAGCCAACAATGATCTATGGTCTTTAAACATTGACAATGGAAAAGAAAATTGGCATTACAAAACCGAAGCCCCTATGACTTTTTTGCAACAAATGGGCGGACCTGCCGTTGATGGCGACAGATTGATTGTACCGTTTTCATCAGGTTCAGTCTTTGCCTTTGATAAAAACACAGGTACTTATTTATGGGAACAAGATATGACGGGTGCCAAAACCTTTAACCACATTTCAAACATCGCCCAAATGACAGCCAGCCCGATTATTGATGATGATATGGCCTATTTGGTGGGACACGCTAATCGTTCCGGTGCTTTTGATTTAATTGACGGGGAAGAAATTTGGTCCCTGCCCTATGGTGGACAACTAACACCAATTGTCAACGGAAATGTTTTCTTCTTTTTAACAAATGACAACACTTTATTGGCTTTGGACAAAAAGACGGGGCGTTTATTTTGGCAACAAAGTTTACCCGAAATAAAAGGAAAAAAAGGATTATTCTTACAAGATGACAAAATTTGGGTTATCGCTTCAGAAAAATCCCTATCCTTTGATATTACAAACGGGAAATATCAAGATATCATCCAAACGGATATAAACGGTTCTCGCCCGATTTTGGCCCAAGATGGTTGGTATTATTTAAAGAAAAACGGTCAATTAGTTCATCAGGATAAATTACAATGAAAACAGTTGCTATTGTCGGTCGTACAAATGTCGGAAAATCCACTTTGTTTAATAAATTATGCCACAAACGATTGGCCTTGGTTCATGACAGACCCGGTGTTACCCGTGACAGAAAAGAGGCCACAGCCAGCATAAAAAAGCAAACTTTCCGTTTGATTGATACGGCCGGTTTGGAAAAGACAACCGAGTTGGCCAAAGCCATGTGGGAACAAACACGCGTGGCCATCAATGAAGCCGATATTATTTTAATGGTATCAGATGCCCGTACCGAAATCAATGCCTTGGATCGTGATTTGGCCAGAGAATTACATAAAACACACAAACCTGTTATTTTAATTGCCAACAAATGTGAAGGCAGCAAACAAAAAGAAAGTCTGAACGATTTTTATCAATTGGGACTGGGTCGTCCTTTGGGATTGTCCGCCGAACATAAAATCGGCTTTGATGAATTGGCTGATATTTTATTGCCGTTGATTCAAGAATCAGAAACCAAAGAGGAAAGCACAGCCGAACGCCCGCTGAAGTTGGCTATTGTCGGTCGTCCCAATGTGGGCAAATCCACACTTATCAATAAAATGTTGGGTACAAACCGATTGTTGACAGGCCCCGAAGCCGGTGTCACACGGGATGCTATTTCCGTCAATTGGACATGGCAGGATAAAGCCATCCAGCTGACCGATACGGCAGGCTTAAGAAAATTCGGTAAAATTTCGGATGATTTGGAAAAAATGTCAGGTGAAGACACACAAACTGCCATTGATTTTGCCGAAGTGGTTGTGTTGGTGTTGGATATCAATCAGCCCATGGAACGCCAAGATTTATTGATTGCCAGCCGTGTTTTAAAAGAAGGCCGTTGTTTGGTTATCGCCTTAAACAAATGGGATACGGTGGAAAATCCGCAAAAAGTTTGGGGGCCAATAAAAGAACGCATGTATGAATCTTTGCAACAGGTTAAAGATTTGAATGTTATCCCTGTATCGGCCAAAACGGGCTATGGTTTAAATCAGTTGATGGAGGCGGTTTTCAAGGTTTATGCTTTGTGGAACAAACGTATTCCCACACACAAATTAAATGTGTTTTTGGAAATGATGAAAGAAGCCCATCCCACACCTTTGGCCAAAAACGGCCGGCGAGTACCGTTAAAGTATATGACTCAGGTCAGCACCCGCCCGCCAACCTTTGTTATTTTCACAACCAATCCCGATAAATTGCCCGACAGCTATATCCGTTATTTATCCAACGGTTTAAGGGATGAATTCGGCATCACAGGCATCCCTGTTCGGATACAATTAAGAAAACGTGAAAATCCGTATGCGGAAAAAAGTAAAAAAACAAATTAAAAAAAAGCCCCGATAATCGGGGCTGATTTTATTCGGTACCAAAATTATTTTCATAACGCCGTTTCCACCACGAAGATTTTTGAGCCTTTTCATACATTTCGGCCTTTAATCTTTCGTATTCGGGATTGGGGATTTCGGCCGGTTCAATGGTCGCCTTCATTGTTGTGGCAGTAAATTCATTATTGAGAACATAGGTATGTGATCCCGTATATCGCACACAGGCCGATTTTGGCAATTGAATGACCTGACCGGGATAGTAAAGTTGATACGGTTCTTTTTGTATAAACAAATAATGTTCATCATCAGGTTGATAAAATGTTTTTGGTGAATATCCGCTGGTATCGCCAATTTTATCCGCCCATACCAAAGCCAAATTTTCCCTGACCTGAATAACTGTAATTTTATCAATGGGTGTGCATTTTGGGTTACGGTAAGTAGGTTGTGGCATACAGGCACACAGACCCAACAACGGTAACAGATAAGTCAATTTTTTCATTTTCCCCTCCTGATTTTTTTGTTTTTTTTCAGTTTATAAAATTTTTTTTAAAAAAACAATATTTTTCTTGCAAAACAAAAAAAATATATTTAAAATGAGAAAAAAACCATATGGGGAGGTATTTCATGAAAAACACAATTCGTTCTTTACAAAAAGGTCGCAGTATGATTGAGGTTATTGCCATTATGGCGATAATGGGTATTTTATTGATTGCGGGCTTGGTTGGTTTTAAATTGTTATTGGATTATTTAAAACAAAAAGAAACAATTGAACAAGTATCCACCATCGCTATGCGTCATAAGGCCAGCCGTTTGAACGCCAAAAACCAAACAAAAGGTTATGTTCCGATGAAACAGGTTTACCCCGAAGGAAATAATTGTACCAACGGTACCGATAAAAATTGTGTTATTACCCCCGAAGGCAATGAAGTCAGATTGGCCAACATTGATGAAGCCACCAATTTTATGGTTTTGGTCAGCGAGTTACAACAAACAACATGTGAAGAATTGGCAATGATGGGCGGATATGAATTTGCACTTCGTACGAAAAAGCTCGAAGAAAATGAAGATATCAATACAAAAATCAATACGGCTTTAAAACAATTAGATAAAATCATTCAAGGGGATAGCGACAGGAATGCCGATTCTTTTGTATTTAGCAATGAAGGTATCTTTGGTGCTTCTGGTGAAACTATTGCTCTGACCCCCGAATATTTAAAGAAAAATCCAACCGTGTTAAAAAAATTCTGTGACCCCGATTTGCCTTTGTTGGGCTTTGTGTATACAGGCGGGGATTGTGAATATCTGTGTAATGGCGACTGTCAAGATTGTCCATGTGGTGAAGTATTAGACGGTCATGGTAATTGTTGTAAAAAAGAGGAAATTGAATGTGGTATCTGTTTCGGATGTACGAACAACGAAGATGGTAAAAAGTACTGTTACAAAGCGGATGAAGAAGATGAAGGACGTTGCGTGGAATGTCTTGACGATACCCATTGTCCGGGTATGTATTGCATTGATAATAAATGCGTCAGTTGCACTCTGACAAAGCCATGTAAAGATAATACTAAATGTTGTAAAAACGGCGAATGCACTACCCCCAATGATTTTTGGATAAGGGATCTGGATGATCCGAACGGAGCGTGTAAATGTATAGAAGATTTTGTGGAATTAGGCGGGGAATGTGAAGCCAGTTGCAATTGTAAAGACAATGCCGTTTGTGATAATGGCAAATGTAAAATCCCCGGAAACAGTTGCAAGGACGACACTGATTGTGCATCAGATGAACAATGCTGTAAAAAAGGAACTGACGAATATGGTCAATGTTGCAAAAAAACAAAAATTTGCGATGCAGAGACAGGCATATGCCGAGACTGTAAGTCTGATAATGAATGCGATAGTTCAGGCACTATGTACTGTTGCGAAGGAACATGTAAGTTAAAGACAGAAGTCTCAGTTCCTTCTTGTGGTGGTAAATGTTGTGCCAAGGGTCAAGAATGTTTAACAAAACTAGATGGAACAACAAAATATTGCGGAAATTCAGAAGACTCATGTGATGCCGATGGACGTGTTTATTGTGAATCAAAACAACCGGAACCCGGCTGTTGTGAGATTGGAGAATATTGCCATGAATTTTTGGGGTGCCAAGATTGTCCGGATGTTCAAATATTGACATGTGGTGACAGTGTACCGTCAGTATATAATCCATCTTGTTTCACCAAAAAGCATTTGAATTGCTTGGATAAATCCGATAAAAAAACAGATGATGAATTAAGAGAAATGATAGAAGACAATGAAGTAGAAGATGCCGAAAAAACACCCATTTGTAGTGGGGGCAGTGAAGATAGTGAAGATACAGATGCCGAATGCAATGCCTGTGACGATACGGAACAATGTGCCGGATTAAAAGGTCAAGGCGGTAAAAATGTTTTAAATAAAAAATATGTGTGTCGTTTGAACCATACAGGAGACGATGAAAAGTTCAATGGCACCTGTGGTAAATGTATTGATAATAGCGATTGCGGCAACCTCCCATGCATTGACGGTGTATGCGGTTGTGAAACAGATGCAGATTGCGAAAAAAACTGTGACGGCAAAACAACATGCGATAAAGGCATCTGTGTGTGTGACCCAGACAAGTTAAAAGAAGGTGATAATGGTGAATGTGTTTGCCCCAATGCAGGTGAACACATGTACAGATTGGTGAACCAAGATAATTCTGCACAATATCAATGTTGTCCAAAAGATACATATCCATACAACGGCGGATGTTATCCTTTGTGCGGTACTATCCCCAGAATCACCAAAGTTGACATTTGGGTTGATCGTTCATATTCAACAGTTGTTGGATCAACAGAGGTTGCAGAAAACATTGAAAAGGCACGTCAAACGATTGTAAAATTAATCCAGAAGGCCGATCCCAAGATTGAAGTCAGATCGTATACTGAATATACTGATGGCACCACAGGCGTAACAAAAACAATCAAAGTCGATGGGAAAGAAGTATCTTTAACTTTTACGCCCTTTAATTGTGGTGGCGGTCGTACATGCTTTGTTGATGCTACGGGTGTAATTCCGAAACCAACAAATAAAGAGGGCGAAACCACCTTAACCTTTATTTTGTCAGACGGTATTTTACCCGAAGCCACGGCAAAAAACCTGACACCGGATTATGAGGATTATACTATTCTGTTTGCAAAAAAAGGAACAAAGTTGAGCGGAGTGAAAGAAGAATATATTATTACTTTTGAAAATCTTGGCGCCGCCGAGTTGGAAGAAAGATTTTTCGATATCATTGATAGTAGAACGTGTGTAACAGAAGAAAAATATCAGGAAGGACTTTATAAAAATTGTCCTCTTCCTTCTGAGGATGAATAGTTGATTTTTTTGGAAAAATCGGTTAAAATAAGGCTTATGAGCAGTTTGTTTGAAACTTTGAATCATAAGCCTTTGGCCGATCAAATGCGTCCCGAAAATTTAAATGAAGTGGTCGGGCAAAATCATTTGTTGGGTGAAAAAGGCCCTTTGGGGCGGATGATTCAAAATCAAAATCTTTCGTCCTTTATTTTATGGGGTCCACCAGGGTGTGGCAAAACAACCATCGCACGTATTTTGGCCGACAAAACAAATTTAACGTTTGTGCAATTGTCCGCCGTCTTTTCGGGGGTGGCCGATTTAAGAAAAGTGTTTGATGAAGCAAAAAAACGCCGAATGGCCGGTAAAGGAACTTTGTTATTCGTGGATGAAATTCATCGTTTCAATCGGGCCCAACAGGATGGCTTTTTACCCTTTGTGGAAGACGGCACCGTTATATTGGTAGGCGCCACCACCGAAAACCCCAGCTTTGAATTAAACAGCGCTTTGTTATCCCGATGCAAAGTGTTTGTGTTGAATCGTTTGAATGATACGGCTTTGGCCGATTTAACCCAGCGGGCCGAAAAAATTATGCAAAAACCCCTGCCCTTGGATGAAGTGGGGAAAGAATATCTGCGTTCTTTGGCCGATGGGGACGGACGATACTTTATCAATTTGTTAGAGGCTGTTTGGCAATACGCCAGAGCTAATGAAATCTTGGATAAAGATGAATTGGAAAAATTGTTGCAAAAAAGATTGCCAAACTATGATAAAGATCGTGAAGGCCATTACAATTTAATTTCAGCATTGCATAAATCTTTGCGGGGTTCCGATCCGGATGCCGGTTTATATTGGTTGGCACGGATGGTAACAGCCGGTGAAGATATGAAGTATATTTTACGTCGTTTAACACGTTTTGCATCCGAAGATGTGGGATTGGCCGATCCACAGGCTTTGGTTCAGGCTATCAATGCATGGAACAGCTATGAACGGCTGGGTTCACCAGAGGGCGATTTGGCCGTGGCCGGATTGGTCGTTTATTTGGCAACTGCACCCAAATCAGTGGGCGTTTATAAGGCATGGAAGCAGGCCGTCAGCGTGGCCCAGCAAACCGATTCTTTAATGCCACCCAAGCATATCCTGAACGCACCGACAAAATTGATGTCAGATGTGGGCTATGGCAAAGGCTATCAATATGATCCAGACACCAAAGACGGATTTTCGGGCCAAGAATACTTTCCCGATGAAATCGGACACAGAACTTTTTATCAGCCCGCACAACGGGGCTTTGAACGTGAAATTCAAAAACGTATTGATTATTGGAACGATTTAAGAAAAAAGAAAAAAGAAAATTCTTAAATTAATTATTCTATCCCTTGGTGCATTTCGGCCGCACGTACCGTGTTTTCCATCAACATTGCAACCGTCATTGGTCCCACGCCACCGGGGACAGGCGTTGCCGCATAGGCAATACCTTCCACTTCATTTGAGCGCACATCACCACAAATTGAACCATCCAATTGGCGTGAAATACCAACATCTATCACAACCGAACCCGCCTTGATATCATTCAATCCTATCAATCCGGCTTGCCCCGTGGCCACCACCAAAATATCCGCCGTCCGGCATAGTTGCGAAAGGTTTTCGGTTTTTGTATGTGCCTGAGTTACTGTGCAGTTTTTGGCCAATAACAAATGAAATAAGGGCTTTCCCACCAAACGTGAACGACCAACGATAACGGCCGTCTTACCGCTGAGATTCGGCACAACCGATTCAATCAAATGCATACAGGCCTGAGGCGTACAGGCAACCAACTTGGCCCCGCCCCACACTAAACGCCCCAAATTGACCGTAGTCAATCCATCCACGTCTTTATCGGGCGATACCATGTCCAATACTTCATCCGAATCTAAATGACGTGGCAGGGGCATTTGAACCATGATACCGTCCACGTTATCATCTTGATTTAACGTTTCAATCAGGCTGTGTAATTCATCCGTGGTGATGGTTTCGGGCAAGTGATGCACACGCACGTGCATACCCAATTGTTCGGCCTTTTTTTGTTTGTGGCGAACATAAATGGCACTGGCCGGATTATCACCAATCCAAATCACATCCAATTCAGGCACTCGGCTTAATCGGTTGATGCGTTTAATTAAACCTTGGGTTATTTCTTCGGCCATCTTTTTGCCGTCAATCCATATTGTTTTCATTTTACTTTTTAATAATCCTTCCCGTAATGACAGGCCTTTACGCCGTTTATTTGTATTCAATGACAGCCTCACGTTTTTCAGCATTTAACAAACGTTTTGCCTGATTTTCCATTTGTTCAATTTCCAATTGTTCACGCACTTCATCAAAAGTGGGCATCACACGTTGCGTTTTCACGCCACACTTCATAAAGAACAATTGCCCTTGCGGTACCTTTACCGGTCCCAAAGTTTCACCCACTGCCATATCCGACAACATGGATTTTAATTCCTTGGGCAATTGGAACGGATCTGTCCATCCACGTTGTATGGATTCAGAAATTCCTTCTTTTGCCAAAACACGGGTAAAGTCATCACAGTTTTTGGTGGACAAAATTGCCTTTGTATCAGCTTTGTCTTCAACACCACCTTGGGCCAATTCCCATAATTCAATGGATTCTTCGGTAACTGATGCCTTCTTATCCATCATATATAATATCAAATAACCATTGCCGACATCCAGTGGACGAGATACTTGCCCCACCGGCATTTCACGCATAACAAGTGTTATATCAGCACCAAAATGGTCGGCTGAAATCACGCCCACAAAACCACCGGATTGGGCTGTTTCTGATTCAGAATATCGGCGGGCCATGTCAGAAAAAGAAGAACCATCCTGTAATTGTTGCCAAACGTTTTGAGCCTGATCCAATGTGGGCAATTTTATTTCGGCCACCGTAAATGTTTCTTTGGCCATATCGGATTGAATCTGTTCCAAACGGGATTGAACCGCTAAATCAGGAATAGAAACTTTTTTCACGTTTGAACGAACATAGGATAACCAAACCAAATCACCGTAAACTTGTTGACGTAAGGTTTTCATAGGGACTTTCTGTTCGGCCAACATTTTAGCCAAACCCCCCACGGAAAAACCGTTTTGTTGTTCCAAATGTGAAATCGCTTGATCAATTTCGCTTTCCGAAACCTTAACTCCCAGCGCCTGAGTTTTTTGAATTTTTAAATATTCTTCCACCAAATTATCCAAAGCCATTTTTTCCAATTCGGATGAGCTCATGGATTGCAATAAGGCCGGTTGTTGTGCCGTCAATAAAGCCACACGTTCCGATACTTCGGATTCAAATATAGGAGCATCATTGACAATTGCCTTTAAATTACCAGCTGAAAGCGAAAAAGTAACCCCACACATCAACAAGAAAATAATTTTTTTCATTGTCCGAAACCTCCCAAAGTTTTTAAATAAAACCGCATTGTAACAGATGTATCACCTTTATAGTTACGATCATGAGTATAGGACTTGCCGGCTTCAAATTCAATCGCTGCACATTCATTATCATAACGCAAAATACCATATGTTTCCAGTGGTCCCCTGTCTGTTTTCAATAAATTATAACGATAACGCCCCTCCAACGACCAATTTTTTGTCAACTGTGAACGCAAATAAACAGAAACTTCTTTTTTCGGGCTTGAATAAACTTCACCAAAATGGAAAGAATCCTGGAATAAATAATTTAAACCTATTCTGAACGGAGCGGCCCCAGCCTCTAATGAAATATCGTTTTTTTGTGCTTCTAAATTCTTTTGAGCCATTCGGAAACGATAGGCCAATGTTAAATATTCATAGTTCAGCTGTAAACGCCCCACATAGCTGGAAAAATGACCATCATAACCCATTGCATCATCCAATTCATCATTTTCACGTAACCGAACACTTTGACCAAACAAAGCCTGAATGGAACGTTTTTTGTTCGTTTGGTATAGTGTCCATTGTATACCATAGTTCATTCTGGAACCAGATTCCACTTTATCGTATCCCATATAACGGTTTGGGGAAAATAGGTTCACATCATCAAAATCAAATACCGAGCTGTCCACATTGGGAATCTTATCCGGATTAGAACCGTTTGGAGAAGCAATCAACATAACGATTGGTTCCAATACCTGAGAATATTGATCGGATTTTTTAATCAACGGATAACTGAGTTTTAAAACCGCCTGAGGAAAAATACGGCCGGCAAAATAAGAATTTTCCTTGGAACCAAAACCGATACCATAACGCCCTGTATCAACGCTGTATCCATCCATACGAACAGAACCAGACAATTGCGTTACCAAACCAAAATCTGTTTTATATGGTATGCTAACCCCTTGGGTCAAAGACAAACGATTGGATTTAAAATGATCGCGGTTATTAATAAACGCCCCATTGATATCTGAATACATAACACCACCATCCTTAGTAAAAGGTTTGGTTGTATAACGCATATTAAACACGGGTAAAATTACAGGTATTGATTCGGAACGAACACCGTCTTGCAAACTTTGGAAATTATAAAAAGTGGATGATCCATATAAACGATTACCATAATATTCCGTTGTCAAATGTGATGTCAAATAGGATTGGCTGGTATCCACATCCAAAACGTTATAACGGCGAAAATAAGTATCCGTGATAGAGCGATTATATCCCCCTGTTACACGCCAAGATTCATTGACATCATATTCAAAGGCTGATTGAATATGCCCCTGTCTTTTATCTTCATCATCTTTGGTATAACTGGTTTGTAATTCAACTTTGCCCTTTGAAAACAACCCCTGATAATCCAAAATACCCAAAGGATTACGGGTAAAAGAAACAACCGGTGTTACAATTAAATTTTGATTTTCAGCCAAATCAACAAATATCGGAGTTTTTACGTAAGCTTTTAATTCAGAATCACTGCCAAATGTCGGTGTTAAAAAACCTGTTTGACGTTTGATTGTGTAATCCGGAATTTGAAAATAAGGAAAATATAACACAGGTATATTTTTCAATTCAACTCGTGTATTCCAAAAACGCATCATGTGAGATTCTTCATCCTGTTCAACAGAGCTGGCATGAAGTTGCCATAAAGGTGAAGAATTTTCACACATTTCACATGGCGTATAAAAGGCATCCTTTAAAATATTTTCTTTACCGTTTTGACGCACAATTTGATTGGCCCACAGGTGCGTACCGTCCGCCATATCCATCTTGCCTTTACCGGTTTTTACTTCATCACCACGGGCATGCATTTGAATATCATACACAACCGAAGAATTACCATCAGGCAAAACCATAGTGGCCTGTCCTGGGATATGAATTATATCGGATTTTTGATTATACAAAATTTTATCTGTATTAAAAACAATACCGTTTTGTTTTAACACAACATTTCCCGAAGCCGTCATTACCTGATTTTTTTGATCATAGGAAACCTGATCAGCTTCAAAATCAACAGGCTGATCTTTATTAAAAGCCGAAGTGTCTATATCCGAAAAAGCATAAGATTGAACGGAAAATAAAAGCCCAAACATAAACACGAAACGAAGCATGTATTTGTATTTTGGGGGCACTTTCGGACCGCCTTCTTTTTTAAAAATACCCACCATTATCCACAATGGAAGCACGATATTCAAAGTCATCAACAGCAAACCCCACAAATTTTTACCCGCAATATTTTCAAAGGCCAAAGCCAATGTTTGAATCAATAAAGCCGAACCCACAACCACATTTACACGAACAGGTTGTCCACGACGGTTATAATAGCCCGTTATAACACCAACCAAGGCCAACAAAGCAAAAATAATGCTGTAAAGCGGTTGGGTTAAACGTTTGAACGCTTCCACCTTATATTTACGCCATGTAGATTCATTTGGTGCTTCATCCCGTTTCATTGTCAATAATTGTGTAAAGGGCAATTCTTTGACTTTTTGCGTGCGTGTACCAGATGATTGATTTTTATCATTCAAGGCAATGGTATATTTATCAAATTTTAACACAGAATATTGTTTTGTTTGCGGGTTATATTCCTGACGTGCCCCTTGACCAAAGACAACCTCTATCCCATCGGGAGATTGATACAATGTCCCTTCATCAGCAATCAAAGTGGATTTTTTACCGTCTTTCATTTCATAGGCCAAAATCCCCTTAATCGCCCCATTGGGCATACGTTCACGGATATAAATCATCATTCCCTTTTTAAAGGTATTAAATTGACCTTCCTGCAACATGACATGCGACAAATTATTGCGTACTTTCCATTTCATTTCACGCACCTGATTTTCGGACCACGGCACCAAGAACAACGAAAGAAAATAAGCGATTATCACCAATACACCGGCCATTTTTAAAACAGGACTCATCAATTGATACGGCCCCATGCCGACCGCCTTTAAAACCATCAATTCTTTATCTGATTGCATTCGGATAAAAACAAATAACACAACCGCAAAAAAAGCCAACGGCATTAAAATTTGCATAAAGTGCGGTAAAACCAAAAGGCTCATTTTTAAAAACACACCAACAGAAACACCATTGGTAACAATCATATCAATCATACGCAACGATTGGGTCAACCAAACCAGCATGGTCATACAGGTTAAAACCAATAAAAAGCCGACAATCAATTGCCGTAAAATGTATTTATCCGCTATCTTCATTTTTTTTCCTCGCCCCATTATACGACAAAGGATGAGATTTTTCAACAATCTTTTTTAATCTGTCGGGTAAAATGTGCGTATAAATTTGTGTTGTGGATATATCCGAGTGGCCCAACATTTGTTGAACAGAACGCAAATCCGCATCATGGGCCACCAAATGTGAGGCAAATGAATGGCGAAAGACATGTGGCGAAACCTTATCCGGATTCAATCCGACGAGCAAGGCCAATTTTTTTAATTCTTTAAAAAACGTATCCCGTGTTAAATGACCCAAGCGACTTTTGGAAGGAAACAACCATTTGCTTTTGCGGTTATAGAGTAAATCATTTTCTCGTATTTTCTTCCATTGTTCCAATGCTTCAATTGCATAATCATTCAGCGGAACAATTCGTTCTCGCCCACCTTTGCCCAAAATCAACAAATGCCGTTCATCAGGCACAAAAGCCCCCAACGGCAAGCCGACCAATTCGCTGACACGCATACCGGTAGCGTATAAAACCTCCAATAATACATACAGACGCTTATTATTATCACGGGCATGCTGAATCAATAAAAAAATTTCATCTTCCGTCAGGTATTTGGGCAAAGTTTGGGGCAATTTCGGACCTTGCAAATAATCGGACGGATTAACCTTTATCCATCCTTCCGAATAGGCAAAACGATAAAATTCATGAATACAAGAAAGCCGTCTGGCACGGGTTCTGACCGAATCCCCTGTATTCATCAAAAATTTTAAAAAAGACTTTAAATCATCCTCGGTGGCTTTTAACAAACCCGAATGATGCGACATCAGATATTCATCCAACAAATACATATCACGCCGATAGGCCGATAAAGTATTACAAGAAGCACCCCGCTGTGCCTGCATCATTTCCAAAAAAGCATCAATTTGAGGGGTCATTATAAAACGCTGTGAATAATTTGTTTTTCAACCTGCTGTTGTTTGGGCATAAAATCACACACGGCAAAAAGAACGATAATACCCAATAAAATCAAGCCTATCACCCATTTTAGTTTGTTTGATTTTTTTTCATGAAGTTTCATTTTTTCCTCCTGAACTGGACTTTTTTTAAAAAACATGTTATAGTTATAGCATGAGTCAAAAATTATTACAAGAAAAAATCTTATTGCTTGTCGGAATGATGGGGGTCGGCAAAACAAGTTTGGGACGTATGATCGCCAAACGTTTGCATCTGCCCTTTGTGGATTCCGACAAAGAAATTGAACGAATGACCGGCTTTACCATTTCGGACTTATTTGCCCGCTATGGTGAAGAGGAATTCAGAAAAGGTGAAGAAAAAGTTATGGAACGATTGTTAAATGGCAAGCCATGTGTTTTATCCAGCGGTGGCGGGGCTTTTTTATCCGCCCATACCCGCAAGGTTTCCAAAGAAAAATCCGTATCCATTTGGATTAAGGCCGGTGCTGATGTTATTTCGGGACGTACCCAAGGACGAACACATCGCCCATTGGTACCATCTGCCGATAACCAAGCCACAATTCAACGTTTGGTAAAAGAATGCTATCCTTTATACAGTGAAGCTGACATTATGGTTGAATCGTTTAATGAACCGCCCCACTATACTGTTACCCGTATTTTAAATGAATTAGAAAATCGGCAGATTATTTCAAAAAAGGAAAAACATGATTAAATTGTTTATTTTGTTGGCTATGTCTTTTTTCTTTTCTGGCGTGGAAACAGCCGTTACCGCCATATCAGAACCTTTATTATCCGAAAAAGCAAAAAAAGGCGATAAAAAGGCAAAAATTTTGTTAAAATTGAAACAAAAACCTGACAAATTGTTGGGGACTTTATTGTTGGGAAACAATCTGGTCAACATCGCTTTGACCGCACTATCCACCAGCATGTTGATTGATATTTTCGGCCCTGTCAAAGGGGTGGCATTAGCCACATTCGGCGTCAGCTTTATGGTATTGATTTTTGCCGAAATATTACCAAAAACATATGCCATCAATCAAACAATGCCTTTTGCTTTTGCGGTGGCCTATCCGTTAAATGCCATTGTATGGTTATTAAATCCTGTGGTCATGTGCTTAAATTTTATCAGCAAAATGGTATTGAAATTATTCCCCAAAAAAAACACAACACCAAACAACGATTTAATCAAAGAAGAATTACGTGGGCAATTGGCTTTAACCGGTAAAAATATGCCTGAACGCGGAATTTTAAGGGGGGTGTTGGATTTGGATGAAGTATCCATCGGTGATATTTTAACAGATCGGGGGCGTTTAGCCACTTTAAACGTCCAGACGCCCGTTCCCGAAATTTTGGATTTTTTACGTTCAACACCTTACAGTCGTATCCCCTTATGGGAAAACAAAAGAGAAAATATTGTCGGTGTTTTACATGTCAAAAAAGCCATTCAATTGGCCAATGCGTGGGAAAAAGACAATCATGTCAATGTATTGAATTATTGCACAAAACCTTGGTTTGTATTAAAAAGTGTTTCATTATTGGATCAACTGAACGCCTTTCGCAAACGCAAAGAACATTTCGCCATTGTGGTGGATGAATATGGCGATATTCAGGGCGTGGTCACTTTGGAAGATTTGTTGGAAGAAATCGTTGGGGATATTGATGACGAAACCGATTTACCCAATCAAAGCGGACTCAGATGGCATTTATTACCCGATGGTGCTTATCGTTTAAATGGCAACGCCACCATTCGGGATATCAATCGTGCTTTTCATTGGAATCTGCCCGATGACAAAGCCGTCACTTTGGCCGGCTATGTGATGTATGAAGCCGAACAAATCCCCCATGTGGGGCAACAATTTAATATCAACGGATGGGTATTCACCGTACGCCATAAAATCGGCAACCGTTTAACGCAGATTGATGTTTTACCCGAAGAAAAATAAAATTTTGTGACGGTTTAAATAATTGCAAAAGCGGTCCTGTACCGATATAAAAAACGCCCCCTTCAACGGAGAGATTTAAAATTATCTGTCTATATCTGATTTTGCCCGTCCTTTGACAGGATGTTCTATGCGATATTCTTTAACTAATTTTCTCTTTTCGCCAAGACTTGAAGCAGCCTTTAAAGCATTATTTAGATTTGCACGATGTCCAATAGTTCTGCGAACAGAAGTTCCATCATCTCTAACGATATCCATACGCACCTGTTTTTCAAAGTGATCACTTAACGCTGAATCTTCAAGATTTATATTCACGTTTTCAGATTTTGATTGTACAATTTTATCGGATAATGAAGCAAATGTTGTAGTGGCCTTATCACCAAAAAAATCTGTTCTTGTACCAAAGCGTGACACTGTTCTGGGTTTAAGTTTCTCTGGAAACACATCCTTCTGTGAAGCACCTGCTCTTGCCAATGAACGCTTAGAACGCAATCTACCTTCTACACCTAAAGGTACTTCACTATCAACCCACTCATCATCTCTATATGGACCATCTTTTACTGTTTTGGATTTTAATTTTTTGTAAGGAGAAAGCATTAAATTCAAGATATCCTCTGACAACCTTTCCTCAGATTTAAGATACCGCAACACAAGATCTTCGTTATATCCAGAAGACAAACCCTCTCTCAAGCTTTTTCTATTCATTGCAGAAGTTGCAATATAATCCCCTATTATACTTACCAATCCTGTTAATAATTCGACTTTCTTTTCTAAGTTTTCTATTTTATCTTTCATTTGATTCCTTTCATTAAATGTTAAGACAGTACATTCTGAATGGGCAAGCCCATTTCAGAATGACAAATACAGTTTAACCCACTGTAATCATACAGTGGGTCGGTTGTGCATTCGCACAACTTAATATTCAAAATTAAATGTGTGTGTGTACAAGGTTCTTGTATTTATACCTTTATCGTGATTTAAATCCATTTTTTAGAGCCTCCTTTTTACGCCACATACCCCTATGCTAGCGAACTTTATCACCTTTGTCAAGCGTTTTATTTGAATAAAAATGAGAAAGCCCCTCAGGAAACGAGGGGCTTTGTGGTTTTATTTAAACGATTTTAAGCGTTTGCTTCGTTATGCGTTTCTTTGTTACGCATTTGCAAAACTTCCTTATCACGTTCTTGGGCAATCGCACGCAAGCGTTTCATAGCCGCACCGGTACCGGCAGGAATCAAACGACCCACGATAACGTTTTCTTTCAAACCGTGTAAAGGATCACGCTTACCGGCAATAGCTGCTTCTGTCAAGACACGAGTTGTTTCTTGGAAGGAGGCCGCCGAGATGAACGAGCTGGTCTGCAACGAAGCCTTGGTAATACCCAACAACACGGGCATCACTTTGGCGGGACGACCGCCAGCTTGTTCAGCCTTGATATTTTCGTTGATCAATTGTTGTTTTTCAACCTGTTCACCTTCCAACAATGTGGTATCACCGGCATCAACAACTTCCAATTTACGCATCATTTGACGGACAATCACTTCAATGTGTTTATCGTTGATACGCACACCTTGCAAACGGTACACGGCCTGAACTTCTTTGACCAAGTAATGGGCCAAAGCTTCAATGCCCAAAATACGCAAGATATCATGCGGGGCCAAAGGACCTTCAACAATCAAATCACCCTTTTGCACCATATCGCCTTCATAGACGGCTGGTGTTTTTCCTTTCGGAATCAGGTGAGCATGTTTGTTGCCTTCTTCATCCACAACGTTGATAACACGTTTGGCCTTGAAATCTGTATCGTATTCCACACGACCAGCAACTTCTGCCATAATAGCAGCATCTTTCGGACGACGAGCTTCAAACAATTCGGCCACACGTGGCAAACCGCCTGTAATATCTTTGGTTTTGGAGTCTCTGGCAACCAAAGCCAACACATCACCCACATGGATGGCTTGACCGTTTTTAACGGTAATAATCGCACCTTTGGGCAAGTATGTACGGGCTTCTGTACCCTTACTGGTCTTGGCCACGTTTTTATCGGCATCCAAGATGCAAATGTGCGGACGCAAGTTTTTGGCGGACGATTGTTTGTCGGCTTCCATAATCACGCGTTCGGTCAAACCTGTTGACGGATCGGTACGTTCATCCAATGTTTTACCGGCAACGATATCTTCAAACTTGGCTTTACCGTCAGCATCAGCAATCATCGGTGTTGAATACGGATCCCATTCGGCCAAACGAGTACCTTTTTTCACTTCCTGACCGTCTGTCACCATCAATTTGGCACCATAAGGTACTTTATGACGGGCTTTTTCACGTTTGTTGGCATCCAACAAGGAAATTTCAAAGTTACGAGATAAAACAATGCTGGCACCTTGTGAGTTCTTAACGATTTCACCTTGGCCCAAACGAATTTGAGCATCAAAGGCAGCATCCACCGCAGAATCAGCACCACGTTGTGCCGTACCACCCACGTGGAAGGTACGCAATGTCAACTGAGTACCCGGTTCACCAATGGATTGAGCGGCAATAATACCAACCACTTCACCCAAGTTCACAGGGCATCCACGGGCCAAATCCTGACCATAACAAGCGGCACAAATACCATCTTCTGCTTCACATGTCAAAACTGAACGGATACGAACAGAATCAATACCCAGCGCATCAATTTTTTCAACATCTTTTATATCCACCAATTTGTTTTTGGGGATAATCACTTCACCTGTTTCGGGATGTTTAATATCTTCGGCTGTTGTACGGCCCAAAATACGTTCACCCGTTGTGGCAATCACATCACCACCTTCAATAATCGGTTGAATGGTAATACCATGGTCTGTACCGCAATCCGGCATTGTAATAATGGCGTCTTGGGCCACATCCACCAAACGACGAGTCAAATAACCCGAGCTGGCAGTTTTCAAAGCGGTATCGGCCAAACCTTTACGGGAACCGTGGGTGGAGTTAAAGTATTCCATAACAGTCAAACCTTCTTTAAAGTTTGAACGAATGGGGGTTTCAATAATTTCACCTGAGGGCTTGGTCATCAAACCACGCATACCGGACAACTGACGCATCTGAGTGGCAGAACCACGGGCACCGGAATCGGACATCATAAAGACCGAGTTCACAGGTTGACCAACTTCGGTTTGGGAAATTTTCTTCATCATGGCTTTGGAAACGGCATCTGTACAGGCCACCCAAGCGTCCACGACTTTGTTGTATTTTTCCAAACGGGTAATTAAACCATCCTGATATTGTTGTTCAAATTCATTAACCTTTGTTTCTGTTTCGGCCAACAATTTTTTCTTTTCAGCCGGAATTACAAAGTCATCTTTACCGATGGAGATACCGGCCAAAGCAGCGTTTTTAAAGCCTAACTCTTTAATCTTATCAGCAAAGACACAAGTTTCCTTTTGACCGCAGGCACGATACACACGACCCAACATTTCGGCCACTTGTTTTTTACCAATTTGACGGTTAATCATTGAAAATGGAATATGATCACTGTCGGGCAAGATTGATGAAATAATCACACGCCCCGGTGTTGTTTCAATAATTTGTGTTTTATGCTCACCATTATCTGTTACGATTGGTAAACGAACCTTAACTTTGGCATGCAAGGAAACTTCTTTATTAAACAAAGCATGTTCAATTTCCTGACGACCGTTAAAGAGCATACCTTCACCTTTTTCACCATCACGCATCATGGACAAGTAATACATACCCAAAATCATATCCTGAGTCGGAACGATAATCGGTTGACCACTGGCGGGTGCCAAAATGTTGTTTGTGGATAACATCAAAACACGGGCTTCCAATTGAGCTTCCATTGACAAAGGAACGTGAACGGCCATCTGGTCACCGTCAAAGTCGGCGTTAAAGGCTGTACAAACCAATGGGTGCAATTGAATGGCTTTACCTTCAATCAACACAGGTTCAAAGGCCTGAATACCCAAACGGTGCAATGTCGGTGCACGGTTCAATAACACAGGGTGTTCTTTAATCACTTCGGATAAAATATCCCAAACATCAGGCGTTTCTTTTTCAACCAAACGCTTGGCGTTTTTAATGGTGGCAGCTTTACCTTGGGCTTCCAATTTAGAATAAATAAACGGTTTAAACAATTCCAATGCCATACGTTTGGGCAAACCGCATTGGTGCAATTTCAATTCAGGTCCCACCGTAATCACAGAACGACCGGAATAGTCCACACGCTTACCCAACAGGTTTTGACGGAAACGACCACCCTTACCACGCAACATATCGGCCAAAGATTTCAATGGGCGTTTGTTGATACCCGTTACAGCACGACCACGGCGACCGTTATCAAACAAAGCGTCAACAGCTTCTTGCAACATACGTTTTTCGTTGCGGACGATGATTTCAGGGGCACGCAATTCCAACAATCTTTTTAAACGATTGTTACGGTTGATCACACGACGATACAAATCATTCAAATCAGATGTAGCAAAACGACCACCATCCAACGGAACCAACGGACGCAAATCCGGCGGAATTACCGGCAAAACATCCAAAACCATCCATTCGGGACGGGAACCGGATTCTAAGAAAGCTTCCACCAATTTCAATTTTTTCACAATCTTTTTGCGTTTCATATCTGATTTTGTTTCAATCAATTCAGCACGCAATTTTTTGGCCTCAGCAGGCAAATCTATTTGGCTGAGCAAAGCTTTAATAGCTTCGGCACCAATACCAGCACGGAAAGAATCTTCACCATATTCTTCCAAAGCTTGATTGTATTGTTCTTCGGTTAATAAATCCATTTGTTTAAGTGGTGTCAATCCCGGTTCAATCACTATGTATTTTTCAAAATACAAAACGGCTTCCAACTGTTTCAACATTAAATCCAACAATGTGCCGATACGACTGGGTAATGATTTCAAAAACCAAATGTGTGTGACAGGGGCCATCAATTCAATATGTCCCATACGTTCACGACGCACTTTGGAAAGAGTCACTTCCACACCACATTTTTCACAGGTAATACCACGATATTTAATGCGTTTATATTTACCACACAAACATTCGTAATCTTTTGTCGGACCAAAGATTTTGGAACAGAACAAACCGTCACGTTCAGGTTTAAAAGTACGATAGTTGATGGTTTCAGGACGTGTCACTTCACCATATGACCAAGACCGAATTCTTTCGGGTGAGGCCACCGAAATACGAATATCATCAAATGTTTGAGGATTCGCCAACGGGCTGAAAGTTTTCATTAATTCGTTCATTGTTTTCTCCTATTGTTCATTTTGGTTTAATTCAACGTCTAACCCTAAGGAACGCATTTCCTTGACTAACACGTTAAAGGATTCGGGAATACCGGCTTCAAATGAGGTATCGCCACGGATAATTGTTTCATAGGCCGCAATACGACCGGAAACGTCATCAGATTTAATCGTCAACATTTCCTGCAAAGTATAGGCAGCACCATAGGCTTCCAAAGCCCACACTTCCATTTCACCGAAGCGTTGACCACCGAATTGAGCCTTACCGCCCAACGGTTGTTGTGTGACCAAACTGTACGGTCCGATAGAACGGGCGTGAATTTTTTCATCAACCAAGTGGTGCAATTTCAACATATACATATAACCGATGGTGACTTTACGGTCAAAGGCATCACCCGTACGACCGTCGTACAAGGTCACCTGACCTGACACCGGCAAACCGGCTTTTTTCAACATCGCATCAATATCTTCACCATGGGCACCATCAAACACAGGTGTTGCAATCGGCAAACCGTCTTTGAGGTTTTGGCTCATTTGCACAACTTCTTCATCAGACATATTGGCAATCTTCTTGGTGTATTCTCTATCGCCATAAACATCCTTTAAGGCTTTACGCAAATCTTCCACTTTGGCTTGGTTATTTTGAACCTGTTTCACGGCCACATCAATTTGTTTACCCAATTCACGACAGGCATAACCCAAGTGTGTTTCCAAAATCTGACCCACGTTCATACGGGAAGGAACACCCAACGGATTCAAAACGATATCCATCGGTGTACCGTCTTCGGTATAGGGCATATCTTCAATCGGCAACACGCGGGAAACCACACCTTTGTTACCATGACGACCGGACATTTTATCACCGGGTTGCAACTTACGTTTGGCGGCAATAAAGACTTTGATTTTCTTTAATTCGCCCGGCAACATATCATCACCACGTTGCAATTTTGTCACGCGATCTTCAAAATCAGCCTGTAAAGCTTTATCGGCTTCATCATAAGTGGCAATCATTTGTTCCACTTCTTGCATCACTTTGTCATCTTTGACATTGATTTTGCGTAAAGCAGGCATGTTCAAATCAGCCAAATCTTCTTCTGTCAATTTATGACCAGCCTTAAAGCTTTCGGCTTTTGTAATAGCTTGACCAACCAAAACAGCACGGATACGTGTGGCAAAGTCGCCCTGTAAAATAGCCTTTTTGTCATCACGGTCTTTGGTGAGTTTGGCAATTTCAGATTGTTCAATGGACAAAGCACGTTCGTCTTTTTGTAAACCACGACGGGTAAAGACACGAACATCCACAACTGTTCCCGAAATTCCAGGAGGCACACGCAAAGAAGAATCACGCACATCAGCGGCTTTTTCACCAAAGATGGTACGCAACAATTTTTCTTCCGGTGTCATAACCGTTTCACCCTTCGGTGTCACTTTACCAACCAAGATATCGCCAGCTTTCACTTCGGCACCAATGTAAATCACACCGGTTTCATCCAAGTTACGCAAAGCTTCTTCACCCACGTTGGGAATATCACGGGTCACTTCTTCTTGACCCAACTTTGTATCGCGAGCGGTGACTTCCAATTCTTCCAAGTGGATTGATGTAAAGACATCATCACGAGCAATACGTTCACTGACCAAGATAGAGTCTTCGTAGTTATAACCGTTCCAAGGCATAAAGGCCACCAAAATGTTGCGACCCAAAGCCAATTCGCCCATTTCTGTACATGGACCATCGGCAATAATATCACCTTTTTCAACTTTTTCACCCACTTTAACCAACGGTTTTTGTGTCATACAGGTTCCTGTATTAGAACGTTGGAATTTGGCCAAGTTGTAAATATCAACACCACTGGCGGTGGCGGACAAATCTTCTGTTGCACGAATCACGATACGAGCAGCATCCACAGATTGGACGATACCTGTACGCAAAGCAGAAACGGCAGCCTTTGAATCTTTGGCCACAACACGTTCCATACCTGTACCAACCAACGGCGATTCGTTTTTCAACAAGGGAACAGCCTGCTTCTGCATGTTAGAACCCATCAAAGCACGGTTGGCGTCATCGTTTTCCAAAAATGGAATCAAACCGGCAGCCACCGAAACAACCTGACGCGGTGTCACATCCATTAAATCCACTTCTTCGGAACGGGCCTGAATCACTTCACCGGCCTGACGTGCCGTCACAAATTCACCGGCCAAACAACCTTTGGCATCTAATTCGGAATTAGCCTGAGCAATGGTATGACGGGCTTCTTCCATAGCGGACATATAAACAACTTCATCGGTCACTTTTTTATCCACGACTTTACGATACGGTGTTTCAATGAAACCGTATTCATTCACGCGGGCATAAGTGGCCAACGAGTTAATCAAACCGATGTTTTGACCTTCGGGTGATTCAATCGGGCAAATACGACCATAGTGTGTCGGATGCACGTCACGCACTTCCATACCGGCACGATCACGTGTCAAACCACCAGGACCCAAAGCCGACAAACGGCGTTTATGTGTAATTTCGGACAAGGGGTTGTTTTGATCCATAAATTGGCTGAGCTGGCTGGATGCAAAGAATTCACGAACGGCCGTTGCCAAAGGTTTGGCATTGACCAAATCAGACGGCATCACCGTATCAATTTCGGATGATGTCATGTGTTCACGCACTAATCTTTCCAAACGCAACAAACCGATACGATATTGGTTTTCCATCAATTCGCCCACCGGACGTACACGACGGTTACCCAAGTTATCAATATCATCAATTTCACCATGACCGTCTTTGATTTCCACCAAAGTTTTCATAATCTTTAAGATATCGGCTTTACGTAAAACACGAACGGACGGATCAACTTCTTCGTTTGTAAAGCCCAAACGCATATTCATTTTTACACGACCGACAGCCGATAAATCATAACGTTCCTGATCAAAGAACAATGAACGGAAAGTATTATCCGCTGTTTCCACCACAGGTAATTCACCCGGATGCATAATCTTGTACATTTCAATCAAAGCTTCTTCACGTGAAGCACTCTTATCGGCCACTAATGTATTACGGATATATGGACCCACATTTGTGTAATCAATGTGCAATACCGGAATTTCTTTAATTTTCAATTCCTGTAATTTTTTGAAATCATCTTCGCTGAGTTCATCACCGGCTTCCATCAACACTTCACCGGTTTTTTCGTCAATCATATCCATGGCCACAAAACGACCGAACAAGTCACTTTCATCCACACGGATTTCTTTCAAACCATCCTTGGCCAATTTTTTGGATAAAGCAGGTGTCAATTTTTCACCTTTTGCCAAAACAACTTCACCGGTTTCGGCATTAACCAAATCATGGGCCAATTTTGTACCTTTCATACGTTCGGCATTGTATTCGGTTTTCCAACCTTTTTTATCACGTGTCAATGTAATTGTTTCATAGAAATAGTTCAAAATTTCTTCTTTGCTCATACCAATAACATCGGCCGGATCAATGGTTTTGCCTTCTTTGGCAGCTTCCAAACGTTTTTGTTCGGTGTATTCGCTGTCCAAAGCATACAACAATGTTGTGGCCGGCAACTTACGACGGCGGTCAATACGCACATCCACTAAGTCACGGGCATCAAATTCAAAATCAATCCAAGAACCACGATACGGAATAATACGGGCAGAGAATAAAAATTTACCCGATGAGTGTGTTTCACCGTTATCATGTCCAAAGAAAACACCAGGGGAACGATGCATTTGGCTGACCACCACACGTTCTGTACCATTCACCACAAAGGTACCACGGTCAGTCATCATGGGCAAATCACCCATATACACATCTTGTTCCTTAATATCACGAATCGTACGGGCACCAGTGGATTCATCCACATCCCAAACCATCAAACGCAATGTCGCACGCACAGGGGCCGCAAAGGTTAAATCACGTTTTAAACATTCTTGAACGTCTGATTTTGGTTGATCCAATTCATACTTAACGAATTCCAAATCGCCACGACCGGCAAAATCATGAATCGGAAAAACAGATTTAAAAACGGCCTGTAAGCCCATATCTTCACGCTTATCGGCCGGTACATCCGCCTGTAAAAACTGTTTATAAGAACTGATTTGAACATCAATCAGATTCGGCATTTCGGCCACAGTTTCAATTTTTCCAAAGTTTTTACGCACACGGCGGTGATTAATTTCAGATTTTATCATTTTCAGCAACCCCATTTTAAAAAATCTTTTTTGGTGAAAAGGCACCAATTACCTTTGTTGTTTATTTTACGGGCAAAGAGTTGCCCTTAAAAAAGAGCAACTCCCCCGAGGTTAAACGAACCTTATTTTAATTCAACCTTAGCACCAGCGGCTTCGAGTTGTTTTTTCATTTTTTCGGCGTCTTCTTTAGCAACACCTTTTTTGACTTCCTTAGGAGCACCGTCCACTAAGTCTTTGGCTTCTTTCAAGCCTAAACCTGTGATACCACGGACTTCCTTAATAACAGCAATCTTGTTGGCGCCGGCTTCGGCCAAGATCACGTCAAATTCTGTTTTTTCTTCAGCAGCGGCAGCACCAGCACCAGCGGCAGCAACGGCCACAGGAGCAGCAGCACTCACGCCCCATTTTTCTTCCAAAGCTTTTGCCAATTCGGCAGCTTCCAAAATTGTCAAGGCTGACAATTCGTCAATCAATTTATTTAAATCAGTCATTTTCATTTTCCTTTCTTATTAAACTGTTAAATTAAGCAGCTTGTTCCTTTTCGGAATAAGCTTTTGCAAGTCTGGCCAACTGACCAGCAGGTGCCTGCAACAAGCCAACCAATTTGGCACGCATACCATCCAAAGACGGCAAAGAAGCCAATTGTTGAACTTTTGCTGCATCAATTTTTTCACCGTTCATGACACCGCCGACAATAACAAATTTGTCGGATTCTTTTGCCATTTTAACCACTGCACGAGAAGCCGAAATTTCGTCTTCTGAATATGCAATACCGGTGGGCCCTGTCAATAAATCCGCCATGGATTCACAGGGTGTTCCTGCCAGAGCAAGTTTCGCCAAACGGTTTTTGGCAACTTTATAATTGGCACCATCCGCCCGAACAGCATTTCTTAAAGCCGTTGTTTGTGGCATTGACAAACCATTATTATGGACGACAACCACCAATTTGGCTTTTTTGAAAACGTCAGACATTTGAGCAATCATCTGTTGTTTTTCTTCACGTTTCACTTTTTTTACTCCGTTTTAAGAGGGCGAACCCTCTTGGTTTCTACACAGGGTCGGACAATTCCTTCCCCACTCTACCCTGTCCAGAAACCGGCTTGCATTCCTTTAACAAAGAAATTTGACCGTTCTGTCTATGTCGGCTGGGGTGCTCCCCGATTGAGTTTATCCCGTGATAAACGCCCACAGTCTTGGACAGGCATTTTTTCGCCCCCATCTTTTGGACAGGGGCAAAACTTTTTTACCCAACGATTGTCGGAATGGATACTTTCACACCGACACCCTGAGTTGTACTCAAAGCCACTTGCAACAAGTAAACACCCGAAGAAGTAGCAGGTTTTAAGCCTTGTAAAGCTTTCACAAAGGCACGAACGTTTTCGGCAATTTTGTCATCCGCAAAACTGGCCTTACCGATACCGGCATGAACAATGGCACCCGCATCCACACGGAATTGAACTTGACCGGCTTTGGCGGATTTTACCGCATTGGTCACATCCATTGTCACTGTTCCCAATTTGGGATTCGGCATCAAACCTTTGGGACCCAAAATTTTACCGACACGACCAACCAAACCCATCATATCGGGAGTGGCAATCAATCGTTGGAATTCAATTTTACCAGCCAAAATATCGTTCATCAAATCATCATCACCAACGATATCGGCACCGGCGGCTTTGGCTTCGGCCGCTTTTGGACCTTTAGCAAAAACAGCCACTTTCAATGTTTTACCCACACCGGCGGGCAAAGAAACGGCACCACGAACCATTTGGTCGGATTGTTTCGGATCAACACCCAATTTAACAGCAATATCAACTGTTTCGTCAAATTTGGCACTTGTATTGGCTTTAATTAAAGCGATTGCTTCATCCAGGGTATAGAGTTTCTTTTCAATACCTTCATAAGCTTTTTTCAATCTTTTACCGTATTTCATCTCTTACCCCACAACTTCAATACCCATAGAACGTGCTTGACCAGCCACCATTTCCATAGCAGCTTCCACTGTATGACAGTTCAAGTCCGGCATTTTCTTTTCGGCAATTTCTTTTACTTGAGCACTTGTAATTTTACCAGCTTTTTCACGACCGGGAGCCTTACTGGCACTTTTCACATTGGCAGCCTTTTTAATATAATAGCTGACCGGCGGTAATTTTGTTACAAAGCTGAATGTACGATCCTTGTAAGCTGTGATAATCACAGGAATCGGAGAACCGGGTTCTTCTTTTTGTGTTTTAGCATTAAAAGCCTTACAAAAATCCATAATATTTAAGCCTCTTTGCCCCAAGGCAGGACCCACGGGAGGGGACGGGTTTGCTTTACCAGCTTCAATTTGAAGTTTGATAAAGCCCAATATTTCTTTTGCCATTTTATAACCTCTTTTTTCTAGCAATTTTGTTTTTTCAGTCCATTCGGCCTTGCGACCTTGAAGTTTCGTAGTCCGATGATGGCTCATCTGCTACAAAGAAATGGATACGAACTGATTTTATCCACTCTTTAAAATTCCAATATTCCCTTTATACTTTTTTCACCTGAGAATATGTCAATTCAACCGGTGTTGCACGACCAAAGATGGAAACCTGCAACTTCAAACGTTCTTTTTCGGCATCAATTTCTTGAATTTCACCAACAAAGCTGGCGAACGGACCATCCATAATTTGAACCTGTTGACCAATTTCATACACACAAGCTGTGCGGGGTTTTGCCACACCCTCTTCCACTTGATTCAAAATATGTTGTGCTTCCGCTTCGGTAATCGGGGTTGGTTTTTTACCACCCAAGAAACCCGTTACTTTTGGTGTTTTGGCCACCAAATACCATGTATCATCCGTCATTTCCATTTTGGCCAACACATAGCCGGGGAAAAATTTGCGTGTTGATTCTTTTTTGGCACCGTTTTTAACAGACATCACCTTTTCTGTCGGCACCAACACCTCAGCCACTTTATCCTGCAAACCTTTTTTTACAGCCTGTTCTTTAATAAAATCAGCCACTTTCTGTTCAAAACCAGAATAAGCGTGAATCACATACCAACGCATTATTTATCCTCCAATAATCAAACTGACCACACGGGCGAATGAGAAATCCACACAAAACAAAAACACCGCCAACGCAATGCTGACCGCTATAACCACAAAAGTTCCACGCAACACATCATTGCGGGGCAACCAAGTAATTTTTGCCACTTCCTGTTTGACTTGTCTGATAAATTGAGCCGGTGATGTCATTTTTTTATGCCTTTCGTGCCTTTATCCAAAATAAAGGTTGCATTATTATAACCGATATTAAATTTGTTGTCAACTGTTTTTTTTATATCTCGTTCATTTTACAAAAACCGCCACCTGCCGCGAAATATCCATCCGTCCGTGCATTATTAAAAGAACCATCACTTTTAAAACAAGTCGTTGTATTTGTCCAATAACACGATTCACCATGGGCACCAAAAGAGGGAGAACATTTTAAAAACTCAGACCACAATTCAAGCATTTCATCTTTAGAGATAGTTGTTCCACCTTTGGCTTTGCACCATTTTTGTGCATCGTAATAATCAAAATACCCCCAATGACAATTACCCGGATAATCTTCATTATAGAAATTCCCCGCATAAAAACAGCGACCATTATGACAAGAACTTTGTCCAGGAACAGCCTCCCTACATCGGCTTATAAATTCTTCTTTTGTATTATAGCAATATAACCGTCCTTTAAATCCAAAACCCAATGCATCATCACCACAACGCTCTACTTTCCCCAAACATCCCGTTGGACAATCAAATGATATAAGCTCACCATCTTTACACATATGACAATGGTCTATCAGCAGTTGATTATTCATCGACATATCGGGTACGCATTTACCTTGATCAACATCAAATTTTTGACAATCAGGACAAAATACACATTCATCCCCATTTACATAATAATTTTTATCACAATAGCAGTGCGTTGTACCAATTTGATAACCTTCACGTACAGTGAGAGATGAATTTTTAGGACAGACACACTCTTCTCTGTGAGGTTCGACCAAACAAATACAATTTAAATCATCAGGCATACAACAAACATCTCCGAATTTTTTCTTATCAAGTCCACAAAGACAAATTTCACCATCCGGATCAGCTTTACAGTGACAATCTTGATCATCAGGCTTGCAACAATACCCCGATATAACTTTTTCATTTGCAGTGCAACATCTTTTATCTTCCGTCGCATACCCCGTTGAACTTTCAGGACAACAACGTCCTTGACTTTCCCATTCATCTGGGCCACAACATTTGTCTTCTATTTTTGCATAGCCTGTAGAACCCATTGTGCAACAATATGCCGATATATAACTGTATTTATAACCGTTCGGAGCCACCTTATCTCCAAAAAGAAATTCTGTACAACATCCCACTTCTTTTGTTGTTGGATTGTATCCGTATCCTGTTGCATCAGCCGGACAGCAATATTCAAATTGAACAGCATTAGGATAAATATCAGGACCTGGAGTATAATGAGATTTTATCAACTTACCAGAACAACATGTTTTTGAACCAGAAGAATTCGGCGCATAATAGATATCATATCCATTTTCTGAACAACAATAACCGTCCATCAATGTTTCATCCGCCGCACAACATCTTTTTTCGTTTTCCGCATAACCAGAAGAATCCAATGGACAACAATAAGTAGAACTTACAGAACTTGAAGTACCATCTGGTGCGGTCTTGTTTCTGAAAACCTTACCTGTGCAACATTCTTTTTTCTGAGTTGCAGGATTATATCCATACCCCGTTGCCTCAAGCGGACAGCAGTAATCATAAAGATTTTGTTCATCAGATACAACCCCAGAACCGGGAATATAATTCGCCTTTATAGATTTACCCGAACAACACATTTTGTCTTCGCTGTTTCCAGGTTTGAAATAAATTGCCGATTTTCCATTTGAACAACAATATCCTTCGACAACCGTTTCTGTACCATCACAACACCTTTGTTCATTTTCCGCATAACCAGATGAAACGTCAGAACAGGAATCAGGTCCAATTTTGTCCACACATTCTTCACCGTTCCAATACGGGACTTCCGAATTACAATAACATCCTGAAACAGACGTTTGTTGTCGATCGGCCGAATCTTCCCCATCCGATAAAATTGAACTGTTTTCTGGACATTGTGAATTATCATCAGCTGTACAACCTGTGTCATCATCATTTACGCGATAACCTTCTTCGCAATAACAATCCGAAGTGCCAATTTGATAGCCTTCCCGAACCGTTGTGGATGAATGTTCAGGACATGAACTCGGATCAATTTTTTTCACGCATACTCCATCTGTATTGCATACACGATCTGACGAACAAGACGTTTGTGTGCAAACACATTCCACACCATTCCAATTCGGATATTGCGAATCAGTACATCCTTCACACGTTTCTCCGGCTTTACATGGCTTACATTCGCCATCATTTAAATAATAACCCTCTTTGCATTTGGTGGGATTGCCATCGTCATCACAGGTTTTTACATTTTCACCGCATTCGGCACATTCATTACCATTTTTATAATAACCGTCAGAACAGGTAAAATCGCCTGTTTCAGTATCACAGGTTTTATAATGTTCAGGACATGACACACATTGATCACCTTTTTTGTAATATCCCTCTTCGCATTTTATGGGTTCACCGTTATTATCACATGTGGCAACACCTTCATCACATGGCTCACATTTGCCATCTTTTAAATAATATCCCTCTTTGCATTCGGTGGGATTGCCATTGTCATCACAGATTTTTACATTTTCACCGCATTTGGCACATTCATTACCATCTTTATAATAACCATCAGAACAGGTAAAATCGCCTGTTTCAATATCACAGGTTTTATAATGTTCGGGACATGGTTCACACTTGCCGTGTTTTTTGTATTGACCGGATTCACATTGCTGGTTGTCTTTGTCACATTCGGGTATTCCATCCTGACACACTTTACATTCGCCATCATTTAAATAATAGCCGTATTCGCATTCGGTGGGGTTATCCTTGTCATCACAGGCTTTTACATTTTCACCACATTTGGCACATTCATTACCGTCTTTATAATAACCCTCAATACAGGTAAAATCATCCACAGAACAAACAGCATTTTCGGGACAATCTTTTAATTCCCCGTTTTCACCCTTATAATAAGGAAATGATAAATCTTTATTAGGGCTCTTTTTGAAATAAAATTTAACATTTTCCGGACAATTCACTTCTTTTGTTTCAGATTGAATCAAGTCGGTTCTCGTCAACTCTGAACACAGGCTTTCATTTTGAACAGCAACTACAACCCAAAAAAAATTGCTTGCCATCATTTGATCCACTTCTTCTTGCTTAGTTTCTGGTTTTTCAGGTGTTTCAGGTGTTGTTCCAATTCTTATTGCGATATCAAACGGACCTTTAACGTTCCGTTCTTGGACAACCGGCTTATCCACATTCGCATGCTGACGTTCTTTTACAAATCCCATAACAGATTGTGCCAAAGAATGAATTTTAGCTTTGTTACTTACAAAATTATATCCAATGAAAGCACCAATTGATATCAAAGAAACTAAGGTCAATACGACCAACATTTCCAATATGGTTTTACCGCGTTGATGCGAACGACTTTGCATGATTTTTCTCCCTGTTTGAATCAGACTATTATCTTTTTACAAAATTGTCAAGAAAAAAAACACTTGATTTTTCAACTTAAAAATGATATCCTTAGCAAATAAAATTGAACGAAAGGATACAAGATGACTTTACCTTTAATGCCAAAAGCAACAGCCGTATGGTTGGTTGAAAATACAGCTTTAACCTTTAAACAAATCGGTGATTTTTGCGGAATGCACGCCTTGGAAATCCAAGCTATTGCCGATGGCGACGTAGCCAGTCACATTATGGGTTTGGACCCCACAACAAACGGTCAATTGACATGGGAAGAAATTAAACGTTGTGAATCCGATGAAAACACATACCTGACAATGGCAGTTCATCCTGAAATTGAAAAATTGTTATCCAAAGGATCAAAATTTTTGTCTATGTCTAAACGCTTAGTGCGTCCGGCGGCGATTTTGTGGTTGATTAAAAATCATCCGCAACTGTCAAACGCTCAAATTATCAAACTTGTCCGTTCCACAAAAGTTACGGTTACCGCCATCCGCGATAAGACATACAAAAAATTAAATCAGATTCAGGCACAAAACCCTGTTACCTTGGGTTTATGCACCGAAGCCGATTTAAATCAAGCTGTTGAAATTGCAAATAAAAATAAATAATTTAACAAGGGGGAGAAAATGACAGAAAATATTACATCCGATGCCGGTCAACTCAATAAGTTTGTAGAACGAATTGAACGATTGGAAGAAGAACGCCGTGAATTAGGTGCTGATGTGCGTGAAGTTTATGCAGAAGCCAAAGGTGCCGGTTTTGACGTTAAAGTTTTACGTCAAATTATTCGTTTGCGCAAAATGGATCCGGCCGATCGTCAAGAAACTGAATTTTTACGTGATGAATATAAAAAATTATTAGGCATTGCCGAATAACAAATTCAAAACAAAAAAAGCCAGATGCAAAAACATCTGGCTTTTATTTAACAACGCTTGTACGAAAGCTATTTTAAACAACCGTTACTTTTTCACCAACAGATTGCAAAATACTTTCCAATTGCATAACGGCTTCCGTTTCTGAAATTTTTTGAACAACAGCGTATTCAGGAGCCAACCGAGAAAAAGCCTTTTCATACAGTTGTTTTTCGCTGTAATTCGGCGACATAAGAGACGGATCATGATACAATTCACGAACCACCTCAGCCAAAGCAATCGGATCGCCCGAGCTAATTTTTGAAACATACTCAGCCGAACGCTTTGCCCATGGCAACCGTTTTGTTTTAACTTGTGTTTTCAATGTGGACACAACCGTTTCCATCACAGCCGGAGAAGCCACAGAACGCAACCCTTTACTGACTGCATTTTCGGATGGAATCCGCATTGTAAATTTATCTTTTTCAAAATGAATTGCAAGCAAATCTACTTCTTTGCCCTCAATGGACGCACTTTGTCGCTCACTCACTTGCCCCACCCCATGCGCAGGATAAACAACAAAATCGCCAGGATTAAACGTAAAGTCTTTGGACATTTTTTTCCTTTCGTTTTGTTTATTAAAGACAAGGGTATTGTATCACATTTTTATTGATTTTTCCAGCAAAAAACGCCCAAAAAAAATTTATTTTTAAAAAGTCAAAAAGGACTTGATTTTTTAATTTTTTTTTGCTAGAATACAAGGTTGTTTGGGGCCTGTAGCTCAGTTGGTTAGAGCTGTCCGCTCATAACGGATAGGTCGTGGGTTCAAGTCCTACCGGGCCCACCAAAGTTAAAAGCCACTCCTTTTGGGGTGGCTTTTTCATATTTCACAAGCACTATGGCAAGTTCGATAGTTCGCCCTTAAAAATTCGCCAAAATCCGTAACTTATCGAACTCGTAGACGCGATTTTCTTACAAAACAAGCACTTATACGAGTTCAAGTCCCGTAGGGGCACCCAAGAATTTTAGATTGAATAGAGAATTATTTTTTTGTAATGAATAACCATGGGCAAAAATACTTTTTGGATATAACCAACAAAATATTTAAGACCAAGGATAAAAACGTTAATAAAATCAATCCAACAAAAACGCCTGTCGTATTAAACAAAGATCCAGCTTTCAAAATATAAAAACCTAATCCAGCGGTAGAGCTGACAAATTCACCAATAAAAGCACCCAAAATTGATTGACCAATATTCATTTTGATACCAGCCATAACCCATTGTAAAGACCCTGGTAATAAAATTGTGTACATAACCTTCCAACGTGAAACACCTAAACTTTGTGTAAATGTGGTATATCTTTTATCTGCATATTTAGCACCTTCAAAACTTTGCGCTAAGGCAACCAAAAAGACACCAAATGCAGCCATAAAAATCTTACTTTTTAAACCAATACCCAACCATATAATCAACATAGGAGCCAAAGCAAAAATAGGTAAAGCACCCAAAATCAATAAGTAAGGTTGCAACATTTTGCGCACAGTTTCATTGATCCAAATAATAAAGCCAACCAAAGTTCCCAATGTTGTTCCTAAAATCAACCCGATAACAGCTTCTTGAGAGGTAAGAGCAATATTGTGCCACATTTGCTTTGTTTGTATTTCAACCCACAAAAGTTTTAAAATAGATGATGGTGAAGAAAATAAAAACATAACATTTTTATCGTTTAATGCACAAATTTCCCAGACCAATAATAAGATAACCGCCGGAACAAGTTTTAAAAGTAAATTACGCATTTTTACTCTCCTTTACGGCTTGTTCAAAAGATTTCTTTACTTCTGCATAGAGTGTTTCTCTTTTAGAATCTTTAACTTCTATTGTTTTGAAAATATGTGCAGGAATGGTTGTTAAGATAATAATCTTATCAGCCAGTAATAGCGCTTCTTCAATTGAATGGGTAATCATCAGCGCAGATGAATTCGTATCTCGGACATATTGTTTGATTATCGCGGCTAAATCATTCTTAACCAAAATATCCAATGCACTCAGCGGTTCATCCAAAAACAAAATTTTAGGATTCAAAACTAACATACGTGCTAAATTTATCCGTTGTTTTTGACCACCTGATAATTCTGCGGGATAATAATTGTGGAATCGGGACAAATGAACAGATTGCAACATTTTCATTGCTTTATTATTGTCCGGCATTTTTAATAATTCCAAAGCAAAAGCCACATTTTGAAGTGCTGTTTTCCATGGTAAAAGAGAATCTTCTTGACTCATATACCCAACAGAGGAACCAGGCAACTGAATATCAGAAATAATTTTTCCTTTTGATTGCTTTTCTAATCCTGCTAAGATTTTCAATAATGTCGTTTTTCCACATCCACTTGCACCCAAAATACAAGTAATCTCTTTTGGTTTTAGCTCCAAAGAAATGTCATCCAAGACATGTAAATTACCATATCTTTTGGAAATATTTTCTGCAGATAAAATTGATTTATTGGGCATTATTTTTTGCTTTCATTGCAAACGAATTATCTGTTGCAACATTTGTTGGTTGAGGCTTTTTCAAATCGCCAGCCTGAATACGTTCTTGGATGCCTTGTTGCCAAATTTCTTCTTGAATTTCCATAGAAACGGGATAGATTTTGTTATTAAAAGAACGTTCTACAGCCCGCTTTAAACTGGCTTCATCTATTTCAGAAAACGCTTTTAAAGCAACTCTTAACCCAACAGATTGATCTGAATAAAATAATGAAATAGCTTCTTGCAGGGAATCAATTACTTTTTGGGCAATTTCAGGCTTATTTTGAATAACATCTTCACGGGTAATAATTCCTGTAATGGCTTGTTTGGGTAAAAAGTTGGATAAAGAAATTACCGCACGATAACCATTAGATTCTGCAACAGCTACTGTAGGATCTAAATCCATTGCCATATCTACTTCACCATTTTCCAAAGCTGCCATTTGAGCACCAAATGTAATAGGTCTGATTTGCATATTCAAATTATTGTTATTTTTCAAATTTGTTAGATTAGTGTATAAAGTAGATGGGGCAGGAAAACTACTCACACGTAATCCATTTAATTGTGCCAAATTTTCAATATTTTTAATCTTTGAATCTTTTACATATCCAATAAATGGAGGTTTTTCAACCAGTGTTGCAATTGTTTTTATATTACCACCACGTTCTTGTATAATCGCAGAAAAAATTGGATCACCTACGCCAAAATCAGCATAACCACCAGCAACCGTAGCGGCTATTTGGTCATCATTACCAGAATAAGTAATTTGAACATCTAATCCATTCTTTTGGAAAATTCCTTCTTCTTTTGCAATATATAAAGGAAGATATAAGAAAACATTTCCGTATCCATATTGGGTAATAACAACTTTATTTAAAGATGATTTTTCAGGCTTGTTTGTTGTAAAAAAATAACACACAACACCCAAAACAACCAATAAAGCAAAAATGACCTTTTTCATAATACATCTCCTTTTTTAAGATATTCTACACTCTATACAAGAATATTGCAATACAAATTCGGAGAAACTCGAGTTTTTTCCTCAGGGGAAAAAACTTAGAACACTGATCAAACTATTTTAATTCTTGGATTTTGCCATCAACAACTGTGATTCGGCGGTCCATTTTTTGTGCCAATTCGGGGTTATGTGTGGCCAGTAGTGCCGACAATCCCGTTTGACGCACAATTTGAACAAAGCTGTCAAAAACTTCATCAGCGGTTTTAGGATCCAAATTTCCCGTTGGTTCATCGGCCAACAACAATGTCGGATTATTGGCCAAAGCCCGTGCAATTGCCACACGTTGTTGTTCACCACCGGACAGTTGGCCTGCCCTGTGGGTCAAACGGTGCGACAGCCCCACCTGTTTTAATAATTCTTTGGCGTGTTCTTTGGCCTGAGCTTCCCGAACACCCGCAATCAATTGAGGCATCATCACATTTTCCAAAGCGTTAAAATCGGGCAATAACAAATGCGATTGATAAACAAAGCCGATTGTTTTCATACGCAAGCGAGTGCGTCCCGCATCATCCATTTTGGTGGCATTTTGGCCTGTAATTTCAATCGTGCCGGATGTGGGTGCATCCAACAATCCCGCAATATGCAACAAAGTTGATTTTCCCGAACCACTGGGGCCGACCAGAGCCACTATCTCACCCGTTTTGATTTGTAAATTGACGTCTTTTAAAACTTCCACTTTGGTATTATTTTTACCAAAAGTGCGACAAACATGGGTCAGTTTCAATGCGTTATTCATATCTGAGTGCCTCCACTGGATCGGTCTTTGATGCTTTCCAACTGGGGTATAATGTGGCCAAAAACGCCAAAGCCAAACTCATACCCGCCACCCATAAAACTTCATTGATATCCACCTTGGCCGGCAGGTGCGACAAAAAGTATATCTCGGCCGAAAAAAGTTCGTGTCCCGATAAGGATTCCAACCAATTTTTAATGCTGTCAATGTTATAACAAAACAATAATCCCAAAATAACACCGGCCAATGTGCCAATACTACCCACGGTTAAACCTGCCAATAAAAACACCCTTTGCACTGCCCCTTTGGACATACCCATTGTGCGTAAAACCGCAATGTCTTTGGCTTTGTCCTGAACCAACATAATCAAGCCCGATATCATATTAAAGGCCGCCACAATGATAATCAAAGTCAAAATCAAAAACATCACATTGCGTTCTACCTCTATCGCATTGAAAAAGGCTTGATTTGTATGACGCCAATCATAAACCGAACCACGACCGTTCACAACATCAAAGGCTTTATCCAAAACTTCGGGGACAACAAACAAATCTTTGGCAAAAACTTCCAAATGCGATACACCATCTTTCATGGCAAAAAACTTTTGTGCCTCAACCAATGGCATAAAAACAAAATTAGAATCGTATTCGCTCATCCCACTGTCAAAAGTACCGATAATCTTATAGCTTTTCATCTTGGGCATGGAACCAAAAGCAGTTATGTTCGCCTTGGGCGAAATCATGGTCATTTTATCGCCCACTCTTAACCCCAGTTTAGAAGCCAAACGCCACCCCAAAATCACATGATTTTTTTCAAAGTTTATCAGATTTTCACCCGTATAATTTTGCTTTAACAATTCTCTGTTTTCAAAATCATTGCGTTCCATACCACGCACCATCACACCGGCCTGACCTTCGTCCGTGGTAATCATTACTTGTCCGTCCACAACGGGAATAACTGCCTGAACACCATCCAATTTTAAAACATCATTTTTCAAATCCGCATATTCGGTCAACTTTCCACCAAATTCAGGATACACCCCCAAATGGCCATTCAATCCCAAAATACGGCCCATCAATTCGGCCTTGAATCCGTTCATCACACTCATCACAATAATCAATGTTGCAACACCCAGCATAATACCCAAAAAGGAAAAGCCGGCAATAACGGAAACAAAGCCCGTTCTTTTGCGGGATTTCAAATAACGAAAAGCCAAAAGTCTTTCAGTACGATTAAACATTTTTTCCAGTTTAACACAAACTTGCAACAAAAAGCAAGCCCTGTTTGACTTTTTTTGAAAAATATGCTATTATACACCCATAAAAAAAAGAATGGGTATCATATGCAGCATTATTTAGAACAAAAAAAAATTGTTGAACATCAAAAACAACGTTGTCGGACAAAAATAGATTTTCATAAAAAAAATATTATTTTGCAAAGTATGGTTTCACTGATGTGTGTTATCGGTGGCGTTTATGCGGGGCAAAAAAAGAGCATTGCTGTTCCTTTGGTGTTGGCACCAATGGCTGCTGCTTCAATGTCAAAACTGGCCTCACACGAAACAAAACGCCAACGTTATAAAGAAATTTTAAACGAATTAGAAAGAAATTAAACATGAAACAAAACAATCCACAAAAAAATAAATTCAGATTAAAAGACAAAGCTGTTATTTCGGCCAGTTTCGGTTTATTGGCCTTGGGTATGGTTTTAACCGGATATCAAATCAAAAAACATCAAAATCCGATGTTTTCTTTGGCTTTATGGGGGACGGGAAATTTAAGCGTTGCATGCAGTATTGTCAAAGCACGTGAAAATGCCAAACAAAAATAAACGAAAGGAAACAAAATGAAAATCAGCGACAAAAACATTTTACGATTAAAAAGAACAGCCATTGCTTGTTGTGCTTTATTCCAATGTTATACCCTTTATCGGACAAATGAAGCAATTGATAAAAAAGAAAATGTTCTTTCTTCAACAGCTGTAGCCATACTGGCCGGCGCATGTTTGGGTTCAGCATGGGGTTCATATTCATCCGATCCCAGACGCAAAAGAAGCCGTGATTAAATTTCCGTTAAAAAGCGTGCAATAATTTTACGGATACCGCCACGTTCAAAGGCGACCTCCAACATTTCCCCGTGTTCACGAAGCACAACACCTTTACCAAAAGTTTCGTGCATAACCTGACGGCCTTTGCGGGATTTTGGTTGAACTTTTTCATGGGCCCACGGCATACGCACATCCGCAAATGATGCCCCATAGCCCATACGGTTATTCCCACGCATATCAATATGTTCTTCGGGTAATTCTTTTATAAAACGGCTGGGTAATGAATTTTGCCATTGACCATAAATACGGCGATTGCTGGCATAAGAAATGTGTGCCGATTTTCGGGCACGTGTAATACCGACATAGGCCAAACGACGTTCTTCTTCCAATCCCAAATCACCCGCTTCATCCAAAGCACGTTGGTGGGGAAATAAGCCTTCTTCCCATCCGGTTAAAAAGACCGTGTCAAATTCCAAACCTTTGCTGGCGTGTAAAGTCATCACCACCAATTGTTCATTGGTTGCCATTTCATCGTTTTCGGTCAATAAACTGGCATATTCAATAAATTGTTCAATGCTTTCAAAATCACCCAAAACGTTATAAAGTTCGTGGATATTTTCCACACGACCAGGGGCTTCGGGCGATTTATCCAAACGCCACATCATCACATAGCCCGATTGATCCATAATTTCCTTGATTAAATCAACAGGGGGTGAATTTTTGCTGTGTTCCTGCCACGATTGAACCAAAGACTTGAAGGTTTGTAATGATTTTCGGGGGGCTGTTTTTAAATCCGCCCAATCAATGGCATCAAATAGACTGAGATGATTATCCTGAGCCGTTTGACGCAACGTTTGCATCACCGCATCACCAATACCACGGCGGGGTTTATTGACGATACGGATAAAAGCCAAATCATCATTCGGATTTAAAACCAATCTTAAATAGGCCACGGCATCACGAATTTCTTCACGTTCATAGAATTTAAATCCGCCGATAATTTTATAGGGAATTCCCGATTGAATCAATTTATCTTCAAATTCACGGGTTTGAAATCCGGCCCGCACCAAAATAGCCATTTGTGAAAGTGATGTCCCCATTCGCAAACCGTGTTCTATCTGTTCAATCACTTTTTCGGCTTCCTGTAAACCGTTCCAATATCCTTGCACAGAAACCAGATTGCCCATGTTTTTTTGTTCATCCGCCACACGCAAGGTTTTGCCCATACGACCTGTATTATTAGCAATCAATCCCGAAGCCGCACCCAAAATATGTGCTGTTGAACGATAGTTTCTTTCCAACCGAATCACCTTAGCATTTGGGAAAATCTTACCAAAATTTAAAATGTTATCCACATCTGCTCCACGCCACGAATAAATGGATTGATCATCATCCCCCACACAACAAATGTTATTATGCTTTTTGGCCAATAATCGCAACAACATATATTGAACCAGGTTGGTGTCCTGATATTCATCTACCAAGATATAATGAAACTGTTCCTGATATTCAGCCAAAACAGTTGGTTTTTCCTGAAATAACTTTAACGGCAACATCAATAAATCACCAAAATCAACCGCATTCATTTCGGTCAATTTCATTTGATAAAGTTTATAAAAATCCAAACTTCTGCCTTCACAAAAATCACAGGATTCGGCATGAGTTACTTTATCGGGGGTCAAACCACGATCTTTCCAACGTTGAATAATATCCATCATCATTTTGGGCGGATGTTTTTTGGTATCCACACCATATTGTTGCATCAGATTTTTTAACAATCTTTCTTGATCATCCGAATCCAAAACGGCAAAGTTTTGTTGCAATCCGACATAACCACCATAGCGACGCAAAATTTTAATACCGATACGGTGAAAAGTTCCCAACCATGTTCCAAAACAGGCCGACCCCACCATTTGTTCCAAACGAGCCCCCATTTCTTTGGCCGCTTTATTGGTAAAAGTCACAGCTAAAATCTGCCAAGGCAGTGCCAAACGTTGTGCCAAAATATAGGCAATCCGTGTGGTTAAAACACGTGTTTTGCCTGTACCTGCCCCCGATAAAACCAACAAAGGTCCTTCGGTTGTGGTAACCGCTTGAAACTGTTCGGGATTGAGTTCAGATAAAAATTCAGGTTCATTATTCATGGGGGCAGACTACACTATTTTCATACTTTTTGCAAGAAAGATTTTTCTTGATTTTTAAACGGCTTCACATTAAAATATTCACAAAACGAGGATTTTTCAATGAACTATATTGATGCACATTGTCATTTGTTGGATGAAAATGAAATTCAACTGGCCCGTACAACAGGGATAGAAAACATCATATGCAATGCAACGAATCCCAACGATTGGGAAAAAGTATTGGCACTTAAAAATGTTATCCATGCTATTGGAATTCATCCGTGGTATGTGGGTGATTTAAATGAAAATGCCTTTCAGGAGTTGGAAAATTTATTGATTCAAAATCCCAACTGTCATATCGGTGAAATCGGTTTGGATAAATGCAAGCAAGATTTTTATAAACAAGAAGAAGTTTTTGAAACACAACTGAAATTGGCACAACGATTGAACAGACCTGTTCATATTCATTGTGTTCGTGCATGGCAGGAAGTATTAGCCATTATTAAAAACTATCCGAATCTGACTTATTTATTTCACGGTTTTTCGGGCGATAAAAATGTTATTCGTTTTTTGGAAAAATTCAACGCCTATTTTTCGGTTTCACACGCCACAAAAATCCCATTGATTCCAGCGGATAAATTATTGATTGAAAGTGATGCCCCCGATGGATTGCCCAGTCCGGCAAATCTGCCTTTTTTATATATGCAACTGGGCATTAATCCAGATCAGATAAATCAAAATTTTAAGGACTTTTTAAATGGAAGATAGATTATCCCGAATGCGTTTAATGGTGGGCGAATCGGCCTTAAAAAAGTTAGAAAAAAGCCATGTATGTGTCGTGGGCTGTGGTGCGGTTGGCGGTTATGTTTTGGAATCATTGGCCCGGGCCGGCATCAAACATTTAACCTTGATTGATTTTGACACAATCAGCATCACCAATATCAACCGACAATTATTGGCACTCAATTCTACTATCGGTCAAAAAAAGGTGGATGTGGCACGCCAAAGAATTGCCGATATTTCAAATGATATTCGGGTGGATACTTTGGACATTTTAATCAATCAGGAAACCGTTTCAAAAATCATTGAAATAAAACCCGATTTTGTGGTGGATGCCATTGACAGTTTAAATCCGAAGGTATGTTTGATAGAAACTTTGGTTAAAAACAATATTCCTTTTGTTTCGTGTATGGGGGCGGCATTAAAAACCAAAGCCAATTTGATTCAGGTGGAAAAAATGAAAAACACCCGCAATGATCCTTTGGCCGGCTTTATCCGTAAATATTTAAGGCGTCGTGGCGTGCCTTTGGATTTCAAGGTTGTCTATTCACCGGAACTGACCAAAGACAAAAGTAAATTGGCTATGCCCGAATCTGTACCAGAAAAAGGACGAGTGCGTCATCAAATGGGATCATTGCCCACGATCACAGGTATCTTTGGGCTGACCTGCGCCCAAGTGGCATTGGATTATTTTATCCAGTGTGAAGATTAGCCTTTATTTAAAACATCATCCAACAGGACAATTTCATAGGCTTCATGATCGGCCATCAATTGACGCCATAATTGATTGACATGACGGTGGCCGAATTTTTCGCCCTTAAAATGTCCCAAAACAGGCATGCCGACCTGATACAAATCACCCACCGCATCCAATGTTTTATGGGCAATAAATTCTTTGGCATCACGCAACCCGCCCGTGTTCATCACGCCATCTTTTTCAACCGCAATCACGTTATCCAAGCTGGCCCCTTTGGCCAAACCCATTGCACGCAATTGTTCCACTTCGGACACAAAACCAAACGTACGGGCTCGCCCCACCAATTCTTTAAAATTATCCAAAGTTAAATTCAAATGATATTCCTGATGTCCAATCACATTGCTTTGCGGAAAATCAATCATTGTATCCAAAACCAAACCGTCTGTATTTGGTGCCAAAGATACATGAACATCACCGTCTTGCACAGAAACCTTTTTCAACACACGCAATGCTTTTTGCGGGGCATCCTGAGCCACCACACCGGCACATTCAATTAAAGTAATATAATCTTGGGCTGAACCATCCATCAATGCCACCTCAGGTGCATCCAATTCAACACGTAGGTTTGTAATCCCAAAGGCATGCAACGCACCCATTAAATGTTCAATCATTGAAACCGAAACACCCGATTTATTGGCAATACTGGTACATAAACGGGCATCCGCCACATTCAAATAAGTGGCCGGCACCACATTGTTTTTATCGGTAATATCCGTGCGAACAAATTGAATGCCTGTTCCTTTTGGGGCCGGAATCAGATTCATATGAACGGGCAATCCACAATGCAAACACACGCCAACACATGGAATGGCGTTTTTTAATGTTTTTTCGGGATAAATGTAATTGGGTGTTTGATCTGTCATTTAAAACTCCTTTTTGGTTATTATGCCCTAAATTGATATTTAATGCAAGCCAATAATGCATTACATCACAAAGAACAGTTGTTTTTTAATGCTTTTATTGGCCATCTAATAAAAAAAAGAGGAAAATATGAAACAGGTTAGAATCATTGTTTTAGGCTTTCAAACCCCCATTGGACAGGCTATTTTGGAACAGCTGGCCATTCATAATTATCCCTTTGATCAAATTTTTTTATTAGATCCCAAAAAAGTCAGCGAGAAACAATTTTATCAGGGCGAAGAAAAACACGTTATAAATTTTGATTCTTTTGATTGGAAAACACCTTTTATTGTTTTAATTTGCGATAAGGAAGCCTATAATATCTGTCCACAAAAAACTTTACCCAAAAACAGTTGGGCCATTGATTGTACGGGTTTACTTTCAAAATCCCAAGCCATTATTCCCCAATTCAACCTGAATAAAATAAAAAAAAACAAAAAACATATTTTATGTTCTCCCACCTCTTTAACTGTCATTTTATGCCATATTTTATCCGATTTGATTAAACTTAAACCGATTAAAACATGCATTGTTGCCTTGGCTGGTACATCATTTTTGTCGCCAGAAAACGCTGATAAACTGCGCGAACAGACACGCAGTGTCTATACCAAAATTCCCGTTTTAATAAAACATAATCAACCGCCTTTGGCTTTTAACATCATCCCACAAATTCCAACCGAAAAATCCAAAGCCTGCTCTATTCAATTAAAACAAATCTTAAATATCACAAATGATTTTCGCCATTGTTTTGTTCCTGTTTTCCGGGGGTTTTGTCTGTTTATATCATGTTCTTTTAAACAAAAAATAAAGCAACCGAAAAACATTTGGAAAAATAATCCCTTTGTTCATGTTATGGATTTAAAAGATGGCCCTTTTATTTTATCAACAGCAGCCACAATCAGCGAAACAAAAGTTTTTATCACAGATATAAAATACCATTCGGGTAATTTAAGTTTTTGGGTCGTTGGTGATGATATTCAAACTGGATTGACCTTGAACACCATCCATATCATTGATACTTTGATTAAAAATTTTATTTGACATTATAAAAATATTTTTTTATGATAGCCCTATGAAGTTTAAAAATACATTTCAAAAAGCATCCAATCGCATCCGTTTAGAACGATTGAAGAATCACCTGAAAAAAAATCAATCAGGGATTGCTTTATTATTGATGTTTTCAATATGTATCGGCAGTTTTCCTTTTTTAATACATTGGTCCACCCCCCAAGCATCCAAAACAGATGTGACACCTGAAATGCAAAAAGTGCTGGAAGTTGCTCCTTTACCCGAAGAAGTCGTTCATGAAGATTTAGGGGACTCGCCTGTTATAAAAGAAGAACATGTTTCTTTAAATGAATTGGAACAACGTGTACAGTTGGGCGAATTAAAAATGAAAATGACCCAATTGGACAAAGGTGAAAGCGTTTTAACTTTACTCAGCCGTGAAGACATTCCAACATCTGAACGCGTTCAAATTGTTGAAGGATTGGAATTATTAATCAATTTAAAAACACTGCGTCCAGGAATGCAATTTATTTTTTTCAAAGACGGACCCGATGTTTTAGGGGTTTCTTTAATGGCAAAAGAAGGAGAAACTTTGGCCGTTTTACGTGAAGCAGATGGTTCTTGGACACCCTTTTCACACACTGGACGCGTGGAAACAAAAACCATTCGTTGGCAAGGAACGGTTGAGACAAACTTTTCAAAAGCAGCCCAACAACAAGGCGTTCCAGAATCTTTAATCAGTCAGGTAACCAACGTCTTGGATGGCGAAGTAGATTTTTCAGCGGATATTCAAAAAGGTACCGAATTTGATATTATTGCCGAATTCAAACAAACAGAAGGCGGATTGGAAATCGGATCAAAACAATTATTATTTATCGGTTTAAAAGGCCATTCGTTACAAATCAATCGATATGCCTATACGGCCCAAGATGGCACAACCGCCTTTTATAATGCCCGCGGAAAAAGCATCGGAAAACAATTATTAAAGCGTCCGTTAAAGGCCAAGGCACGTTTATCTTCGGCCTATGGGAAACGAAAACATCCAATATTAAAATATGAAATTTTCCATAAAGGTGTTGATTTAGCCGCCCCAAAAAACACCCCTATTATGGCGGCCGCAGATGGTGTTATTACCTCCATCGGGCGTAAGGGGTCTTATGGGAAATATATCAGCATTCGTCATGCGGATGGATATCAAACAGCCTATGCTCATTTAAACGGATATCGGGCTGATTTAAAAGTAAAATCAAAAGTTAAACGCGGTGAAGTTATCGGTTATGTCGGTTCAACAGGACGTTCAACCGGGCCTCATTTACACTTTGAAGTTATCAAAAACAAAAAAATTGTCAATCCGTTTGGGAATAATAAAACTGCCGATCGGCAATTAAACGATTTTGAATTGGAACAATTCCAATTTTGGGCCGAAACGGTTCATCCGGATTTCAAACAACATCTGGCCGGCAAAATTCCGCCTGTCCCCGGTCCAAAACCCTTTTAATAAAAAAAATTACAAAATATTACATTTTTGTTAAATTTGATTTTTTTGACATTAAAAAATCAAAAAAAACTTGATTTTGACATCAAAAAGGTATACTCTTGCCGATAAAAGAGGAGGAGAAAATGAAAAAAGCTTTACTGATTTGCACGTTAATTTCCGCTGGTGTCTTTGGGGGATATTATTGGGGACAATCACAAAAAAAACCAATAACACCTGTACAATCCGGACCTGCCCCTTATATTCCTGTCGGCATGCCCGAACAACGTGATATTCAGGATCAAACACGCTTTATTGCTTTGGTCAAACCATTAAATGCCGTTGACATTCGTCCCCAGGTAGCCGGTGAAATCAAAGAAGTTTTATTCACAGACGGACAATTCGTCAACGAGGGTGATGTTTTGTTTTTAATCGACCCAGATAAATATCAGGCAAATTTAGCCGTTGCCAAAGCCACTTTGGCCAAGGCAGAAGCCGATGTCAAGCAATTAAAAAGTGATTTTGACCGTCAAACAGAACTTTATAAAGATAAATTTGTTTCAACAGCTGATTTGGAAAAATCCGAAAGCCGTTTGGCTCAGGCACAGGCCGCTGTTAAACAAGCACAAGCCAATTTGAATTTGGCTGAAATTGATTTAAAACACACCGAGGTTAAATCTCCTATTTCCGGCCGTATCGGTCAGGCTTTAATCACAAAAGGAAACTATGTCAATGCCGCTAATGGTGCTTTGGCCAGAATTGTTCAAACAACCCCCGTTAAAATCAGTTTTTCAATCACGGATAAAGAACATTTGTTGATGAAAAAAATGCTGCAACAAAATGGTCAAACCGAAATTCCGCAAATGCAAATTGAATTGGCCGACAAATCCGTATTACCTTTACCGGTGGATAAAGTTTATTTGGACAATGAAATGGATGTTCAAACGGCCACTGTCAATTTGTATGCCGAATATGAAAACAACGAGGATTTCTTAATCCCGAATGATCACGTCAATGTTTTATGGCAAAATACCGAACCTAAAACAGTTGTCATGGTGCCGCAAACAGCTCTGTATAACGATGCCAGTGGCAGCTATGTTATGAAATTGAACGAAGATAATACCGTTATTCAACAATATGTTACAAAAGGTGAAAATATCAATGGTCAAATCATTATTGAAGACCGTTTAAGTGCCAATGAAAAAATTATTATGTCCGGCGGTCAAAAATTACGCAACGGACAAACCATTCAACCCATTGAAACCAAGGCTGAATAATGTTTTCTTTATTTTTTATTAAACGTCCTCGTTTTGCCGCCGTTTTAGCGATTATTTTATCGTTGGCCGGTGCTATTTGTTTGTTTAACTTACCCGTTGATATGTATCCGAACGTCACACCACCGGAAGTGCGTATTCGGGCCAGTTACCCCGGTGCCAGTGCCGACACCATTGCTAAAACAGTCGGCATTCCCTTGGAAGATGGCATCAATGGTGTGGATGATATGATTTATATGTCATCCAACAGTACGGACGGTGGTTACATGTTGACCGTAACCTTTAAACCCGATACAGATCCGGATATGGCCACCGTTAAAGTTCAAAACCGTATTCAACAGGTAATGAGCTTATTACCGGCCGAAGTTCAACGTTATGGTATTCAGGTGATGAAAGCGTCCAGCAACATGTTGGCCTTTATCAGTTTTTATTCGCCCGATTCATCCATGTCCACCAGCGATATGAACGACTATTTGCAAAACAGCGTGATTAAACCTTTATCCAAATTGGATGGCACAGGTGAAGTGAACGTTTACGGCACCAAAAAAAGTATGCGTATTTGGTTGGATGCCGATAAAATGGCCTCATTAAACTTGCCGATTTCAAAAATTAAATCAGCCATTCAAAGCCAAAACTATCAACCTTCTTTGGGTAAATTGGGTGCCCGTCCCAATGATGATTCGGAAGGATTGGTCTATAACTTGCAAACCACAGGACGTTTATCTTCGACCGATGAATTTGAAAACATTATCATTCGCACCAACGAAGAAGGCGGGTTATTACGTTTAAAGGATGTGGCCCGTGTAGAAATTGGTTCGGAAAGTTATGCCCATGAAGCATATTACAATCAAAAACCATCAGTCGTGATGATGATTAACTTGTCCTCTGGTGCCAATGCTTTGGGAACCATGGAACGTGTCAGAAATGAATTACAACGTCTATCAAAATTCTTTCCGGCCGGCATGGAATACAACATCAATATGGATTCAACCGATTACATCAACGCTTCGGTCAATGAAGTGGTACAGACATTAATTTTAACCTTTTTATTGGTTATTTTTGTTGTCTATTTATTCTTACAGGATTGGCGTGCCACTTTGGTGCCAACCATCACAATTCCCGTTTCATTGTTGGCCACATTTATGGTCATGGGGATTTTGGGATACTCGGTCAATATGTTCACTTTGTTTGGATTATTATTGGCCATCGGTGTGGTGGTGGATGATGCCATTTGTGTGACGGAACGTGTATCCTATTTAATGAATTCAGAAAAAATAAACGCCATGGATGCCACAAAACAAACTATGCAGGAAATTTCAGGTGCGTTAATTGCCACCACTTTGGTGTTGTTGGCCATCTTTGTGCCGATTGCCTTTTTGGGTGGTATCACAGGTAAAATTTACCAACAATTTTCCGTCACCATTTGTTCGGCCGTTTGCTTTTCCACTTTATGTGCCTTGACATTGGCACCGGCCATTTGTTCGCACTTTTTTAAACCCAGCCAATTGTTCATTCGTGGTCCATTCGGTTGGTTTAATAAAGCCATGGAAAAAAGCACCAACGCCACCAAACGAATGGTCTTGGCTTTGGGACGCAAGATTGTTTTAATCGGATTAGTCTTTGTAGCATTCAGTGCTATTTCTGTCGTTATGTTCAAAAATATGACAACATCCTTTTTGCCCGGTGAAGACCAAGGTATGATACTGTTGAACATCAATTTACCCGAAGGTGCCAGCATGGGCAGAACTGATGAAGTTGCAAAAAAAATGATGCCGATTTTACAAAGTGAACCCGGTGTTAAAAGTTTTGTGTTGGTAGAAGGTTTTTCAATGACATCCGGTCAGGGTGAAAATGTGGCCATGAGCATTGTGGCATTGGATCATTGGGATAAACGAACAGATAAAAAATTAAACTCATCGGCCATTTTGGAATCTTTGCGTCAAAAATTCATGAAAATCCCCGAAGCCGAATTCCAATTGTTTGAATTACCTGCCATCCCCGGTTTGGGCATGGCCGGTGGTTTGGATTTTAAAGTGCAATCCATGAATGATTTGGATTATATCAAGTTGGAAAATAATGCCAATGCTATTTTGGATGCCATTCAGGGCGACCCGAATTTTATGTATGGATATTCCAGCTTTACATCCAAAACACCCAATCTGTTTTTGGAAATTGATCGGGTCAAAGCCGAAAGCATGAACGTACCAATGGCTAATATCTTTGGTGCTTTGGAAAGTTATTTGGGCTCGGGTTATGTCAATGATGTGAACTTTGGGACTCAGGTCAATAAAGTGATTGTACAATCGGATTGGAAGTATCGCCGAAACTTAAAAAGTTTGGACAAGTTGTATGTACCCAATGCTACCGGTAAAATGGTACCGTTGAAGACTTTGGTCAATGTACGCCAAATTTTATCACCGCGTCAAATTACCCGTTATAACCAATATCCGGCCGCAGGGTTGACAATTATGCAATCAAATAAAGTCAGTTCGGGTGCAGCCATGGATCGTTTGGAAGAATTGGCACAAAAAACTTTACCAGGCGATTATTCGTTTGAATGGTCAGGAATGAGCTATCAGGAAAAACAAAACGAAGGACAAGTCGGATTATTGGTGATGTTGGCCATTTTGTTTGCCTATTTATTCTTGGTTGCCCAGTATGAAAGCTGGTCTGTGCCAATGCCCGTGTTGATGAGTGTTATCTTTGCTGTTTCAGGCGGATTGTTGGGATTGTGGATTATGGGTCTTTCCATGTCTATTTACGCCCAATTGGGATTAGTGTTATTGATTGGTTTGGCCAGTAAGAACGCCATCTTGATTGTGGAATTTGCCAGAGATGAACATGCAAAAGGTACAGATGTTGTGGAATCCGGTGTGCAAGGATTGGTCCAACGTTTCCGTGCCGTTTTAATGACAGCCTTTACCTTTATTTTGGGTGTATTACCCATGATTTGTGCCTCAGGTGCCGCCAGCGGTTCACGCCGTTCATTGGGAACACCGGTGTTTTACGGCATGACCATCGGGACCATTGTCGGCTTGGTCTTTATTCCGCTGTTTTATATCTTTATCCAAACAATTGTGGATAAAATTTATAAACGAAAATAACAGATTGAATTATCAATAAAAAAATCCCCCGTTTTTCGGGGGTATTTTTTTATAATACGAATCTAATCACAAATTGGTTCTACAGTCATCGTTCCAATCCAATCAACATTTCCGACACCAGCATCATGTACCTTTAATTTAAACGGTGTATTGGCGGGAATTTCATAGGTATGTTCTTTTGGCGATTTTTCGGCACAATATACATTGTATGCACCCCATTTTTTTGTTGATGTTTTTTCATCATTATTTAAATATAACTTCAGATAATCATCAATACACTTAGAACTGATTTTCAATGTGGCATCCACAGGGAATGTTGTCCAATCCAAAACAGTATAAGAACCCTTAGCAGCCGCCCCCACAATATCGGTTGGCGTTACCTTTAATTGATTTGTCGGTAAGTTTTTACAATCATAACACTGTCCGTTGTAAAAATAAGGTTTATTACTTGGGCAAGAAAAACATTCACCATTGAAACAATAATGACCAGATGGACAATCGGATTTTGAAGAACATCCTTTTTGGGGACAATATGCTTTTGAACCGCAAACAGTACATTCACTAAAACAGCACACACCCTCTTGACAAACACCAGACCACCCAGAATGTTTTCCAGTACCATCTTTACACTGACAACTATCCGTACACGAATTACCCCAATCAACATTTTTCACACAAGCTTTTTGACATTCTTTTTTATTCGCATCACAGGTATAACCATTGGGGCAATTTGCATCAGTCAAGCATTCAACACAA
>JAZKXR010000004.1:0-19224 GCA_045611705.1 Alphaproteobacteria bacterium | reverse complement strand
GCCGTAACTATAACGGTCCTAAGGTAGCGAAATTCCTTGTCGGGTAAGTTCCGACCTGCACGAATGGCGTAACGACTTCTCCACTGTCTCCAACGTAGACTCAGTGAAATTGAACTCTGAGTGAAAATGCTCAGTACCCGCGGTTAGACGGAAAGACCCCGTGCACCTTTACTACAGCTTCGTAGTGGTATTATGAATGAAATGTGTAGGATAGTCAGTAGGCGAAGAAGTTCGGGCGCCAGTTCGAATGGAGCCGCAACGTGAAATACTGATCTTTTTGTTTGTGATATCTAACCTTTTTTCTGAAACGAGGAAAGGGACCCTGCGTGGTGGGTAGTTTGACTGGGGCGGTCGCCTCCCAAAGAGTAACGGAGGCGCGCAAAGGTTGGCTCGATCTGGTCGGAAATCAGATTTTAGAGTGTAATGGCAAAAGCCAGCCTGACTGCGAGAGTGACAGCTCGAGCAGAGACGAAAGTCGGTCATAGTGATCCGGTGGTTCCACATGGAAGGGCCATCGCTCAACGGATAAAAGGTACGCCGGGGATAACAGGCTGATACTGCCCAAGCGTCCATAGCGACGGCAGTGTTTGGCACCCCGATGTCGACTCATCACATCCTGGGGCTGGAGCAGGTCCCAAGGGTTCGGCTGTTCGCCGATTAAAGTGGTACGTGAGTTGGGTTCAGAACGTCGTGAGACAGTTTGGTCCCTATCTGCCGTGGCTGTAGGATACTTGAAAGGAGCTGCCCTTAGTACGAGAGGACCGGGGTGGACGTACCAATGGTGTACCAGTTGTGGCGCCAGCCGCATCGCTGGGTAGCTATGTACGGGCGAGATAAACGCTGAATGCATCTAAGCGTGAAACTTTCCTTGAAATAAGGTATCCCAATTAAGGAAGTGGTAGACAACCACATTGATAGGTCGGGGGTGAAAGTGCTGCAAGGCATTGAGCTGACCGATACTAATTACCTGATTGACTTTATTCACTTGAAGATTTATCTTCAAACTATGCGTATATGTAATCTTAAAAACGCATCTCTTGTGTCATTAAAGATCTTAAGAATATAAATGGTCTGGCGGTTATAGCTTTTTGGTACCACCCGATCCCATTCCGAACTCGGACGTGAAACAAAAATACGCCGATGGTACTTCAGCTTAAGCTGCGGTAGAGTAGGTCGCTGCCAGACCTTTTATATTCTTTTTTAGTTATATTTCTTGTTTTATTTTGTTTGTATTCCCTCCTATCAATCGCCTGATGAAAATCGGGCGATTTTTTTTATTTAAAGAGGGTTGATGGCTTATATCAACCAAAGAGCTTGTTTATATTTTTTTGATTTCAATACCCAGCACGCCATATTTTTGTTGAGAATCAGGTGTATAAAATTCTTGTAAAACCGTAATCAATTCTTCTTTGGATGTAAAACCTGCCTGTGCTGGCGTTATAATTTGGCATAGTTTATCAAAATTTTCGGCCCTGTGCAGGTTTATGACCCGAGCAACAAGGGAATCATTTGTATCAGATAAATTAGAAAACACAATCTCATCCCCTATTTTTATTTGTTGCCTTTTTTCGTCAAACAACCTAAGCTCAACAACTTTTTTACCTGATTTTAACAGATTGTAATATTTTGTTTGGACTTTCATATGATGCATTATGTTTCTCCTTGAAAAGGCGTGGACTTTAAGGTATACTATAAAAAACAGTATGCATTAAAGGATACAAATATGCAAATAAAAACTTTTCATTCTTTCCACAAAGAGCATAAAAAGTTATACGAAGATATTTTAAGTTTAACTTATTCTGTCAATGATACTTACCCGCAATATTCAACTTGGTTTAAAGAAAAGTTTTTACCAGATCTTAAAAATAAAAAAAGGATGTATATCGTTGCACAGGATGAAAGCGGAAAATTAGTTGGTTGTGTTTTGATTAAAAACACCGAAGAAGAAAAGAAAATTTGTACATTATTGGTTCATCCGGATTATCGCAAACAAGGTGTTGGTGAAAAACTGATGGAACAAACTTTATCAGAATTAGGCGAACATCCCTTGATAACCGTTTCTGATAAGAATATAGAACAACTAACTCCTCTTTTAAGAAAAAAAGGTTTTCATTTATCGGCCGTCAAAAAAGGGGCTTATCGTCCAGAAGATACCGAGTATTATTTTAACGATCAAAAAGCGGATGCCATAAAAAACGGTCTTATTCCCGTTTTAATCCAAAGAATGAATAAGTTACGTCAAAAATAAATTATAAACACGTGCCAGTTTTATGGGTATGGCATTTGTCGTGAATAAAATATTTTTACTTTTAAATCTCAGACCTTCGCTTTGCGGGTGTTGTTTTTCTTACCCCTTGCAATTTGGGGAAAGTTATCCTATATACATAGGTATTCAAGGAAAGGATATAAAAATGACCCAAGAAACAATTGAATTTCAGGCCGAAGTTGCCAAAGTTTTGGATATTGTGATTCATTCGCTTTATTCGGATAAAGAAATCTTTTTGCGTGAGTTGATTTCCAATGGTGCGGATGCGTGTGAAAAATTACGCTATTCAGGACTTACCCATCCTGAATGGACAGCTAAATCGGGGGCTTTAAGATTGACAATTACACCCGATAAAAAAGCGGGCACTTTAACCATCACCGATAACGGTATCGGCATGAATCATGATGATTTGGTCAATCACTTGGGGACGATTGCCCGTTCGGGATCGGCTGAATTTTTCAAATCCTTATCAGGGGATAAGAAAAAAGACATGGCTTTAATCGGTCAGTTTGGCGTTGGTTTTTATGCCAGCTTTATGGTGGCCGACAAAGTTCAGGTACGCACCCGAAAAGCCGGTGAAGAACAAGGGTGGTTGTGGCAAAGCAATGGCGCGGGAAGTTATACCATTGAACCGTGCGATAATGTCAATCAGGGGACATCCGTTATTTTACACATGAAAAAAGATGATGTGGAATTTTTGGATGCTTTTCGCTTGCGTCATTTGATTAAACAATACAGCGATTTTGTACCTTTCCCGATTTATTTGACCGAAGATAAAAAAGAAGAAAAAATCAATGCAGGTTCAGCCCTGTGGATGCGTCCGAAATCCGAAATTGACCAAACACAATACAAAGATTTTTATCAATCTGTATCACATGCTTTTGATACACCGTGGGAAACTTTACACTTTCATGTGGAAGGTGTGATTGATTACACGGCATTGATGTTTATCCCGACCGAGGCTCCACATACTTTGTTTCAACCAGACAAGCCCACAAATGTCAGCCTGTATGTCAATCAGGTTTTCATTTCCGATAATATTCCCGATATTATGCCCTATTGGTTACGTTTTATGACGGGCGTAATTGACACCAAGGATTTACCATTGAATGTCAGTCGTGAAATGTTGCAACAAACACCTGTTTTGACGAAAATCAAACAAGGCTTGGTGAAAAAGATTTTGTCGGCCTTAAATAAGCGTGCCGAAAAACCGGATGAATATCAAACCTTTTGGAAAAGTCTTGGTGTGGTTTTTAAAGAAGGTCTGTACGAACCCAGTGAAAACCGTGAAGAAATTGCCAAGCTTTGTCGTTTTTATTCCACAAATGGGGCGGATTTAACTTCTTTGGCCGATTATGTTTTACGTATGAAGCCCGAACAAAAAAATATTTATTATTTAACAGGATCGCATTTGGAATCTTTGCGAAACAGTCCTCAATTGGAAGGATTAAAAGCCCGTGGTATAGAGGTTTTATTGTTGACTGATCCGGTTGATGAATTTTGGACAAATACCTATCCCGAATTTGACGGACACAGATTTATTCCCGTGCAACAGGCCGGTGATGAATTGGAAAAAATAAAACCAAGTGAAGCCAAAGGCGAAGTGCTGGCCAAAGAAAAAGCCGATAAATTATTGGCACATATGAAGTCTGTTTTGGGGGATCAAATAAAAGAAGTTAAGCTGACGGATCGCTTGACGGATTCGGCTGTTTCGTTGATTACCGGTGCCGGTCAAATGAGCCTGCATTTGGAACGTTTAATGCGTTCTCATGGGCAAAAAACGGCTTTTGATAGTACCCGAATTTTGCAAATCAATCCACGCCATCCGTTGATTCATAAATTGGCCGATTTATCAGGTGAGGATTCCGATAATATCATTCATTTGTTGTATGATCAGGCATTATTGGCAGAAGGTGAAAGTTTACCCAATCCGTCAGATTTTAATAAACGCTTGATTCAATTGATGATGAAATAAATCTTTCTTTTTTATGGCATATTATTCAGTTTGACTTTTTCGTAAAAAAAGGTTATACTCTGCCACATTCAAAAAAGGAGTTTTAAAATGGCCTTGAACCAACAAACAATTCAAAATTTATCGTGGTTGGCACGATTAAAGTTGCCCGCCGAACGTGAAGATAAAATCTTAAACGATTTGCAAAGCATTTTAGATTGGGTGGAACAATTAAAACAGGTGGATATTGAAGGTGTGGAACCTTTGGTATCTGTAACCCAGGGTATTGCTCCCATGCGTCAAGACGTGGTAAGCGAGGGTGGACAACAGGATGATTTAATGGCCAATGCCCCCGAATCAGTTCAAGGTTTTTATGTTGTGCCAAAGGTGGTGGAATAATGACAGATTTAATCAATTTAACAATCAGTGAAGCTTTGCAAATGTTAAACAAGGGTGAAATTTCATCCGTTGATTTGACGCGTGCCCATATTGAAGAAATGGCCAAAGGTCGTGTTTTAAATGCTTATATTACCGAAACACCCGAGTTGGCTTTGGAACAGGCCAAACAATCCGATGAACGCCGCGGTGCCGGTCGTGTTGGTTTGTTAGAAGGTATTCCCGTGGCCAATAAGGATTTATATTGCACCAAGGGTGTGCGTACCACGGCGGCCAGCAAGATTTTATCCAATTTTGTACCCCCATATGAATCCACCGTTTCGCAAAAATTAAAAGATGCCGGTTCAGTGATGTTGGGTAAATTGAATACAGATCAGTTCGCTATGGGTGGTTCCACATTGACCAGTTATTTTGGTGCCACAAAAAACCCATGGAATTTGGATTTGGTCCCAGGTGGTTCTTCGGGCGGTTCGGCCGCTGCCGTAGGGGCAGGTCTTTGTATGGGGGCCACTGGTTCCGATACAGGCGGATCCATCCGTCAACCGGCCAGTTTTTGTGGTGTGACGGGTATTAAACCCACTTACGGCCGTTGTTCACGCTATGGTATTGTGGCCTTTGCCAGTTCGTTGGATCAGGCTGGTCCCATGGCCCGTTCCGTGCGTGATTGTGCTTTAATGTTACAGGCAATGGCCGGTTATGATGAAAAAGATTCCACCGTGGCCAATGTCCCTGTGCCCGATTATACCCAGGCTTTGACCGGTGATATTCGTGGCAAAAAAATCGGTATTCCCAAAGAATATCGCCCTGATGGTTTAAATCCGGATGTGGCGGCTGTTTGGGATAAAGGTATTCAGTTTTTACGTGATGCCGGTGCCGAAATTGTGGATATTTCTTTACCGCATACAAAATATGCTTTGCCGGTTTATTACATTGTGGCCTGTGCCGAAGCCAGCTCAAATCTGTCGCGTTATGATGGTGTGCGTTATACCACCCGTGTGGAAGGCAACAGCTTGGATGAGTTATATGAAAATTCCCGTACAGATGGTTTTGGGGATGAAGTTGTTCGCCGCATTTTGTTGGGTACATTTGTGTTATCGGCCGGTTTTTATGATGCCTATTATACACGGGCTCAACGTGTTCGTCGTTTGATTTACAATGATTTTGTTGAAGCCTTTAAACAGGTGGACGCCATTTTAACACCGGCGGCCCCGACACCGGCTTTGTCGGCCGAAGCTTTAAAGCAAATGAAACCGGTGGATGTTTATTTGGGTGACGTCTTTACCACACCGGCCAGCTTGGCGGGTGTCCCTGGTATTTCTTTGCCGGTTGGATTGTCGTCCAACGGTTTGCCGATTGGTTTGCAATTATTGGGCCGTCACTTTGATGAAAGCGGTATTTTCCAAATTGCTGACGTTTTGGAAAAACAGGCCAACTTTGATAAATTACCCCGTCGGGTGAAAGGAGAATAAGATGTACACAATACATGGTCAAACAACCGACTGGGAATTGGTTATCGGATTGGAAGTGCACTGTGAGATTTTATCCAATGCCAAAGTGTTTTCGGGTGCCAGTGCTGTTTTCGGTGGTGAACAAAATACACATGTGTCATTTATTGATGCGGGCTTTCCGGGTATGTTGCCCAAGGTTAACGAAAAATGTATTGAGCAATGCGTGAAAACAGGTATGGGTTTGAATGCGAAAATCAACAAATATTCACGCTTTGACCGCAAAAACTATTTTTATGCGGACTTGCCCCAAGGATATCAGATTTCACAGCTTTATCACCCGATTGTTGGTGAAGGTTTTATTGAAGTAACAACATCCGAAGGTACACGCAAAATCGGTGTTGAAAGATTGCATTTGGAACAAGACGCCGGTAAATCCATCCATGATATGAGCCCCACAAAAACATTCATTGACTTGAATCGTGCGGGTGTTGGTTTGATGGAAATTGTGTCCAAGCCGGATATGCGTTCGCCTGAAGAAGCGGGCGAATATCTGCGTCAATTGCGGGCGATTGTGCGTGCTTTGGGTACCTGTGACGGTAATATGGATGAAGGCTCTATGCGTTGTGACGTAAACGTTTCCGTGCGTCCGGTGGGTGATACAGCTTTGCGTACCCGTGCCGAAGTGAAAAACGTCAACTCGGTGCGTTTTGTGATGCACGCCATTGAAGTGGAAGCCAAACGTCAAATTGAAATTTATGAAAATGGCGGTCAGGTGAAACAAGAAACACGCCTGTATGATTCGGATAACGGTGAAACACGCCCGATGCGTGGTAAAGAAAACGCCAACGATTATCGTTATTTCCCTGATCCTGATTTGTTGCCGGTTGTTTTGACGGATGAATATATTGAAAATATCCGCAAAAACCTGCCCGAATTGCCCGAAGCCAAAAAAGCCCGCTATATCGGTGAGTTGGGTTTGCCGGCCTATGATGCCGGTGTGTTGACGGCCGATATGGAAACGGCCAATTATTTTGAAACAGCGGCCAAAGGTCATGATGCGAAAAAGGTGGCTAACTGGGTGATGGGTGATTTATTTGCCTATTTGAACAAAGAATGTTTGCCGATTTCAAAAAGCCCGATTACGGCTGTGAATTTGGGTGCTTTGGTGGGATTGATTGAGGACAATACCATTTCCGGCAAAATTGCCAAAGACGTTTTCCAATTGATGATTGAAACGGGCAAAGCCCCCAATACCATCGTGGAAGAAAAAGGTTTAAAACAAACAACCGATACCGGTGCCATTGAAAAGATTGTGGATGAAGTGATGGCGGCCAATCCGACTCAGGTGGCCGAAATCAAAGCCGGTAAAGATAAATTAAAAGGTTGGTTGGTTGGCCAGATTATGAAGGCCAGTCAGGGTAAAGCAAACCCCGCTTTGGCCAATCAGATTTTGAACAAAAAACTGAACGGATAAAAAACAAAACACCCCTGAAAAAAGGGGGTGTTTTTTTATTGACAGGTCATTGGAATTTTTTTAGAATGTGGGAAAAGGGGGTAAAATGAAACACTTATCATTATTGACAGCTTTGATGTTGACATCATCTATGGCTTATGCGGGATGGGTTGCCCATAATTATGATGACCAAACACAAGTGTACGAGTCAATTCCAACATCCTCATGTTTGGAAAAGTTATGCGAACGCGGTTGTGTTGAAGATGCCTCTACGGGTGATGCCCATTGTTGTCCATCGGGTACCAACACTGAAAATACCGGTGAGGAACATCCAGACTACGCCCTTTGTAAATGCCCCGAAAATCAAGAGTGGGATGAGGTTACCTCCAAATGTATAGGGATATGTGAAAATCCACTCAATCCATATTGGAATGGTTTTGAATGTGTTGAATGTTTGGAAGATGTTCATTGTGAAGGACGAACAGATGGTTATAACATCTGTGATAGCCAAGATGAAAATGCAACATGGGCATGTTTAGGAATGTGTCCTGAACAATATGGTGTTGTTTTGGTTATTGATCGGACTAGCTCGCTGGAATATTCATTAATGACAGGCACAAAAGGTGGTACAGGAATTAGACGCCAAGAAGCATTTGATCGTGCCATCAGTTATTTGAAAATTTATCCTGATATTTACTATGCAATTTATGAAGATGATGGTTCAAGAAATGGAGTTGCAAAACTTGATTGGGGAAAGTATTCATTCAACGAAATAAAAGATGCAATTTTTAATTATAAATGGGATGCTCATGCATATGTTAAAGGAACACAATTTAAAAAAGCATTTGAATCAATTAAAGAATTGTGTCATAATAAAGAAAAATTGATTATCCTATGGTTTACAGATGGTGAATTAAACACAGGTTATAGTGTGGGAACAGCAAAAACAGACGCACAAAAAGCCATAGAAAATCTAAAAGGATGTGCTAAAATTTACATGATTTCGCCCGTTGCAAGCGATAAAAAAACCTATGGTGTGAATAAACATATTGAATTGAAAAATTTCAGGAACGAATCTATTGAAGAATTTAGTGAGATGGTCGAAAATAATGCTAGATGTGTTCAAGATGGAATTATTACCACATTAATCGGACAAGAAGGACAGAAATTGGGACTTGCAAAATGTAGCGGAAATAATGTATCCGAATGTATATGTAAAGCAGGAGAGTATGTAAGTAAAGGAAAATGTTATTCTTGTACAGATGGAACGTATCGAACAACAACAAAAGATGCTTGTTTTGCTTGTCCAACAGGAACGCGTATGTGGCGTGAGGGTGGGGGAACTTATAACATATGTATTGATTGTAATGATTCTGAAAGTTATGATAAAACATTTACCAAAGAAGAATGTGAACGTTGTCCTAATCGGTATTTTAAGAAAAATAGCAATAACGAAAAAGGAGCCTGTTCTTTATGCCCCTCTAATTCCCATCCAAACGCAGATCATAATGGTTGTGTCTGTGATGAAGGATATTATACGTCCAACGGTACATGTTATTCCTGTACGGATAAAACTTATAGAACAACAACCGAGGAAGCCTGTTATAATACCTGTCCCCCAAATACCCGCATGTGGCGTAAAACAAAGAGTTATTGCTTTGATTGTAATTATTCTTCAGTTATAACTTCTGCCACAAAAGAAGAATGTGATCATTGCCCGAACAGATACTTTAAAGACGGCAACTGTTCGTTGTGTCCAAAGGGAAAAAAGCCAACAGCAGACGGAACAGATTGTGAATAAGCTTTTATAAAAAAGGAAAGAAAATGAAACAATCATCAAAACCAAAAACTTTACAAGATATTTTTCGTGAACGCCAAATGAAAGATTTGAAGCGTGAATATTATTTTCAACGCATCAATCAATTTTGGACTGCGACTAAACGATTGGCTTTGGTCGGATTGTTTGGTTATGGGATATTTTGGGGGGGCAAGGCTGAAAATCGCCAAACGCTTAAATCTTTTTTAAAGTCACGTTCAGCCCCGATTGAACAAAGGATTGGCGATTTTAAAGAAGGCGTGAATATGATAAAGGATGGCTTGAGGCAAGATAAAAACGCCCAAGCCTATCATGAAGAAAAACAACGCCGTATCAAGGAATATCGTGACATGGGTATTGATCCGGTTGTTAAATATGCCGAATCGGGGACAAAAGAATATCGTGAAGAATTGGAATTTTACCGCAAATCCGGTGTTTTCAATGCGAACAAAGAAAGATAGTTTGCTCAGGTTTGACTTTTTATATTGAATATGCTATAATTTGACCGTCAGATAATCGGGCAATCGCTGACCCAAAAGGTTGGAGGAAAGTCCGGGCTTCCAAAGGACACGATACCGGATAACGTCCGGGCGGGGCGACCCGACAGACAGTGTCGCAGAAAACAAACCGCCCATTTCGTATGGGTAAGGGTGAAACGGCGGGGTAAGAGCCCACCGCATGGGCCGAGAGGTCTTCATGGCACGACAAACCTTATCGGAAGCAAGACCAAACTCAGACGGACGGCGATTGAATAAATTGCTGAGTCAAACGGAAGTCCTGATCCGGCCGTCGCCAGGTAGGTTGCTTGAGCTTTTCAGTAATGAAATCGCCAGACGAATGATTGCACTATGACAGAACCCGGCTTATAGATTATCTGACTTTTTTATTTGTTGACATTTTATTTAAAATCATTTAGAATAAACTTGCACATACCATTGCGTATGGGCCGGAACAGAAATTCCGTCTTCTATGAAAAGCCGCCTTGTTTGGGGCGGATGGTTTGCCGAATATATTGAATAGGCAACACTGCTCATAGAGACAGTATTTCTGCGTCCGTCCACTTTAAAAAAAGTGGATTTTTTTTATAACAAAAAAGAAAGGATCGCAGAATGAATAAAAAAATTTTAACCGCATTTTTATGTACAAGTTTGTTGTGTGGATGTACTTCTCTTACCCATCGGGAAGAAATACATCTACGTCAATTAAAATCTCAAGGGGTGACTATTGATAGACCTGTTGGCAATTATGAAAAACCTGCACAACCACATCATGCGGCTGCTTTAAATATACTACCTGGTGTGGGGAATTTTTATCTAGCCACGGGAAATGCCGCCGAATCGGAACACTGGTTATATGGTTTTTTCAACCTGTTGATGTGGCCGATTTCCATTGTTTGGGCAGTTCCCGAAGCATTTATTGACGCCAATAATATTAATAAACGAGAATTATTGAATTATTACACCTATGATCCGTATGGTAAAAAAGAATTAAAAAAAGCAAATATCAATTTAGATTAAAAATTGCTTGCTTTTTATGTCAACTTCTCTTAAAATAGGTCTTATGAATGAAGAATTGACACAACCGAAGATTCAGGAAAAACAATTGGCGGACGCTTTGTCCGAACGTTATTTGGCCTATGCGTTGTCCACAATTGTGGCACGATCCTTGCCTGATGTACGTGACGGATTAAAGCCCGTGCATCGCCGTTTGTTGTGGGCAATGCGTCAATTAAAACTGGATCCGGATAAAGGCTTTAAAAAATGTGCCCGTGTGGTGGGTGATGTGATTGGTAAATATCACCCGCATGGGGACAGTTCCGTTTACGATGCCATGGTGCGTTTGGCACAAGATTTTGCCGTGCGTTATCCTTTGGTGGATGGTCAGGGAAACTTTGGTAACATTGACGGTGACGGTGCGGCCGCCATGCGTTATACCGAGGCCCGCTTGACCGCTGTGGCTTTGGCGTTGATGGAAGGGCTGGATGATAACTCGGTGGATTTTGAGGCCACCTATGACGGTGAAGATGAAGAACCCTGTGTTATGCCGGCGGCTTTTCCAAATCTGTTGGCCAATGGGTCAAACGGTATTGCCGTGGGTATGGCCACCAATATTCCGCCACACAACGTGGGCGAAGTTTGTGATGCCGCCCTGTATTTACTAAATCATCCCAATGCCGGCACAGAAAAGTTGGTTGATTTTATACAAGGTCCTGATTTCCCAACTGGCGGTGTTTTGGTGGAAGATCGGGCCAATATCGTTAAAGTTTATACCGAAGGTCGTGGACCGTTAAAGTTGCGCGCCAAGTGGGAACGTGAAGATTTGGGGCATGGTCAATATCAAATTGTTATCAGCGAAATCCCCTATGGTGTGGTTAAATCTGATTTAATTATGCGAATTGCTAAATTATTGGCCGAAAAAAAATTACCTTTGTTGGCTGATGTGCGTGATGAATCATCGGATGTGGTGCGTATTGTTTTGGAACCCAAATCACGCATTGTGATTGCCGAACAATTGATGGAACATTTGTTCAAAAGTACGGATTTACAGGTGAACTTTAACCTGAATATGAACGTGTTGACCGCCAATCATACCCCAAAGGTGATGAGCTTGGCCGAAGTGGTTCAATCATGGTTAAATCACCGTGAAGAAGTCTTAATCAGACGCAGTCGCTTCCGCTTGGAAAAAATTGCCCATCGGATGGATTTGTTACAGGGCTTTTTGATTACCTATTTGAATTTAGATCGCGTCATTGAAATCATCCGAAATGAAGACGAACCCAAAGCCGTGATGATGGATGAATTTTCCTTGACCGATATTCAGGCCGAAGCCATCTTGAATATGAAATTGCGTTCGTTGAGAAAGTTGGAAGAAGCACAATTGCGAAATGAATTTGAAGAATTGGCCTTGGAAAAAGCCGGCTTGGAAAATTTATTGCAAGACGACCAAATGCGTAAAAATAAATTGGCCCAGGAAATCAAACAGATTCAAAAAGATTTCGGTCAAAAAACACAATTGGGCAAACGTCGCACTCAAATTGCCGGTGCTGTCCAAAATGTGGAAATGAATATTGAAACCTTGATTGAAAAAGAAGCCATCACAGTTGTGTTGTCCAAACAAGGTTGGATTCGTGCCCTTAAAGGTAATGCCGAAACATCGGATTTAAAATTCAAAGAAGGCGATTCTTTGGCGTTTAAGGTCAACACCTATACCACCGACCATATCATGTTATTTGCTACAAACGGACGTTTTTATTCCATCTTGGGCAACGATATTATGGGTGGGCGTGGCTTTGGCGAACCGATACGGTTAAAAATTGATTTACCGCAAGATGCTGATGTTGTGGAAATGTTTATCTTTAAACCGGATCAAAAACTGTTGGTGGCTAGCCGTTCGGGTAAAGGTTTTATCGTGGATTCAAACAATATTATCGCCCAAACACGGGCCGGCAAAATTATTTTGAATTTGGCCGATCATGATAAAGCCCACTTGTGCCGTGAGGTTGTGGGTGATTCGGTGGCTGTGATTGGAAATAATCGTAAATTATTGGTCTTTAAGCGGGATGAAATTCCCACAATGGTACGTGGTTCGGGTGTGATTTTGCAAAAATATGCGGATGCTAAATTATCCGATGTGCGTTTCTTTAATTGGAACGATGGTTTGCCATATCCTTCGGGCAACGGCATTCACATTGAACCGGATATGACCATGTGGTTGGCCCGTCGTGCCACGGTTGGCAAAGTCCCGCCTGTGGGCTTTCCCCGAAACAATAAGTTTCATTAAGATTTAAAGATATCCCGCACTTTATAAAGATTGGCAACTTCGTCGTAAAATTTTTCAAACAATTTGTCGTTTAAAAGTGAACGATAAATGCTAAAAAATTCAAACATATCTTTATCGGTATTAAAGGTAATTGTGATTTTACCATTTTCAATTAGGATATTAATAACTGCTTTTGGATAAATATCCCGTAAGGATAAAATTTGACGTAAAAGTATTTTATTTAAAATGACTTTGCCGTCTATGTTATTTTCTGTATAAGTTCGAAATATTTTATTGAATGTTAAATCGTCTGTTTGAAATTTTTGATAATTTTGTTCTTTTGATGGTTTAAAATGTTTGGGCGACATAAAATTCACTTTTTGAAGAATTAAAATTTTCCCATTCGCTTTAATGTTTGAATTCAATCTCATTACAAAACCATTAAATACGGTACTCTGATTTTTTCCCGAACCTTTTGACACTTGAATTTCTTCGATGTTGACGGAATTATCTTTGGTTGAAAATTCATCATCGTATCCGTTTATATAAGAACCAGATGGAAAAAGACCTTTGTTTAATAATTCTTCAAATCCGGAAATTTGTTCAATCGGTTCTTCCTCTGTTTCTTCAATATTTTCTTTTTGATTTTCATCTGTTTCTTGCTTTGCCTTTAACTCAACCAAATCATATAAAACCGGAATAATTTTTTTCTTTATTTTATGGGAAAAATCTTTTAATTTTCCATCCCCAAATATTATTGGAATAGCTATTGTTAAAATTGGTATCATTCCCCAATATTTATTTTTCATTATTCCTTTAAAATCTATACCATAATAAGAAAAAACATAATAAACGGCTACGGTCAATACGATAGATAAAACAATCATTCCCACACACCATTTTTTGAGCATAGAAATTCGTTCTTGATCCTGTTTTTTCAATAATACAAAAACACTACCATGTACACGATTTAAAAATTCTGATTTAGATATCATTAAAATCTCCTTTTTAAAAAAGAACATAATATGATATTCAATAAATGTCAATTATTATTTTTGATGCGTTTTTAATCGGTCAATCAATTTTAATAAATCTTCTTTTTCTTTATTTGTTCGGCCCAAAACTTCATTTTGCCAGGTAATATATTTTTTGCCATCCCCCGAGGCCACTTTTTTGCCGTATTCGGTGTTAAAAAACACTTCACGATAACCACGTTCCCACGCCAAACGTGTTCTGTCCGCATCCCACAAACAGGCCGAAATATAATCACCGGCATTCCCACCTGTGGTATGGTCTTTAATCGCCAACAATACAGATTGTTTTTCCGAATCCGTCAATTCATTTTTAAATTTGTGCATTATTTTTTGTGCCATCGGCAGGGCATTTTCACCATGCATTTCATCATAATCATCGTGTGTGCGTGCCATATCATGACAGGCCGCCGCAAATAATACAGGCATCGGATTTTGTCCCAATTCCAAAGCATAATCAATGGCCCGAAAAACAACCGCATCCGTATGGGTATATAAACCGTGATAGCCTTCTTTTTTTTGTGTGGCTAATTTTTCCACTTCGGGCAATACTTTTTTTTGATAAAAATCAAAGTATGATTTAATTTGCACTTTTTTGTCCGGTTTCATAAAAGCTCCTTATCTTTTAAAATACGAACTAATTGTTTTGTCGTTCGCGCAATGGGCACATTTTCAACATTTTCTCGGTTCCGCTTTATATCACTCATAACAAATTGAACACAATTAATACCCATCCGCATAGCAGAATATATATTTTGGGAACGATCTTCAATAAAAATTATTTCAGATGATTTAATTTTAGGATGTGCTATTAATACTTTTTTAAAAAATTCTGGATTTTCTTTTTTAAATCCCAAATCCTTGGAATAAAAAGTTGGTACTTTTAGATCAGTATGAACAGACGGATACTTTTTATACAGCAGACAATTAAGGGGAAGTTCAGGAATTAACCCCGTTTTTGAATCTTGATAGTCTGTACTTTTTTGGGGGCCACCTAATCCATTATCTGACCAAATTTCAACTAAATACCCAGCTTTTTGCAGTTGGTATCCTAGCCGAATATTAGGCAAAATATCCCGTTCAATTAATCGGCGAATGATAGGTTGAATACGTGATAACAAATCAGCACGATTAGGATAATATTTTTTTAGAATAGACACAACCTGACGGGCCGATTTACCTTTTTTGAATTGATAGCGTATCCAATCAGATGTACGTCCCAAACCCTCACGAAACAACCAATATCCTTCGTCATCAGTAAAACCTTTTTGATGTAAAAGTTCCCAATTGTGTGGCCGAAATAAAACCCATCCTGCATCAAAGGCCACCAATTTGATCATCATTCGTCTCCGATTTTCAGGGCTTGGATAAAGGCGTTTTGCGGGATTTCAACCGATCCGAATTGACGCATACGTTTTTTACCCTCTTTTTGTTTTTCCAATAACTTGCGTTTACGGGTAATATCGCCGCCGTAACATTTGGCCGTCACGTCTTTACGATAAGCCGAAATATCTTCACGGGCAATGATTTTACCACCGATACTGGCCTGAATCGGAATTTTAAATTGATGGCGTGGAATCAGGTCTTTAAGTCTGGCACAAATTTGGCGGCCACGACGTTCGGCCTGAGACCGATGTGCCAAAAACGCCAAGGCATCCACTTGTTCCCCATGCACCAATATATTCACACGCACCAAATCGGATTCATGATATTCATCCACATCATAATCAAAGCTGGCATAACCACGGGAAATGGATTTTAAACGGTCGTAAAAATCAAACACAATTTCATTTAACGGCAAACGATAAACGGCCATCGCCCGATTGCCGACATAGGTTAAATCCATTTGTTCCCCACGACGTTCCGTACATAATTGCAAAATACCACCCAAATATTCATCAGGTGTTAAAATGGTTGCCTTGACCCATGGTTCTTCAATTTTTCGGATAGTGGTCACATCGGGCATATCGGCCGGATTATGCATAATCAATTCTTCACCGTTTGTTTTATAGACCCGATAGGCCACAGACGGTGCCGTTGTAATTAAATCCAAATTAAATTCACGGTTCAATCTTTCTTGGATAATTTCCATATGTAAAAGTCCCAAAAAGCCACAGCGGAAACCTTGTCCCAAAGCCATAGATTTGTCGGGCGTAAATTGGAAACTGGCGTCATTGAGTTGTAATTTTTCAATGGCTTCTTTTAAGGCTTCATAATCGCTCATATCCACAGGGAACATAGAACAAAATACCACGCTTTGGCTGGGCTTAAATCCGGGTAAAGCTTCACGGCATGGTGTTTTTTCATTGGTAATCGTATCACCGACTTTTGTTTCACCGATGGCTTTCACGCCACAAATCACAAAGCCTAATTCGCCGGCTTGAATTTCTTTTGTATCCATCATTTTTGGTGTAAAATAACCCAATCTTTCCACGCGGTAAGTGGCACCGGTGGACATAAATTGAATATGTTCGTTTTTATGCAAAACGCCATCCATCACACGTACCAAAATCACAATTCCCAAATATGGGTCATACCATGAATCAACCAACATAGCCTTTAATGGAGCATCTTTATCCCCTGTCGGTGCGGGCAAGCGATTGACAATTACATCCAAAACATCCTCAATGCCAATGCCTGTTTTGGCCGAAATCAACGGACAATCCGTGCAATCCAAACCAATCACATCTTCAATTTGATTTTTCACCCGATCTGGATCGGCAGCCGGCAAATCAATTTTATTGATAACCGGAATAATTTCATGATTGGCGTCCAAAGCTTTATACACGTTGGCCAAGGTTTGTGCTTCAACCCCTTGTGTTGAATCCACCACCAACAAAGACCCCTCACACGCATGCAAAGAACGGCTGACTTCATACCCAAAGTCCACATGCCCCGGTGTATCAATTAAATTTAAAACATAGTCTTTGTATTCCAACCGAACGGTTTGGGCTTTAATTGTGATACCGCGTTCACGTTCAATATCCATATTATCCAAAATTTGGGCTTTCATTTCACGATCGGAAACGGCCCCGCATTTTTGAATTAAACGATCGGCCAAAGTAGATTTGCCGTGGTCAATATGAGCCACGATGGAAAAGTTACGAATTTTATTTAGTTCTGTCATACATACATTTTATCGGATTTTGATGTAAAAGTCAAACCGAATTTTGTTTTATAATATTTAGCAAACAAAAAAAATCTTGACTTTTTACCGACACAAGAATATGGTATAAGACACAAAAAAGGAGATTTAAATGAAAAAATTATTTTTAACTTGTGCTGCTGTCGGATTATTATTTGCTGGTGCTGTTCGTGCTGAAAACTATGCTGGTTTGGGATATGGGGCCAGCTGGAACGGTGGACATGCCTGGACGGACGGACGCAAATTCGATTATGATACGTTTTCCAAAGTGTTATCCGTTTTCGCCGGTACGGTAATTCCGACCGAAAAGTTTGATTTACGTTTGGAAGGTGAATACCTGCACTTGAATTTAAAGCCTGATCATGGTAAAACACGTCGTTTTCGTGGTTTGATGGCCAATGCTACCGGTGTTATTCCTGATACAGGTTGGTGGGCTGAACCTTATGTGGGATTGGGATTGGGATACGCCCGTTGGGATCACAACAACACTATAGCCGGTCAGGTTATCGGTGGTTTTGAAAAGTATTTTGAATTGCCCGAATGGGCCAATAACACTGCCATGGCCGCAGCTGTTGAATATAAACATTTGTGGGTCAATGAAAAAGGTGGAAAACGAAACAACAAATCTGAAATGAATTCGGATACAATTATGTTTAAGTTGAAGTATTTGTTTTAAAATAGAAAATTCTGATGATTTTAGCCCCGATATATTCGGGGCTTTTTTATTATTTGAAATACTTTCGGGTGGGTTGAAATTTTTATAAAAAGACTCATTATTTAAAAGCAAAAGGAGGCAAAATATGACAACAAGACAACAATATCATAAAAATCAAAAAAGCCAGCTGATTTATGTGATTTTGGCTTTATTATTCGGACCTTTCGGATTACATAATTTTTACGCGCAAAGATGGGGACGAGGACTGATTCAATTATGCATCACTTTATTCACGGGATTCATGGGAACTTTAATCACATCTTTATGGTCTGTTATCAACATTTTTACCATCAACTCAGACGGCAACGGAAAATCCTTTTATACAAATACCCCAGCCAAATATATCTGTGGTATTTTGGGGATATTTAAATACTTTGCCGAAATTGTTTTTTGGGGTGCAATTGTGGTTGGCTTTGTGATGGGAACAGTCTCAGACACAGGCAACTATATACCAAATAAAAAATGGACGGTTCAGGAAAAAACACAAAAAATCATCACGCCCGAAAAAACCGTCTACACCACCACCGAAACCATCAAAGAAAATTAAAAAAAATCCCCCGATTTACGGGGGATAATTTTATTCAGCCAGTGTCATCCAAGCCGATAAAGAAGAACACGGACGACCGGAATTGTTATAAATTTCAACCTCAATACCGCCACCATCTATCAACGTTCCAACTAACGTATTATTATATTCTTGTTTTTTAGTATAATTACCAAGCTGTGCTTTACTATTGATATAAACATAGTTTTTTGCTTTTTCTTTGGCATTCGTGTATAATCCACCTGAAAAATAAACGTTATACGAACATTGATATGGATTTACCCAAGCTTTGTTAGCTTTATAATTTGTTGTTCCTGGGATTGTTCCAATCACACTCAAGCGATTATCTTTGGTTGACTTACATCCCTGATAAGTCGGAATCTCCACTCTTTGCGGACAGGCTAAACATTCCCCATTGGAACAATAATGCCCGGATGGACAATCGGATTTTGAAGAACATCCTTTTTGGGGACAATATGCTTTTGAACCGCAAACAGTACATTCACTAAAACAGCACACACCCTCTTGACAAACACCAGACCACCCAGAATGTTTTCCCGTACCATCTTTACACTGACAACTATCCGTACACGAATTACCCCAATCAACATTTTTCACACAAGCTTTTTGACATTCTTTTTTATTCGCATCACAGGTATAACCATTGGGGCAATTTGCATCAGTCAAGCATTCAACACAA
>JAZKXR010000003.1:0-118115 GCA_045611705.1 Alphaproteobacteria bacterium | reverse complement strand
GTTATCAAAAATAATGTGTTGGAATTGATTGATGAACTAGAACGCTTACAAATATCTTATTTTTCATCAACTGATAGGAAAGAATTTTACTATCAAATGCGTGATGAATATAATTCGTTTGATAAAAAAATAGATGCTAACAATTATTCTTTATCGTTTATCAGACGTGCGGCATTAACTGTTTTCTTAAACAGAACTTGTTTTAATGGATTATTCAGAGTTAACAGCAAAGGGTTGTTTAATGTTCCGATGGGAAGTTATAAGAATCCTCGCATTCTGGATAGAGAAAATTTAATAGCTGTTTCAAAAGCATTAAGTAAAGCAATAATTTTACAGGCAGATTTTGCTAAAGCATTGGATTTTGCAGATAACAATACATTTATCTATTACGATCCTCCATATCGTCCGTTAAAGGATTCTTCTTTTACAACCTATGCCGTAGAAACTTTTGATGATAATGAACAAATCCGATTGAAAAATGTTTTTGAACAAGCTCATAAATTGGGTGCTTTACAAATGTTAAGCAATTCAGATCCAACAAATGTTGGACCTGATCCATTTTTTGATGATTTATATCAAGATTATAACATCTATCGTATTTTAGCTAAACGTTTAATTAATGCAAATTCAGATGGACGTGGTGAAATCAGAGAAATACTCATTACAAATTATGGCGTATGATGAAAAACTATCGATTATATCATGATGATTGTTTAAAAATTTTGGAAGAAATCCCAGAAAATACATTTGATATGATTTTTGCAGATCCGCCATATATGTTATCAAACGGAGGTATTACCTGTCAAAACGGACAAGTCGTTTCCGTCAATAAAGGCAAATGGGATAAAAGTCAAGGATTTGAACAAGATTTTGAATTTCATAAAAAATGGTTATCCGCTTGTAAAAGAGTTTTAAAGAAAAACGGAACACTTTGGGTTTCCGGTACTTATCACAGTATTTATTCTTGTGGTTTTGCGATGCAATTATTGGGGTATCACATATTAAACGATATTTCTTGGTTTAAACCGAATGCTAGTCCTAATATGTGTTGCAGATATTTTACAGCCAGTCATGAAACATTGATTTGGGCGAGAAAAGATAAAAAAACAAAGCATACCTTTAATTATGAGCTCATGAAAAACGGAGATTTTTCGTCTGACTTTATTAAAAAGCCTAATACGCAGATGAGAAGTGTTTGGGCTATTGGAACGCCAAAGAAAAGCGAAAAGACTTTTGGGAAACATCCAACCCAAAAACCGTTGGATTTATTAGAAAGAATTATTTTAGCATCAACAAATGAAGGAGATTTAATTTTAGATCCCTTTATGGGTAGTGCAACAACTGGAGTTGCGGCATTGAAACATAACAGAAAATTTGTTGGTATCGAAAAAGAAAAAGAATTTGTAGAACTTGCAGAAAAAAGACTTTCTGCTATAAAAGGAGGCAATAAATGAAAGAAAACGGAATTGGTGGAGCAAACACAAAAACAGGTTTGATCTTTGAAGGCAGAACAGATTTACAAACCTTTTTATGTAATCAAGAAGGATATTCATGCAGTCCAAATAAATTAGGTTGGATAGATGTATTCTATAATAATGAACAAGTTGCATCTATTTTTAAAAAAAATGCTCTTTATAAATTTTTAAATTATAGAAAAGTTGATTATGCCTCCATTTTATCTAAAAAGCTTTTACCAGATGATTCTATTTATGTCGTCGTGAATAATACATTTTTTGTTATAGAATGTAAATTTCAAAAAGTAGCAGGCTCTGTTGATGAAAAATTACAAACTTGTGATTTTAAGAAAAAACAATATAAAAAATTGTTATCACAACTTAATATGGAAGTAGAGTATATTTATCTTTTAAGCGACTGGTTTAAACAAAAGCAATATAAAGATGTTTTGGAATACATTATTTCTGTCGGTTGTTCATATTATTTTGAATATATTCCACTAGCAAAATTTGGATTACCAGTTCCTGAGAAATAGATAAAAATGACTTGGAAAAAATATAAAGAAGTAAATGAAAAACTATATAATTATGGTGATCTTTTTTCGATTCCACCTTATAGACAATGTATGTTTGTAAAATATTTAGATGAAATTTTAGCAGAAAATGATGTATCAAAGCTATCTACTTATGCATCAAACAGAGTGATGACACCATATATTCGAGCAAATCAAATAGAACACCGTTATAAACTTTGTCCCATTTTTTCAGAAGTTATTCCTGTTTTAGAATATGCATCATATAATGCTTTTTCAGGTGATTATATCTGTTCATATTTATCGTTGATCCCTATTGTTGAAGCAGTTCTTCAGCAATGGGCAAAAGAACAACAAACAAAACTATCTTTCCTTAACAAAGAAGGAAGAGAAAGTATTTCTAGTTTTCTTAACAGATTTAGACCCTATTTAAAAGAACAAACAATCTATAACGATAAGCGAAAAAATATTTCTGATGGATTTATTACGTATTTAACAAATATATTGAATATTTTTTATGCTAACTATGATGCGTATAATAAAAAAAATATTCCTTATGTATTTAATCGAAATCTTACACTGCATAAGTTATTTGGTATTAACGATCTAAATCATAATTTTAAAAATATTTCCAGAATTTTTCTTATATTAGATATAATAGCTGAGTTATACATATGTATAAATAAGAAATTATGGGAAAAAATTTGGAAAATAGACTTTGAAGGAGTGTCCCCATTAAATGTTAAATTGCGAGAAGCTTTATATAAAAAAAGATCCATACAATCAATTACGAAAGATGATTTATTAATTATACATAATGCTTTTATAGAAGATATTGATGATAAAGCAAAAGAAAAACAATTATCTGTATTGAATATGCAAATCGAAATGATTTTAAAAAGAAATATTTAACGTATTTTTAATAAAATTAATCACTTAAAGCATTCCAAATTTTGTGATTTTGCTGTACTTGATTGGTTGTGGAATGTTGCACACATCACTCTGTGTTTTGAACAACTCATTGTAAAACAATGATAAATTCATCTTGTTAAGTCTACTATTTTAGGCGTTATATTTTTCCACATTATCTCTGACAATGACGACCATAAAATAAAGCCACCCAAAGGGGTGGTTTTATTTTATGTATCAGGCGGTATGACGAGAACAGGCGAAGAAGTATGTTCGGGCCGTAGTGTAACGCAGGCAATGTTGAGCAAAGCGAAACAGCCCGCAGGGTGAGCAAAGCGAATAATCATGTCGCCCAGGACTGTTGTAATAATACTGTCAGATAAAAAATCATTTGATTGCCCATCCACACTTGGATTTACAACCGAGACCGCCCAACTATCATTTTTTTATTGCAAAAATTTTAATTTTCTTTTAACATATAAAAAAAATTGGGAGGTTTTTCATGAAGCAAGATCAATCAGGTCGTTCGATGTTGGAAGTTTTGGCTGTATTAGCCATTATTACTTTGATTTCAATGGGCGGTACTTATTTTTGGCAAACGGCCCAAGCAAAAAGTCAAGCCCAAACATTGGCACAAAGATTGATATCCATTAAGAATTCACGCATTCTTTCCATGCCGGCACATTCGGATGAACGCATGCAACGTGAGGAAACAGGTCCCTATGATACGAAAATTTCAATTGAAAACGGCATTAATGAAAATAACAACAAATTGTTTTGGATTACCGTAGAAACAATTAATTTTTCTTTATGCAATTCTTTGGCCGAATATGATATAGGTGCCGAAAGCATAATAAACGAATGCGATGAAGAAAACACCGTTACCTTTAACTTTTTGAAAGTTCCCGAAACCGCATCCGAATCAGACGATTCCGGGGATAACGGATCCTCCGATACAGATACACCACCTGAAAATGAAAATCCAGAACCCACCGAATGCGAAGACGGATATTATTTAAAAGACGGACAATGTGTGGAATGCCCCGACAATTATGAAACATGTGATGATGATGACTTTACATGTCAGGACGGGTATTATAAAAATGGTGATGAATGTAAATCCTGTGGTGTAGGCGTTGCCAAATGTAATAACAACGGTAACGCCACCGAATGCAAAGACGGATATTATAAAGATGGTGATACATGTAAATCCTGTGGCACAGGTGTGGCCAAATGTAATGAAGAAGGCGAACTAATCGAATGCAAAGAGGGGTATTATCAAAAAGAAGGCCTATGTGTGGAATGCCCCGACAATTATGAAACATGTGATGATACCGGCTTTACATGTCAAACTGGATATTACAAAAATGGTGATGAATGTAAATCCTGTGGTACAGGTGTGGCCAAATGTAATAACAACGGTAACGCCACCGAATGCGAAGAGGGATATTATTTAAAAGACGATAAATGTGTGCCATGCCCCAAAAATTCATCCACTAACGTTGTTGAAGGTAATCAAATAGGTAATACTGTTTGTTATTGTAATGAGGGGTATGAGTTAAATAGCGATAAAAACGGATGCATTAAGATTTCCCCATGTAATGGCGATATGTGTTGTCAGAATTTGTTTGATGCCGGATTTGAAATGGATACAACATGTTCATCTTCTGTCTATAATTGTTCAACGCAAAAGGATAACACCTTTTTTATGTATAAACCATCTTCAGGGGGGGCTTATCCCATTTATAAGGGGGATATGACGGTTAACAAAGATTTATCAGCACCTACATGTGGTTTGTTGCTAAAAGATGGCCATTTTACGGCAAATGCAAATATTAAATTGGAAGATTTAACATCGTATGGTTTAACATTGGCGGCCGGAAAAACAATAACAGCGGAAGATGTTAACATAAACGACGGGGAAATTTTGATTGAGTCTGGGGCAACATTGAATGCAGAACTTTCGGGTTCTTCATCTTCTGAGGTTACACCGACATTAATAAATCGGGGCACCATCAAAGATATTTTTTATTTCCCACGATATGTTGAAAATTATGGGGAAATTTACGGTGATGGCGTTTATAGCAGCAATGGTAAAGAGTTGATAAACAATGGAACCCTTCATGCGACAAATTTGGAATTTGAAAAAATTGAAAATTCGGGAACAATAATCCTATCGGAGGCTGGTAATTATAATGATGCTGGTATTTGCCCTAATAAAGCTGGCATATTGAATAATTCGGGAACAATTGAAACAGCAGGCTGTATTGATACGGCTCAGTTTCAACAAAACGCCGGAAGTGTGATTACACCGGGTTTATACATAGGTTCAAATTCTGAAAACAAGGATAATCCTTTGGTAATGAGTGGGGGCAAATTGGTTGTTGATAATTTATACATATTTGGTGATAAAAATGGGCCAAGACTGTCCGGTAATTCAGAGTTAATTATTAACAGCGATTATAAAGATGATGATTTTACCGGCATTGGTTTATACATCAGTGATAATGCCATGATGCAAATATCCCTTTCTGATTCTGCGTTGGCTCTTAGAAAATTTAAAATGACAGGCGGTGTGTTAAAGGTGCCTCTGCTTCAAATTTGGGGGGATTTCCAACAAATGGGTGGTGAAATTTATGTTTGTCAACCACGCAATGCTTTTCAAAGTGTTCTTATTGAAAGTGATGGTGAGCTTTCCATTTCGGGAGGTTTTATAAAAGCCTCAGGCCCCATATGTGATTATAGCGATGGAGATCATGCTTTTTGTTACAGCAAATCATCCGATGGTAACTATTATAACCCACGTTTGATTCCAAATACAGATATTCCTTGGTGTGCTGAAAACAATTTGTAAGCAGAATGTCCAAGTCAAACAAATTGCCGAGAGTATGATGCCAAAGTACTGTTTAAATAACAAAATTTAAAAAAACAAACCCATCCGTTTAGGGGTAAGATAGGGTCATTATTTATTATTCGGTATTTTTGTTTAACAATCGGATATAAAAAAACTTGCTTTTTGGGAAAAAATGTTTTATAATTATGCCAATTTAAACTTTTAGATACCCGAAAGGAGGGATGAATATGGTAACCATCGTTGTGCGTGACAATAATGTTGAGCAGGGTTTGCGTGTCTTGAAACGCAAAATGCAAAAAGATGGTCTGATGCGTGAATTGCGTATGCGTAAATTTTACGAAAAACCATCTGAAAAGAAAAAACGTAAAATGGAAGAATGTATCCGCCGTACCCGCAAAAATCGCCGCAAGCGTCTTTCCAGCGAAGGATATTAAGGATATCAGACTTTATATCAGCCCCGAATCAGGGGCTGATTTTTTGTATAAACAACCGTAAAAAGATTTGACTTTTTTGAACAAAAAAGATATAATTTCAAAAAAAATTTTAATCAAGGAGAATATTATGCCTGCATCTTCAATGGAACAAGTGGTCAGTTTGTGCAAACGTCGTGGTTTTGTTTTTCAGGATTCCGAAATCTATGGCGGTTTAAAGGGAACTTATGATTTCGGACCTTTGGGTATTGAATTAAAAAAGAACATCCGTAATGCTTGGTGGCGTGCCATGGTGTATGAACGTGATGATATTGAAGGTTTGGAATGTTCCCATTTATCCCATCACTTGGTTTGGAAATATTCGGGCCACGAATCCACCTTTTCCGATCCGTTGTGCGATTGCAAAAAATGTAAGGCTCGTATTCGTGCCGATCATATCGTGGATGGCAAATGTCCCGAATGCGGTTCCACAGATTTGACCGAACCGCGTCCGTTTATGTTGATGATGAAAACAAATATCGGTCCGGTTGATGATGGTTCATCTTTTGCCTATTTGCGTCCCGAAACAGCACAGGGCACTTATTTGAACTTTAAAAATGTGATTGATTCAACGGCCAGAAAATTGCCCTTTGGTATTTGCCAACACGGAAAATCTTTCCGAAACGAAATTACCCCCCGCAACTTTTTGTTCCGTCAACGTGAATTTGAACAGGCGGAAATGCAATACTTTGTTAAACCTGGCACAGATATTGAATGGTGGAATAAATGGAAAGAAATCCGTCGTGGGTGGTGGATTGATCAAGGTATTCCAGCCGAAAAATTACGCTTTAAAGATCACGAACAATTGGCCCACTATGCCAAATGTGCAACGGATATTGAATATGAATTTCCGTGGGGCTTTGATGAAGTGGAAGGCATTCACGATCGTCAAGATTTTGATTTGGGCTCACACACAAAAAATCAAAGCAAATTTGATATTCAGGCAAAAGTTATAAAAAATACGGACTCCACAACGGAACTGAGCTATTTGGATGTCTTTGACGGCAACAAGACCTATATTCCGTATGTTGTGGAAACAGCCATGGGATTGGATCGTGCCTTTGTCGTGTTGTTGATGAATGCTTTTACACAAGAACAATTACCAAACGGTACAGAACGTATTGTGTTAAAATTGAAAAAGCACTTGGCACCGGTCAAAGTGGCCGTTATCCCATTGAAACGCAACAATCCCGAAATTATGAAGATGGCACATGATATCAAGGCTGAGTTGCTTAAAACAGGTATCGGTCGCGTCATGTTGGAAGATTCCGGAAACATCGGAAAAGCCTATCGCCGTCACGACGAAATCGGCACACCGATTTGCATCACCGTTGATTTTGAATCCATTGAAAAAGAACCGGCTACCGTTACTTTACGTAATCGTGACACAATGGAGCAAACACGAATCGCTGTTGCAGATTTGCCCAATTATTTAAAAAACTTTTTCATGTAAGAGGTAAAAATGAGCTTGAAATCTGATTCTTATACGGGGCAAACCAACCAGGAAAAAGCTTTTGACATTCGTGCCTATGAAGACAACGAACAGATGGATTATTTGGCCGAATATTGCAAAAAACAACAAAATAAAAAAAGAACTTGTTCGGCAACAAAATCTTTTGTACTTTCCCGTTTAATCAACAACAAAACACGTTAAAGCATAACGACCGGTTTTAATAAAAATCACCTCCCCCCTTGCGTAAAATCAGCAAGGGGGTGTGGTTATTATAAATCAGCGACCGTCTTTTTTATTCGGGAATTCGGAACGGAATTTAGCAACCTCGGCACGTTTGATGCTTTGCCGTAACTGGGTCGGTGCCATTTGCATGATATTCAACAATCGGTTTTTATTTTCCTGTCAGTTTATTTTGTTAAGACTGTAATTACCTTTTGTCATTCCCCGCCTGACGGGGAATCCATAAAGATTTGATTCTATGGATCTTCGTGTCAAGCACGAAGATGACAGCGTGGGAATGGATTCTCGGATCAAGTCCGAGAATGACAGCGTGGAGGTGGATTCTTCACATACGTTCTCAATGACAGTGATGAAGTAGAATAACAAATACAATTTAACCCACTGCAATCATACAGTGGGTCGGTTGTGTGTTCGCACAGCTTAATATTCAAAAACAAATGTATGCGTACAAGGTTCTTGTATTTATACCTTTATCGTGATTTAAAAGCATTTTTTAGCATCTCCTTTTCATCACATATACCCCACGCTAGTAAACTTTCCACCCTTTGTCAAGGGATTTGGTTGATTAAAATAAAAAAAGACTAGACCTTATAAAAAAAAAAGAGTATAATCATAAAAAATTTAAGGAGAGTGTTTTATGGAAAAAATCAAAAATGCCTTAACCGGATTGGAACAGGCGGTTTTAAAGCTAGAATCAGCCATTCATACCAATAAAAAAGAACAAAACAAAAATACAGAACAAATAAACCAATTAAAAGCCGTTATCCGCCGTACTCACGACCGATTAGATAAAGCTTTAATTGATTATCATAAGGGAGAATTTTAAATGGCTATTGTATCTTTTAAAATCGGCGGACGCTATTATAAATTTTCATGTAACGACGGACAAGAAGCCCATGTGCGTGAATTGGCCGACCAATTGGATAAACGGGCCGAAGCATTGATAAAATCAATCGGCTTTATGCAAGAAGGTCAGTTATTGGCAATGATCTGTTTATTATTGGCCGAAGAAAAACAACATCTGGCCAAAGAAACAAATGCCGAATTACAGGTTCAGGCCGCCGATCAAATTGCCGATTGTTTAAATAACCTAGCCCTAAAAGTCAATGTCTTGGCCGAAAGTTTAGAAGGAAAAGAATGAAAATCTTATTTTGCGGTGATGTCTCAGGACAATCCGGCCGAAACAGTTTGAAAAACTTTTTGCCCGCCTTAAAAGAAAAATTTAAATTTGATGCCTTGGTTATCAATGGGGAAAATGCGGCTCACGGTTTAGGAATCACACCCAAAATTTATAAAGAACTGTGCCGAATGGGGGCCGATGTTATCACGATGGGAAACCACACCTTTGACAAAATGGATGTGGTTAAGATTTGGGCCGAAGATAATGTATTAGTACGTCCGTTGAACTATCCGGAAAATACAGTTGGAAAAGGCTATCAAATCATCAATGTCGGCAAAAAACGTTTGTGCGTGGTACAATTATTGGGCCGTGGCTTTATGCATTGTAAATTGGAATTATCCGATCCGTTCAAAGATATCCAAAACTTTATCCAACAACATAAAGACGAATATGATTTATTGATTGTGGATTTTCATGCCGAAACAACCGCCGAAAAAGTGGCCATGGGTTATTTGTTGGACGGACAAGCCCTTTTGGTCGTTGGCACCCATACACACATCCCCACCAATGATGCCCATATTTTGGAAAAAGGTACAGCCTATATTACAGATGTGGGCATGTGCGGTGATTACACTTCCGTTTTGGGCATGACACGGGAAAGTGCTTTTTCTCACTTTGGTTTTGGACAAAGGATGGCATGGGAACCAGCCATCAATAAATCCACACTGTGTGGCGTTTTGGTGGAAGTGGATACAAAAACCAATCTGGCAAAAAAAATACGCCCTATCATTTTGGGCGATACACTTGAAAACACCGTTAAATTATGATATAATAACTTTATTCAACAAACAACAAAGGATATTAAAATGGCAGGACATTCACAATTTAAAAACATTATGAACCGTAAAGGCGCCCAAGATAAAGCACGCGCTCGTATCTTTTCAAAATTGGCCCGAGAAATTACCGTGGCCGTCAAAACAGCCGGTGCCGATCCCAACGCTAACCCGCGTTTGCGTTTGGCCATTCAAACCGCACGCAGCGAAAACATGCCAAAGGATAACATTGAACGTGCCATTCAAAAAGGTTCACAAACTGCCGATACAACCAATTATGAAGAAGTCCGTTATGAAGGATACGGCCCCGGTCGTGTTTGTATTATTGTGGAAGCTTTAACCGATAACCGTGCCAGAACAGCCCCCAATTTGCGTGCTATCTTTACCAAAAAAGGCGGGTCTTTCGGTGATACGGTTTTGTTTAACTTTGAACATATCGGCTATATTGAATTTCCGTTGAATGTGGCCAGTGCTGATGCCATGTTTGAGGCTGCCTTAGAGGCCGGTGCCGATGATGTACAAACAACCGAAACAGCCCATGAAATTTCATGCCAGCCCAATGATTTGGCCCAAGTGCGTGATGCTTTGGAAAAAACATTCGGTACACCCAATGTGGCCCGTATGGATTGGAAACCAACCGTTACAGCACCTGTGACCGATTTGGAAACAGCCCAAAAATTGATGGCCTTTGTGGAAGATTTGAACGAAGATGATGATGTGCAGCGCGTCATCACAAACGCCGATATTTCGGATGATATTTTGGCCCAATTGTCCTAACCAAACTTCCAAGGGGGATAAATGCGGATTTTGGGATTAGATCCGGGATTAAGACACACAGGATGGGGTGTTATTGACAAGACAGGCAACCGTTTTACCTTTATTGGTGCAGGCGTCATCAATCCTGATGTTGATTTGGATTTAGCCTGTCGTTTGGCCGAATTACATAAATCATTGGAACAAGTGATTGATACATACCGCCCTGATACCGTGGCGGTGGAAGAAACCTTTGTCAATAAAAACCCAAACTCCACCTTAAAATTGGGACAAGCCAGAGGTGTGGTTTTAATGACGCCCGCCACTTTGGGCATTCCCGTGGCTGAATATACCCCCAATCAAATCAAAAAAACAATCACCGGCGTGGGACATGCCGAAAAACATCAGGTGGATATGATGATTCACCGATTGATTGCCAATGTCCCCGAAAAAATGCCCCCTGACGCATCGGATGCTTTGGCCATTGCCCTGTGCCACGCCTTTCAAAATCCAGCGTTCAAATAGCCGTTTTTTTGTTTGCATTTTGTAAAATATTTTTTTATACTCAAAGTATAATAACACGAAAGGATATCAAAATGCATATAAAAACAGATATACAAAAACTAAAATCTTCCCCCGAATATTATGATGTTACCCCCGAAGGTCAAAAAGCCATTGAAAAAAAAGATTGGAAAACTTTGTTGAAAAACATCAAAGTTTGTGCACCGGGGTTTAATCAAAATATCGTAACATTGGAAGAAAGAATATTAACCGAGCTTAAAAGCAAAGAAATTGGACGAGAATATGGATATCCATACGATCAGGTTATACCATATGGATATGACAAAATAGATAAAGCAGATTTATTACAACATATTAAGGTCAAAGATTTGGGTGATGATTTAACGGCCATTGCTTGGTTAGATTGTGTTGAAGCCAGCGTGAATAAATTTGGCGGAATTGGAAAAGAACAACGGATGGACGGTTTGATTATTGATACAAAAAACAAACAAATCGTTCAACGGTTATATAATGATTTTAAAACAATTAAGGCACATTCCAGTAAAGATTTTCATGATGAAAAGAATCGTTATTCCCGATATGTGGTTTGTTGCCCCAAAAAAGCAGAATTAACCCAAAAAGAAGAATATCGTTCTGGTGTAGTTTTAGGGTGGGATCCTATGTACAGACAACTTACAACCGCATGGTTAAATCAAAAAAAAGATTCTTGCAATCCGATTGCGTTTCGTATACCACAACGTAACGAAATTGAATCAAAATGGAAGGAAACAACATTCAAAAGGGGGATTGCATTCAATGATTATGATTTAATCAAAGAATCCCTTGAAGCCGGTGCAAATCCAGACATAATGATTTTTGAATGCGAAAGTACTCCGCGTCCATTTTGCGATTATACGACAGCTTTACATAGATATGTCAAACAGAGAAAATCCGGAAGAAGCCCCCAAAAAGAATTGAAAATCGTTGATCTTTTATTGCATCATGGGGCAGATTTAAACCGCCACGACTGTAGCGTGTATGATAAGAATGATCTAAGATGGATTGAAAATACGACCGTTTTAACACAAGCCGTGATGAATAATGATTTAGAAATGGTTAAGTTATTGATTAATCACGGTGCCGTTCCTTCTGAAAAAGATCTCAAATGTGCTGAAAAACATTGCCCTCGTGATCGCGGTTGGGCAATCACAGAGGGTAATGTAATGTATGAATTATTACAAAATACAATAGAGAAAATAAAAAGAGATGAAAAAATAAAACAACAATCATTTCAACGAAAGGAACAAAGGCAAGAATTGGCCCAAATGCCAAAAAAAGAACGCAAAAAATCAACGTTGATGAAAACTTTACAAGAAGGAAGTTATGAACGTAATGAAAAGGCCAACGAATTAAAGCAGGCCCGAAAAGAGCGTGATTTCAAGGCCAAAGAAGAAATCAGACTGCAAAAAGAAAAAGCCTTTAAGGCACATGTTGGTCTTTTAAAACAAAGAAAAAAAGCTGACCCCAAACGTTCCACTATTGTGGCGACCTTGGATAAATTAAATACTTTGGCACCCGATAGAATACGCAAAACGGTCAAAGAAACAATGGTCAGAGATTATCACAGCAAAATTGCCAAACCTGAACCACAGGAAAAAGCTAAACCGCAAGTCAGCAATGAACCGCCCAAAAGCCAAACCAATAAAAAAACACAACAAAAAGGAGTAATGTCACGCTTGTTTGGTGGAGGACGAAAATAAGCCCAAAAAACACCCTGATTTATTCGGGGTGTTTTTTTGTACCCAAACAGAAAAATTTTTCAAAAATCACAACATATAGAATACAAAATACTATATCTTGTGTTTTTTAAAAATAATTTCTTTTTCGCGTAAAAGTTGGTTGAATTTTATGTCAGATTTGGCTAGCATACAACCAACAATCAATTTTAACCAAAAAAGGGATAAAAATGCAGGACATGGCGACTTTTCAGCTTGAATGGCAAAAAATGTGCCAACAGCTGTCAGATCAATTAAAGGATCTGGCCCTGATGCGTTGGATGTCCCGCGTTGTACCGGAAATGACCGAAGACAATCGTTTGAATGTTTGGGCACCCAGCCCATGTATTTGCGAATTGGTGCAAATGCGTTACGGTGAAGCGATTCGTGCATGGTGGCAAAATAAAAATCCAAATACCAGCGTTTTCGTGGGAATTAAAAAAATGGAAAATACCACCGCCGTTCAACCCATTATTTTGAATAAACCTTTAATTACCACCCCAAAGGTGGAAAAACCGACACCCGCAAAAGTTGTAAACACCTTTGTTGAAGATGATCTTTTCAGCCAATTTTTGGATAAAACACATACCTTTGATTCTTTTGTTGTGGGACCTTCAAACGAATTTGCCTATGTGGCCGCCAAACAAATCGCCGATGATGATACCGTAGCCTTTAATCCGCTTTATTTACAGGCCGGTGTCGGTTTGGGAAAAACACATCTGATGCATGCCATTGCTTGGCGTATCAAGGAACAACACCCCGAAAAAACAGTCCTGTATCTGTCTTCCGAACAGTTTTTGCAACGTTTTTTGCGTTCTTTACAATCCAATGACATGAACGGTTTTAAAGAATTGTTCCGAAATGTAGACGTGTTATTGGTGGATGATATTCAATTTATCGTGGGTAAACAACGTACCCAAGAAGAATTTTTCCACACCTTTAATAATTTAATTGCACGGGGTAAAAAAATTATCTTATCCGCCGATTCGGCCCCAATGGAACTGCGTGGAATAGAAGAAAGATTACAAACACGCATTGCCCAAGGTTTAGTGGTGAATATTCAACCGGCCGCCTATGAATTACGCTTGGGGATTTTAAATCAAAAATTAAAGCGTTTGGGGTCTGATTTGGATAAAGAAGTCTTATCTTTCTTGGCCAAAAACATCACCTCTAACGTCCGTGAATTGGAAGGTGCCTTAAAACGGTTGGTCGCCCATCGTCAATTATTGGGCGGTGAAATCACTTTGGATTCGGCCAAACGTATTTTAAAGGATATTTTGCATACCATGGAACGTCAGGTACGCGCCCCTGAAATTCAACAAACAGTGGCCGATTATTATCGTCTGACCTTAAAGGATTTACGATCCACTCGCCGTGATCGTGCCATTGCCCGTGCCCGTCAGATGGCCATGTATTTAACCAAATTGATGACACCGATGGCTTTGCCCGATATTTCCAAGTTCTTTGAACGTGATCATACAACCGTTATGCATGCCGTCAAAACCATTGAAAATTTATTGACCAGAGATAAACAACTGGCCCAAGACAAAGAAGTTTTGATGAATCAGCTGAAAGCCATTAAATGATGTCACCTTTTCAAAATCCTTTTATGCTGGGCTTTGATGATTTAGAGGATTTATTATTTCGTGTTTCCAAGGGGGCAGATTCTTTTCCACCGTACAACGTGGAACAAATTGATGAAGATTTGTTACGGATGAGTTTGGCCGTTGCCGGTTATTCAGAAGACGATTTGGATGTAACTCAGGAAAACAATCAGCTGGTCATTCGTGGACATCAAGAACATGATGAATCACGCCGTTTTTTGCATCGTGGCATTGCCGCACGCAACTTTATCAAAAGCTTTATTTTGGCTGATGGTATGAAAATTGAATCGGCCCATTTGGATAACGGATTATTGATTATTGATTTAAAACGTCCAAAGGCCGAAAAAATCATCCGTCAAATTCCCGTTCAACGATTGAACAAAAAAACGAAATCTTTAAACCATAAATCTTAAATTAAAGATATTTGATTAGATAAAAACTGCCGATTAAAAGGACAAAGAAAACAACACTGAGCCAACCCAAGTTGCGTTCAATAAATTCCTTCATGGGTTTACCCCACTTCCATAATAACCATGCAATCAAATAAAAACGCAATCCTCTGGCCAAAACACTGGCAATTATAAAGATCATAAAATTTAATCCGGTCACACCGCTGGCAATCGTGATAATTTTATATGGGAAAGGCGTCACCCCTGCCCCAAAGACAATCCATGCACCATATTCATTATATTGTTGGGCGAACCAATTGATCTTTTCAATAAATGATTGACCTAAATGTGGTTGAATAAGGTCATAGGCATAATGACCGATAGCATAACCGAAAGCACCACCCAATACGGAAAAAACAGTACAATAAAGGGCAAAACGAAAGGCCTTTTCACGTTGTTTTAAAATCATCGGAATCAACAATAAATCCGGTGGAATCGGGAAAAAAGAACTTTCCACAAATGAAACAGCACATAATGCCATCAATGCCTTTGGGCCAGATACCATACGCATTGCCCAATCATATAAACTTTTCATCATTTTTGACCATAATGTTTTCATTTTTGCCTTGACCTTTTTTTTAAAAGCGTAAATAATAATTATGTATTATTATTTTTTTTGAAAGGAATTGCAATGAAAAAATTATTTGCAGCACTATTGGTAACATCATTATTAACCGGTTGTGGCATCGGTGATACAAACACAACCTATGATCGGGCACAAATCGGCCGTCAAGGAACAACCGCCACAGGACGTATCATATCCATGACACAAATTGAAGTTGCAGGACAAAGTGAAAGTGGCACCTTGGTTGGGGCAGGATTGGGCGGTGTGGCCGGTGGTATCGCAGGCAGTACAGTCGGAAAAGGCAAAGGCAGTGATTTAATGGCCTTGGCCGGTGGTGCGGTCGGTGCATTGGTCGGTGGTGCTTTGGGCGGTGCGGCTCAACAATCCGCAACCCAAGATACAGCCTATGAATTCTTGGTTCAAAAAGGTTCTTCAAATAATGTTATTTCCGTTGTTCAAACAAACGAATTGGGCCTGAAACCCGGTGATAACGTTATATTGGTAACCATTGACGGTACAACACGAATTCGGTCTAAATTTTAAAAAGGAGAAAGCATGAAAAAGTTATTACTTATCAGCTCTTGCTGTTTATTTTTGGGTGCCTGTGGTGCTTTTCACACAAAACAACCCATAAATGATACTTATTATAAAAACACACAAAGTATTGCTTGGCCAGGTGAAGAAAATGCAACAGCTCAATCTAATTTAAACAATGCTGAATATGGTGCATCACAAAAAGCTGATCCAAAATTGAATTGGCAGGATGCCGATGAATCGGCCCCAAAAATGGCCATTCCGGCAATGCCCGAAAAAAAATTACAATGTGTTAAAACCGATCGTGATACCTATACCTGTCGCATGGGACAATATCAATGCGGTACAGGATGCCGTTCGGACGGTTCCAATTGCCGTAATGGATATTGTCTACAATCCGATTGTGATGATGTTTTGGGGCAAAAATGGGATTTAGTTTATATTCGTAGTCAAAATCTTTATGCATGTCAACATCCGACAACAAAGGTATTTTGTCGCCCAGATGGCGTTTGGAAAACAACATGTTGGGGAAGCGATGGTCTTGTTTGTGGTCGTGAATGTAATGCTAATGGTACACAATGTGCCGCAGGTGCCGATAATTGTTGGGCCAAATATCGTGATGTTTAAAACATCCAAACCTAAAAAACAAACGCCCGAAATTTCGGGCGTTTTTATTTTATACCATGGAACGCAATCGTTTGATACGTTCTTCAACGGGTGGATGCGTGCTCAATAAACCTTTGACTTTTTTCAAAGGATTATAAATACACACGGCCGCCATTTGTTGCGAACCATCCAAAACTTCCACACGCGGATCAACGGCGATTTTTTCCAAAGCAGATGCCAAAGCCTGAGGGTTTCGGGTAAAAAATGCCCCCGTGGCATCAGCCTGATATTCTTGACGGCGGGAAACCGCCATGTGAATAAATGGAGCAATCAAAAAACGAAAAAGCAATAAAAACAAACCAACAATAACAAAAACAGTTTGAATATTATTTTTATCGTTGCGTGAACGTGATGAACCGCCACACATACGAATCATAATTTCCCCCAACATCCCAACAACACCAATCCCCGTAATAATATACATATTCAAACGAATATCCCGATTCTTTATATGGGCCATTTCATGGGCAATAACCGCATCCAATTCCAACGGTTCTAATTTTTTAACAATCCCTCTTGTCAATGCAATTGATGCACTTTTGGGTGAATATCCTGTGGCAAAAGCATTCAATGAATCATCATTGATTAAATATACCTTTGGTGTTGGCAATCCCGCCGCCAAAGCAACATTTTCAACCGCACGATAAATTTTCAGGTTTTCTTTGTCTTTTGCGTCACAAGGTTTTGCCCCTGCAAAGGCCAACATCATTTTATCACCACTGAATACGGATAAAATCGTCCATAAAAAGCACAAACCAATCATCCATGGTGTCAATTCCCAAAAAAAGTTCATCAGATCTTGCTGTTCTTCCGGGGTTTTTGAAAAAATCCCAATAAATAAAAAGGCCAAATAAACAAACAAAGTTAAAGCCGCAGGAAACAACAACACAAGGCCGAAAATTTTCCAATTATTTTCGGCAATGTGTGTATAAACATCTTTACGTAATGTTTTCATCAGAATTTCACCTGGGGTGCTTCTTGGGCTTTTTTAGCTTCTTCCTCGCTCATTTCAAAGAAATCGGCCTTCTCAAAGCGAAATATTTTGGCAATAATATTGCTGGGGAACATTTCTACTTTTGTATTCATGCTCATCACAACTGTATTATAAAATTGACGCGTTGCTTGAATTTTTGTTTCGGTATCGGACAATTCTTGTTGCAATTCCAAAAAGTTAGAGTTCGCCTTTAAATCCGGATAGCTTTCACCCAACGCAAAGATGGATTTCAAAGCACCCGACAAACCTTCCTCGGCTTTACCTTTGGCCTTAACACCTTCTTGTCCCATGGCCGATGAACGGGCCTGAATCACCTTTTCCAAAGTGACACTTTCATGGGCGGCATAGCCTTTGACCGTTTCCACCAAATTGGGAATCAAATCATAACGGCGTTTTAATTGGGTATCAATCGTACTCCATGCTTCTTTAACCTGTTGGCGATTTTTCACCAAAGAGTTATAAACAACAACGGCATACAAAACAACAACCGCTAAAACAATTAATAAAATCATTTTTATTCCTTTCATTTAAAATTAACGTTTATCAGTGTAAAAATTTTTACATAAAAGGTCAATCATTTTTTTATTATTTAAAAAGAGCTTGACTTTTTTATCTTTTTAGTTTAAATTATTCCATGCAAGGAGCATAGCTCAATTGGTAGAGCGTCGGTCTCCAAAACCGAAGGTTGAGGGTTCGATCCCTTCTGCTCCTGCCAAAAAACAAAAATCGTCCGAAAGGGCGATTTTTTTTCTTGACAACTGTTTTAAAAATTTCTAAAATAACTTTCGTCATAGAATGACATGGATTATTTGATTTTATGTTTTTCAAATTGTTCATTCCTTTGCCTGCCTTGAAAAAAGGCAGGTTTTTTTATGAATGACTTGTACGGAAAGAATAAAACTGATGATTTTGGCCAATAATTAAATGATCCAACAAACGAATCGGAATTGTATTTAACAACTTTTCAATTTCTTTTGTTGCGGTTATATCATCTTTGGATGGGGCCGGATTTCCCGAAGGATGATTATGCATCAAAACAATTGCAGAAGCGTTTAAATTTAACGCCCTTTTTAAAATTTCACGGGGATATATCGGCACATGATTGACGGTACCCGTTTGATGAATTTCCATATGCATCAACTGTAATTTTTGATTTAAAAACAAAATACGCAACTTTTCAACCGTTTCACCCGCATAAAGCATACGGGCATAATCCAATATCGCATTCCAATCCGATAATATAGGCTGGTTATTCAGCTTTTCTTTTGATAAACTTTGTGAAACAAACAAAAGCATCTTAAAAAAAGCAATTGTTTTATCCCCAACACCTTTAATTTGTTTTAAGTGTTCGGGTTCAGCACGAACGATAGCCGATAATGAACCAAACCGATTTAACAATTCTTTTGCCAAAGGTTTAACATCCTTTCGGGGGATGATTTGCATTAAAAGTAATTCCAATAATTCGTAATCAGCAAAAACTTCGCCACCATATTGCATAAATTTTTGGACAACCCTTTGACGATGACCTTCGTTATAACTTGCCGTCATATCTAATCCTTTTTTTTACCAATATATCGGATTTAGCAAAAAAATTCAATTATTTTTTCAATAAAAAGCTTTCCACATTCAATGCAGCCATACATCCGCCGGCGGCCGCCACAATAGCCTGACGGTGCTGACTTTCCTGAACATCACCACAGGCATAAACACCAGCCACGGATGTTGACATAGTGTGTTTGTTTGTTATTAAAAAACCGTTTTCATCAATATCCAACTGATTTTTAAAAAGTTCAGTATTTGGTATTTGACCGATGGCTTCAAAAACACCATCCACAAAAAGTTCTTTTTCCTGATCTTTTTCTTTTATAGTAACTGAGGATATTTTATTTTCGCCATTAAAAGACACGACATGCGTTTCATGTAAAACTTCTATGTTTGGTGTTTGATTTAACTGTTCAATTAAATTGCGTTCGCCCTTTAATTCTTTTTTACGGTGAATCAAGGTAACCTTTTTGGCAATTTTACTTAAATATAAAGCTTCATAAACCGCACTGTTGCCGCCACCGATAACCATAACGTTTTTGTTTTTATAAAAAAAGCCGTCACAAACCGCACAAATGGAAATCCCATGACCTTTAAATTTTTCTTCACCGGGCAAGCCCAACCAACGGGCCGAAGCCCCCGTTGCGATAATCAATGCATCCGCCGTATAGGTTTCATTATCATCCCCCAATACCACAAAGGGATATTGTTTTAAATCAACTTGTTTGGCCAAAACGGATAAAATTTTGGCACCCGCATTTTTGGATTGTTCGGCCAATTTATCCACCAAATCAATGCCCGATATTTTCAAAAAACCGGGGAAGTTTTCAATTTCATGAGTCAACAACAATTGACCGCCTTGACTTGAACCCGAAAAAACAACAGGATTCAATCCGGCCCGGGCAGCATAAACAGAAGCCGTTAAACCGGCCGGCCCTGCCCCCAAAATCAACACACGTGTATGCATTTATCCCCCTTTGTTTAAAAGAGTTTAGATAAAACTCACCGACAAAATTTCGTAAGACTTATCACCTTTGGGTGTTGTCACATCCACATAATCGCCTTTGTTTTTACCAATTAAAGCTTTGGCCAACGGAGAAATCAAAGAAATCAAACCTTTTTCCAAATTCGCTTCATACTGGCCGACAATTTGATATGTTTGTTTTTGATCGGTATCCAAATCCTGAACCTGAACAGTAGCACCGAATAAAACGGTATCACCCGACAATGTTTTGGGATCAATTACCTGAGCACGAGAAATGGCGGCTTCCAAATCCTGAATTCTACCTTCAATAAAACTTTGTTTTTCACGGGCAGAATGATACTCGGCATTTTCGGACAAATCCCCATGAGCACGTGCTTCCTCAATAGCAGCCACAATTTCTGGGCGTTCCTTAAATTTCAAAACTTTCAATTCTTCATTTAACTGTTCATATCCGGCCTGAGTCATTGGTACTTTTTCAACCATATCCATCTCCTTTTTTAAAGTAAAATAAATACCCCAGTCAAACTGACCTGTGGCATAAATTATATATAGCACAAAAATTATTGAAATGCAAGTTTTATTTATCAGGCGAATAAATCGTCCTGAATTGTATTGGGGGATTTTTCTTTCTTTTTATCTTTTACGGGAACAACCACAACAGAACCATCCATAAATTGTAAATTCAAAAGGGATTGCGTTTGGGCTTGATTTTTAGATATGATGATTTTTTGTTGGCTGTTTGATACCAATACAAAACCCCGCTTTAATACGTTTTGATAAGAATAAGAATCCAATAATCGCCCAATGCTTTGAACTTTATCCGCACAACGTTGAAATAAATTTTGAAAGGCCATTTGTAATTTTTCGCTTTTATCATCCAATTTTTGCGTAAACTGACAAACAATATCACCCAAATTCGGTAATCCTTTTTGCGCCATCATTAAACGCATTTGTTTTTCAGAAAGTGTTCTTTGTAAAGCCGAAGTTAAACGCAAAGAAGACGATTGAACGCGTTGCAGCAATTCCATCCGCATCGGCACTGCTTTTTCGGCCGCCCCTGTCGGTGTCGGTGCCCTTAAATCCGCCACATAATCAATCAAAGTGGTATCCGTTTCGTGTCCCACCGCCGATATTATGGGAATTTCGGATTCATAAACCGCACGCACCACGCATTCTTCGTTAAAGCCCCACAAATCTTCCAACGAACCACCGCCACGGGCCACAATTAACACATCAGGCTTGGGAAAATTTTCGGGCAAATGATTAAAACCTTTAACGGCGTTGGCCACTTCTTGGGCACAGGTTTCACCTTGAACCGCCACAGGCCACACCAAAACATGACGCGGAAATCTGTCGGTTAAACGGTGGATAATATCACGAATAACGGCACCGGTCGGGCTGGTAATCACCCCGATTGTTTCGGGCAGATACGGTATCGGCTTTTTATGTGAAGCATCAAACAGTCCTTCTTTTTCCAGTTTTTCCTTGCGTTCATTCAACAATTTTAATAAAGCACCAATACCCGCCGGTTCAGCCGAATCAACAATCATTTGATAATTGGAACGGCCTGGATACGTTGAAAGTTTACCTGTACAGACAACCTCTAAACCTGCCTGAATTGCCTGAACGGTAGTGGATGAACGCCCACGCCAACAAATCGCCGATAAAACGGAATCTTTATCCTTTAACGAAAAATAGATATGGCCGGAGGTTGCCTTTTTCACATCACTGACTTCCCCACGCACTTTGATATGGGAAAATACCTGCTCAACACAGGATTTCAATGAAAGCGATATTTCGCTGACCGATAAAATGGGCGTTTCTGTCATAATAAAATTATAACAAAAAATGGTTTTTCTTTCAAGTTTATTCCACTTTTTTCTTGACGAAATCAAAAAAAACAATTAAAACTTATTTTAAAGTGAGGAGACAATCATGAAAAAAATCGTTATTTCCGTTTTAATCGTTTTGGTGGCCGGCGGATTATGGCTTGGGCTCAAAGGACGTAAAGAAAATCTGATGGCGCCTGAAAATTTTGAAATGGTCAAAGTACAAAAAGGGGATGTTGTTTATTCGGTATCCGCTTCGGGTAAAATTCAACCCATCAACACGGTCAGTGTCGGAACTCAGGTGTCCGGTATCATTGAGGAAGTTTTGGCCGATTACAACGATGAAGTTCAAAAGGATCAAATTTTGGCACGTTTGGATACTTCTGTTTTACAGGAAAACTTAAATGATGCCGAGGCCCAATTGACCTTAATGCAAACCAAACAAAAAATTGAACAATTGGATTATGACCGCACAAAAAAACTGTATGACGAAAAACTGATTGCCAAAGCCACATTGGAAGAAGCCGAAGTCGCATTGGAAACAGCCAAAGCCAATGTTTTAAGTGCTCAGGCCGCCTATAATAAAGCCGAACGTAATTTTGGTTACGCCACCATTACGTCACCCGTTTCAGGAACCGTTATTTCCAAAGAAGTGGAACAAGGTCAAACCGTGGCGGCCAGCTTGTCTACCCCGACCCTGTTCACGATTGCCGAAGATTTAACAAAAATGCAAATTGAGGCCAATATTGCCGAAGCCGATATCGGTCAAATCAAACCCGATATGAACGTATCCTTTACGGTGGATGCTTATCCGCAAGATACCTTTAACGGCATTGTGCAACAAATCCGCCTGTCCCCCACCGAAGAATCAAATGTGGTGATGTATACCGTTGTGATTCAGGTGGATAATTCTTCACGAAAATTATTGCCCGGTATGACCGCCACCGTGGATATCAAAATCCACGAAGCCAAAGATGTTTTAACCATTCCGACCATGGTTATGCAATATAAACCCAGCGCTGAATTAAAAGCCCAAATGAACACACCTAAAATCAACGATTTACAAAAAGACGAAATCGTTCTTTATCAAATAAAAGACAATAAAATCGTCCCCGTTATCGTCCAAAAAGGTTTAAGCAACTTAACCGGCATGGAAATCAAAAACGGTTTAAAATTGGGTGATGAAGTCATCTTGCAATCCAAGGGAGGCAGACGCCGTAAATGACCGATACCGTCATACGCATAGAAGATTTATGTAAAACCTACTTTATGGAAGGCGGTACAAAGCAGGATGTGTTAAAGCATATCCAATTTCAAATCCAAAAAAATGAGTTTGTGGCTATTATGGGCCATTCGGGTTCGGGTAAATCCACATTGATGAATATCTTGGGTTGTTTGGATAGGCCCACATCAGGTCATTATTATTTGGAAGGTAAAGACATTGCCACAGCATCAGATGCCGATTTAGCCCGTATCCGTGGACAAAGAATCGGCTTTGTGTTTCAAAACTTTAATTTAATGATGAAACGCACCTTGGCCGATAACGTTTCTTTACCATTGATGTATCAGGGTGTCGGACAAAATGAACGCTATAAAAAAGCGGTTAAATTATTGGAAAAGGTCGGGTTAAAAGGATACCAAGACAGATTGCCCACCCAAATATCGGGCGGTATGCAACAACGTGTGGCCATTGCCCGTTCTTTAATCAATAATCCGGCCATTATCTTTGCCGATGAGCCAACCGGTAATTTGGACACACGCACTTCGGTTGAAATTATGAATTTATTTAAAGAGTTAAACAATCAAGGAATTACCATTGTTTTGGTCACCCACGAAGAAGACATTGCCGATTTTGCAAAACGTTTGATTGTAATTATGGATGGTAAAATCAGCTATGATGGCCAACGGGAGAAATACAAATCATGATTTATCAAATTTTACGTGAGGCTTGGATTTCTGTTTCCGCCTATAAAATGCGTTCGTTTTTGACAATGTTGGGCATTATTATCGGTGTGGCGGCGGTGGTTTTAATGGTGGCAGCCGGCCAAACCGTTCAAAATGAAATCACCAAAACTTTTGATTCAATGGGAACAAACCTGATTATCGTGGCACCGGCCGAAACCGTCAGTGGCGGTGTGCGTGGCGGACGGGCCAGACCCAGCGTAACCTTTGATGATGTGGAAGCTTTAAAAACCTTACCGGATGTTGAAACGGCATCTTATGTAATCAATACAGCGGCTCAGGCCGTTTATGGTGCAAATAACTATGGCGTCAGTATTTACGGAACGACCCCCGAATACTTACAGGTCGGTAACTGGGAAATTGAAAGTGGAATGGCCTTTTCCGATAAAGATTTAAAATCAGGAAAACCCTATGCCATTATCGGTCAAACAGTGGTGGATGAACTGTTTGGTTTACAAAATCCTTTGGGTAAAACCTTGCGTTTAAGAGGAAAACCTTTCACTGTTATCGGTACGTTAAAGGCCAAAGGCGATAATTTAATGGGCAGTGATCAGGATAACATTGTCATGATGCCGGCCACAACCGTTCGTCAAAGATTAAAAGGATCTCACCGTCCCCAATATGCCGATATTGCCTTTATCAAAGTAACAACAGAAGATAAAATGGAATCCGTATCCAATCGGGCCGAATTTTTATTGCGTCAACGTCATCGGTTAAAAGAAAATGCCCCCAGCGATTTTTCATTACATTTAATGACAGAGATGGTTGAAAAGGTCCGTCAAATCGGCTTTATTTTGTCTGTCTTATTGGCGGCCATTGCCTCTATTTCTTTGGTGGTGGGATCAATTGGTATTATGAATATGATGTTGGTATCCGTCACGGAACGCACCCGTGAAATCGGCACACGCAAAGCCTTAGGCGCCCCCAATAAATGGATTATGTTGCAATTTTTGGCCGAAGCCATTTTGATTTCCTTTATCGGCAGTTTCTTTGGGATGATTTTGGGTGTTGTTTTATCCCAAATCGGTGGAGCACTTTATGAAATAGAGGTTCCTATATCGGTATGGTCTGTCATTATTTCGGCCAGTGTCGCCATCGTTGTGGGCATTTTATCGGGGATGATGCCAGCCCGCAAAGCCATGAAATTAGACCCGATTGAAGCTTTACGCTATCAATGACCGGGATTACCACCATTGTTTTGAACCCATGTATTGATTTGTTGACGGAAATTTTTGGTTGCCTTTTCCAATGGACCATTGTTTTTTAATTCATTATCATATTGTTGATGGGTCAACACGAACAAAGTTCCAATAACACCATTTTGGACAACATATCCCAAACGATAAGCGTTTCCATCGGCCGAAAAATCAGTGGCACAAACACCGCTTTTAAAACAAACTTTTGAATCACGACGCAACCGTAATCTTAATTCAACTTTGGATAATTTTCTTAATTCTTCAATTTCTTTATCCAAAGCCACAATGACTTTGGGATTATTCTTTAAACGTTCTTTATCACTTTTAAAACGAGAAGAATCCAATGATGGACGACAAATTTTAACCTTTGTCTTTTCCAGACTTGGTTGTACTTTTTTTTCAATCACTTTTGGTTCTTCTTTTTCCTGAGGTATTTCTTTTTTAACCTCTGGTTCCGGACGAATAAAGTTTTTTTGATCCAAATAACGACGAAAATCAATTGATGCCATATCCAAGGGTGATTGACCGGCCTCGTTTTTTTGCCTTAACAAAGCATCCTGTTGTTCCTTTGGCAAATCTTCCAATAACTTTAAAAGACCTTTTTTGCCCTGAGCACACAATTGATGTAAAGACGTATCCCCATTTTTATGCGGGCGTGTCAAACTCTGTATAAAAGTTTCATAATCCGTTTCCATTGAATGCATTATTTCATTCAACATCGATGTATCACCACGACAGGCTAAATGATATATCAAATCAAAACGTTTATCCATTGCCAATTGAATATTTTTGTTTTGACGAATCTGATTAGGCAACAATGGCCAAATAGCCGACAAATAAGAAGCAAAATTCGGTGTGTTTTTATAAGAATTCAACCACATCATTGATGCAACCGTAGAATTTTTCACCTTTTGACATCCCAATTGAAATACCGCTGTGTTTAACGTTTTTTTATCGCAAAATAAAAACGATTGACGAGCGGGCAAAGAACGTTTTTTTAAATCCTGTTTTTGAATAACATCCAAAATTTCTTTATCCTGAATTTTTCCGGCATCACATAAATGCCACAACAAAAATTCTTTCTGTCCCGATGTTGGATTGATAATTTTAATTTGATCCAATTGTTCATTTTGTTTTTGGGCAATGCGCAAATAACGCCGTTGTTCATTTTCGGATAAAGTACCCAAAACCTGAGAACAAAAATCTGTTGGTAAATGATCCATCAATTGTTGGAAAAAAACACGATTTGTCAAATCATTATGTTCGTTTGATAAAAATGTTCGAATTAATGAAGCTGCTTTTTCCTTACTGGTATTTGTTCTTAACATCATATTCCAAAAACGGTTTTGTATTTTTTCGTCAAACACATCCATTTTTTGACAAACCAATTGATTGACACCATTGACATTCACAGGACAGGTATTCAAATATTCAGCTATCGGTTCAATAAAATCGGCATCTTTATTATATTTTTTAAAATTAACACCCACCAATTGTTGTGACAACCATTTGTCCAGTCTTGGATATATATCTTCTGGTAAATCTTCCGCAAATTCCAAAGTGGCAAAAACAACCCCAAAAGAGTGAACAGGGTCTTTTCTTAATGCTTTTGAAAAACGTTCCAAACAATCAGAAGCAATTTTTCCTTTTTTATACAAGAGGGCCGGAAAGATATTTTGAGTAACAAAAAATCCCTTTAAATCATCCAACTCATTGCTCAAAATATCCATTGTTATATCCAAAAAATGTTGTTCATGAGCAAACATTTGCGGATTATATGAAGCCAATGATTCCAAAATAGAATCGTATTCGTTACCGGCAACCCCTTTTAATGTCGCACGAAATGCCAAAATATCCAATTCTTCTTTTGTGTAAGTTTCTTTATTTCCTTCAAGAGATTTTTGAATTTCTTTTTTGATCTCGTTATAAATAGACAAAGCCTTTTTCTTTTTGGAAATTGATTCCAAAAGCTTTTTATAATCCATTTCATCTTTTTCGCGTTCAAAATCAAAATAATCTTCTAAAAAATCGTTTTTTAACATTAATTTCCTCCGCCTGAATAGCACGATATAAGGGGTATTATACCACACAAGCTGTATTTTGTCAACTTTTACACATATTCTCTATTAATTATCCACTTGCAGTTTTTTTCAAACTGTTTTATAATCACCAATAAAAAAGGTAAAATATGAAAAAAATTTTAACACGCTATACATTAAAACAGTTTCTATGGACATTTTTGGCCTGTCTGTTTTGCTTGACAGCTGTTATATTATTGTTTGATATGGTGGAATTATTACGTATTGCATCCAAACGCGAACACGTCACTTTTTTTGACGTGGGAACACTGGCCCTGCTCAAATCCCCAATGATGATACATATTATATTGCCTTTTGTGGTTTTACTGACCAGTATCATATTCTTTTTGAAATTAAATAAATCTTCAGAGCTGACAGTTATGCGTGCTGTGGGCGTTTCGGTTTGGAACATCATTTTACCCTTATGTGGCTTGGTCTTTATTATCGGATTGATTGATGTATTTTTATTCAGCCCGATTTCGGCCAAAACATCCCGCCGTTATGAACGTTTGGAAGAACGTTTACAAATCAGCAGCAGCACCCCCTTTTCATGGTCAGAAAACGGCTTTTGGTGGCGTGATAATCAGGAAAACGGCACTTTGGTTTTAAGGGCTTCGCAAGTTTTACAAGAAAACAATCAAGTTATTTTAAAGGATGTTTCTTTGTTTGATTTAGATGTCAACGGATTATCCGAACGTCAAATTGAAAGTCCCAGTGCCATTTTGGAAAATGGTCAAATTAAATTAAAGGATGCCGATTTAATTGACCCCATGAATGATTCATTGCAATCCGTATCCCATTTGAGTTTTGACACCACATTAAATTTAAGTCGCTTATTGGAAAAATTTGACGCACCACAAACAATGTCATTTTGGCGTTTCCCACGCTTTATCAGGTTTTTAAAAGAAGCCGGTTTTTCGGCCAAAGCACATGAGGTTTACTATCACGAACTGATTGCTTTTCCTGTCTTTTTAATCGCTATGTTTTTGGTGGCCGGTTTATTTACTTTTCCGCCATCTAACCGCCAAGGCGGAACGTTTTTGCGTGTTTTATCTGCAATCGGTTGTGGCTTTTTATTATACTTTTTATCACGGGTAACAAATGTTTTGGGACATAATGAAAGCCTGCCTTTAATTTTGGCGACTTGGGGACCGGCGTTGATTGGTATTCCCTTGTGTATTTCAGGATTATTATCTTTGGAAGACGGTTAAAAAAAATGAAAAAACTTGAAATTTTTAACATTTATTGTTAAAGTTTTAAAAAAGGAAAAAAATATGAAAAAATTACTTCTTTGTTCTTTAATGGTTTTGGCCGGTTGTACTTCATTGCAAGAAAACACATCTTCGCCAGATTCACCCGAAGGTTTATATTTAATGGGATATAAAGAATTTAAACAAACCGACTATCCAAAAGCGATTGAAAATTTTGATCAGGTGGAACAATTATTCCCCTATTCCTCGTGGGCTGAACGGGCACAAATCATGATGGCCTATTCCTATTATCTGCAAAATGATTTCACGGATGCTCTGCTTGCTTTGGATCGTTTTTTACAATTACACCCAGGCAACAGAAATGTACCCTATGCCATTTATTTAAAGGCATTGTGTTATTTTGAACAAATGTCTGATCCTTTACGTGAACAACAAATGAGCGTTGAAGCCGATAAAACATTCAGAGAATTATTAATGCGTTTCCCAAACAGTATTTACGTCAATGATGCCAAGGAAAAATTAATTGCCATTAAAAATCATTTGGCCGCCAAAGAATTGGCTGTGGGACGTTATTATCAAAAAAATGAAGATTATATTGCCGCCATGAACCGTTTCCAATCCGCCATCAATGGTTGGCCCGATTCTAATCAGGTGCCGGAAGCATATTACCGTTTAGCCGTTTGTTATAAGGCATTAGGTATGACAAAACAAATGGGGCAGGTACGCCAAAAATTAAAAGAAAAATTCCCCGAATCCGTTTGGACAAAAAGGGCCGATAAAATTTGATAAGGATAAAATATGCTGACCTCATTAAATATTCAGCATTTTGTTTTAATAAACCAACTGTCCTTGGCATTTGATAAAGGATTCAGTGTTTTTACCGGTGAAACAGGAGCCGGAAAATCCATTTTGTTGGACGCCCTGACCTTGGTATTGGGCGGACGTGCCGAAGCCCGATTTGTGGCCAAAGATGCACAACAGGCGGTTATCAGTGCCGGCTTTTCTTTGACCGCCAAACATCCGGCATGGCATATATTGGATGAACAGGGATTAGCCCACGAAGATGAATTGATTATCCGCCGGACACTAACCAAAGACGGCAAATCAAAATGTTTTGTTTGCGACCAACCCGTCAGTGTGGGCTTGTTAAAAACGTTGGGCGAAACTTTGGTGGAAATTCACGGTCAATTTGCCACACACAGTTTGTTAAATCCAGCAACCCATGCTCATACTTTAGATAGTTACGGCCAATTGGAAAGCGTGGTCAAAAAAATCAATTCTTTATGGCATGTATGGCAGGATAAAAAACAAGCTGTTTCGGATTTTGAAGAAAAATTGGCCCAACAACAAAGTGATGAAGATTTTATGCGTGAAAGTTTGCAAGAGCTGGAACAATTAAATCCCAAAGCAGATGAAGAAGAAAAACTGACCCAAAAACGCACCCAGCTGATGAATGCCGAACGGATTATTGAAAATGTCAAAAATGCGTGCGTTTTATTAAATGATGAAGAGCAAGGCGTGTTACGTTTAATCAATCGTGCGGACGGACAATTATTATCGGCCGATAAAATTACGAACGGTTCTTTTGACAGCGAAATTCAAATGTTGACCGAGGCTCAAAACATCTTGACCGATTTATCCAATCAATTGGAACATAAATTAAATGATTTGGGCGATACATCCGAATTACCACAAATTGACGAAAGATTATTTCAACTGCGTGATTTGGCCCGCAAACACCATATATCCATTGCCGAATTACCTGAATTAAAAAACAGATTAGAAAAAGATTTGAGGGTTTTAAATAATTCAGAAGAAGAATTGATAAAATTAAAACATTCCTGTGAACAGGCAAGGCTGGATTATTTGGCCGGCACACGTGATTTATCCGCCCAGCGCCACAATGTTGCACAAAAGTTGACTCAGGCTGTTATGCAGGAATTACCTGATTTAAAATTGGAAAAAGCAACCTTTGAAGTTCAGGTTCAGGATTTGGATGAAACGCAGGCCACACCAAACGGATTGAATCAAATCACATTTATGGTGGCCACAAACAAAGGCAGTGCTTTGACCCCTATTCATAAATGTGCATCAGGCGGTGAATTGGCTCGCTTTATGTTGGCATTAAAGGTCAATTTGGCCGACAACAACCATACAACCTTGATTTTTGATGAAATTGATACCGGTATTTCGGGGGCAACCGCCAATGCCGTTGGTGAACGTTTAGCCCGATTAGCTGAACATCACCAAACATTAGTTATCACACATTCTCCCCAAGTGGCCGGCCAAGGAAAACATCATTATTTGGTGCAAAAATCCGATACAGATAACACAACCGTTACTTCAGTACAAAAGCTGGATAAAACAGGACGATTGGAAGAATTAGCACGCTTGGTATCAGGGGCAAAAATCACAGATAAATCCCGCGAATTGGCCCGTGAATTATTAAAAACATAACACATATTTTAACTATATCGACCTTGAACCATACTTATTATTAGTATCTTATAAAAAAACGCCGGCGAAAAACCGGCGTTTTATTTTATTTATTTGGCGTTTAATACATTCCGCCCATGCCACCCATATCGGGGCCATGTGAATGACCACCACAGGCGCATTTTTCTTCGGGTTTATCGGCAACCATGGCTTCGGTTGTAATCAATAAACCACCGATTGAGGCAGCACCTTCCAAAGCGGTACGCACCACCTTGGTCGGGTCAATAATACCTGATTTAAACATATCCGTATATTCATTGTTGCGGGCATCATATCCCATGTTGGTGTTATAGGCTTCCAACAATTTACCCACCACAACGGAACCATCCACAGCGGCATTGGCCGTGATTTGACGAATGGGGGCCTGTAAGGCTTTACGGATAATATCCACACCCACACGTTGATCATCATTGGCGGGTTTGACATTGTCCAAGGCCTTTGTGGCATATAACAAGGCGGTACCGCCACCGGTGATAATACCTTCCTTCACGGCCGCACGGGTGGCATGCAAAGCATCATCCACACGGTCTTTTTTCTCTTTCACTTCCACTTCAGAAGCACCACCGACTTTAATCACAGCCACACCACCGGACAATTTACCCAAGCGTTCCTGTAATTTTTCACGATCATAATCCGAAGAAGCAGAATCAATTTGAGCACGGATTTGTTCACATCTGGCCTGAATATCGGCTTTATCACCCGAACCATCCACAATAGTTGTTTCGTCTTTGGTGATTGTAACAGATTTGGCCGTTCCCAACATATCCAAGCGGACTTCTTCCAATTTCATGCCCAAGTCAGCCGACACCACTTGACCTTTTGTTAAAATGGCGATATCTTCCAACATGGCTTTACGACGGTCGCCAAAGCCGGGGGCTTTGACGGCAGCAATTTTCAAACCACCACGCAATTTGTTTACCACCAATGTGGCCAAGGCTTCGCCTTCAATATCTTCGGCAATAATCAATAAAGGACGTCCTGTTTGAATCACGGATTCCAAAATCGGCACCAACGGTTGCAAGGTGGATAATTTTGATTCATTAATCAAAACAAACGGATTATCCAATTCAACCGTCATTTTTTCGGCATTTGTCACAAAATATGGGGACAAATAGCCACGATCAAATTGCATGCCTTCCACAACATCCAATTCGGTCTCAATACCTTTGGCATCTTCCACGGTAATCACACCGTCTTTACCAACCTTTTCCATCGCACGGGCAATATCATCACCAATGGAAGAATCACCGTTAGCGGAAATTGTACCGATTTGAGCAATTTCTTCGTTGGTGGAAACTTCTTTGCTGCGGGATTTGATATCTTCCACAACGGCAGCAACAGCCATATCAATACCACGTTTTAAATCCATCGGATTCATACCGGCGGCAACAGCCTTACACCCTTCACGAATAATTGATTGAGCCAAAACTGTGGCGGTGGTTGTACCGTCACCGGCAACATCGGCCGACTTGCTGGCCACTTCACGCACCATTTGAGCCCCCATATTTTCAAACTTATCGGCCAATTCAATTTCTTTGGCAACCGACACACCGTCTTTTGTAATGCGGGGTGCACCATAGGTTTTGTTCAAAACCACATTACGACCTTTGGGACCCAAAGTGACCTTCACTGTATCGGCCAATAAATCAACACCCTTTAACATTTTTTCACGGGCATTCACCCCAAATTTGATTTCTTTTGCTGTCATGATTTTTCCTTTCTTTTTATGACAAATGACCCAAAGGACACAAACCGTTTATTCTAAATTTCTTCGCTAACCACGCTCATCAATAAGAATAAAGAAGGTTTGCGGTCTTTTGCTGTCATTTTTTTCTTTCTAAATTATTCCAAAATTCCAAAAACTTCTGTTTCTTTCATAATCACCAAGTCTTCACCGTTGATTTTAATTTCGGTTCCTGACCATTTACCAAATAAAACTTTATCGCCAACTTTCAAGGTCATTTCAACCAATTTTCCATCATCGTCACGACCACCGGGACCGACAGATACAACCACACCGGTTGAAGGTTTTTCTTTGGCTGTATCAGGAATAATCAAACCACCGGCTGTTTTATTTTCTTCGGCTAAACGTTTAATCACAACACGATCCAACAAAGGTTTTAAGTTCATTTTATTTTTCCTTTCTGTTTAAGTTATTTACATAAATTGTTTTTATTTGCTCAGGCATTAAAATTTAAATTATCTAAATTCTTCGCTAATAACACTCATCATTAATATAATTTTAATATTTTAATTCCTTTCATTCATATTTTATATGGCGATTATATAGTACATATTTATGCAAAAGTCAAGATTTAGGCATAAAAAAACGCACCCCAAAGGGTGCATTTTAAAAAAGACAAAAATAAAATTAACCTTGTCTGGCTTTTAATTTCGGGTTTTTCTTATTAATAACATACACAGCCCCTTTACGACGGACAATCTTGCAATCCTTATCACGGGCTTTGGCTGATTTTAAAGATGAACGAACTTTCATGGATTTTTCCTTTCAATAAATTTGGGCCTATTATACAAAAAAGAAAGCACTTTGTCAAGAACTATTTTTCTTTTTATCTGATAACCCTTATTTTATAATAACTTCTTTTTCTTTTAATATAAAAATGGGATATCAAAATAAAAGAACGCTTATTCTTCCACAATTTCCTTTGAATCCAATCCCCACAGATTTGAACGCAAATACCAACCAGAATATTTTTCATCCATATGACGCACACTAATTCGGCAATAATCACCCGATGGACATCTTTCCAATTTGGCAATAACCCCTGGTTGTAAAACAGCCACACTTTTAGCATTATCAGGTTTTTTTAATAATGATGATTCTTGGGTTATAATCACATATCTGTTTTTAGTCAACATATTTTGGTGCATCCAACCGACTTCACCTTCTTTATCACGAACTTGTCGCCACAACTCAAAACGGTCTAAAACTTCTATCGGATAATGTTTTTCCTGATAAACCCACATGATGGGAAAACGTTCACCAGGCCCCGTACGCATATTAACTTCATCAAACTTTAACGATGCATATTCCCCCGCATAAACAGGCAAAGAAAAAACAACCAATAAAAATAACACTTTTATTTTATTCATCATCATCATCCTTATAGCGATTACGAATTGAATGAACCTTGCGTCTGGAAAATTTCAGATTGCTTTGTTGTGGTTCAGCATCATCCAAAACAACGGTATCTGTTGGGGCAGAAATTGTACGGGGTTGAACTTCCTGCCAACAAACCTGAATCACCGGAACAATCAACAATTGTGCACATATCAACCCACGATGAATAACAACTGTCTTTGGTGATGTATTTTGTAACAAAATAAAAAGTGGTTTTCTGTCGGCCGGATGAATAATTTGCGGACCATCCAAAACAACCAATCCTTTTTCACGGGCCAAACCAGGCTGGCTGACAATTTGACCGCAAAAACCATCAGGAACACCAACCGCGAAACCAGCAGGAATATAGGCTCTTTCCCCATGATTTAACCGAACGGGCGTTGTAACGGCCGCCTGTAAATTCAGGCCCACATGATGCTTGGATGAATAACTGGGAAGCGGTAATCCCGTTCCATCCGCCGTTCGGCAAATATAAAGTCTTGGTACCATTTTTCCCCCTTTTTAAGTGATTTCAGTAATCGCACGGATATTTCCATCACGATTAATTTGAACCACACGTAACTTTTCCTTCATTTCTTTAAAGATTTTTTCTTCTTCTTCTCCGGCAAAACTTTGATGATTACTTTCGGCAATACGACCGATAAAGGCACGATACGCTTCATCAGGTGTCGCCGCATGTATAGTGGCAAAACAGTTTTCATGCCCTGAATTCATCAATTTCCAAATCGCATTAGCATTGGTTGTTGAAATTTCCCCCCCTAAAATAGCATCTGGTGTAAAACGCACCACCAAGTCAATCACATTAGCATAGGTAAAAGTATTGGTTGATTCCGTTCGGGAAACAACTAAATGCACGTGATTCGGCTGTTTAACAATCAATTCGCGGGTATCTTCAATGGTGATAATGCGTTTATGTTCACTGAGCAATGTAATTATATTGTTCAAAAAAGTTGTCTTACCGGTGGCGGTCGCACCGCTGATTAAAATATTATCTCCCCGTTGAATGGATAAAAGTAAACGTTCATAGGGATCGTCCGGATCTTCCACATTTTTCAATTTATTGATTTGACGCAAACGACCGCCTTGAACCAAACCGAATTGATCCATACCAATACCCAAATCTTCTTTATACACACGGATAGCCATGGCAATACCACCGGTTAAATCGTCATTATCATACATTACGTTACGACCGGCAATCCCCGTAAAACGATGCCCACCCGGCAACGCCGCATATACAACAGGGATACCTGCCATAGGATCATAGGACAGATCATACGTATTGGCAATAATATACATCATATTGTTCAGGTATTCTCGCGTCAATTTGGGGTCTTCATAATAATGCCACGGATGTGCATGCCGCCCACGCAAACGCAACCAAATGCCACCGGGACGATCAACGGCCACCTCTTCCACATTATCTTGACTGTACCAATATGACAACGGGCGAAGTGTCATTTCCAAAACATGATAGGTATCTGTAACTGAAAGATTTCCCATATTTTTATCCTTTAATAATTTCCACCACCGGAATATGATGTTGATGGCACAACACGATCGGCTAATTGTTCTGTTTGCATGCGATCAGAACCATCATAAAGCGGTGTTTCCATCATCTGTTGATTTTGTTTTTTTATATCATTTGGTGTCGGGGCTTTATTATTAGCATTATTTTTTGGAGCATCCGACATATCCGCCATTTGTTGTTTACGTTTTTCTTCCCAAGATGGCACATCCGGACGTTGAGCTTCGGTTGATTCAGGTCCGAATTCTTCACCGAATTCTTCCGCATCATCTTCAGCCGAACGCAACCACAAATCCTGATTCAAAATAACGGTTAAACGGGTACCAATCGGCACATACAAAACAGGCGGTTGTTGTGTAAATTCCGAAATTAACTCTTGGCTGATTGCTTCCATTTGTTCCAACCAAAGCTTACGAATTTCTTCGCGTGTTTTTTGTGCTTCGGTCATTGTTTGTTCCTGTTGTCCGTCTTCTGATGTTGACGAAACCACCTTATCGCTGTCCGGTGAAGTCATTTGATAAGCCTGTAAGAACATACTTTCTGCAATCGTTCCCAAAAGCGAATGACCATATTTTTGGAATAATTGTCTATCCAAATAGGCCGCAATACCACCACGTCCCATGGCATCCCCCGAAGGTGAACTCATCAAATTAAAGGCGACACCGTCCGGACGAATCAAACGTTGCCAAGAAATATTCACCTTTGCCACACCATTTGAACCGGAATTACCATCGGAATAAGTACCGATCAACTGGGAACCGGCCGGAATCAAAATATTACGTCCTTCTTCGGCATAAATGTTTGTTTCAACAATGGCCAACGCATTGGAATCAGCGTTACGCGTATCAATAGAACGGGCCAAAACAGCCGGAATTGCCCGTCCCTGTAAAATCACACGGCTCATATCCACAGGCCAAGAGGAAATACTTTTTTCCACCCCCAATGAAGACCAATCTTTGTCTTTTTTAGGTTTGAATTTTGCCTGCATTTCGGCCGACATCACCAAAGGCTTGCCACCCAATCCCTGACGCATACTTTGACGTTTTTGGGCCATTTTTTGTTGGATTTCATCCAATTGATCTTGGGAAACCTTGATGGGATCCGGTTCTTTGGGACGGGTACGACCACCGGGGGCCGTTGGATCAATTTGTTTTCCATTTAAATCATACAAAATGCCACCATCCAGTCTTCCTTGAATTCTGTTTTTTTCATCAACCAAATAGCCATCTTTTAATTTAAACCGGTTTCCACCAACATCAATATACGGATCAGAAGATGTTCCCTCAGGTGTCACACCACATTGTTGTAAATCAATATTGTATGACGCCATTTTACAAATCATGGTACCATTTGTGGAAAAAACTTCACCTGTTGGCGTCATAGTACCCCATATTTTACCATTTTCATCCAATAATTGGCCATTGGGCATCAATGAAGCGATTTTTTGATGTGTATCCCCATCATACCAAGCACAATCGGTAAAATAACCAATGGCTTCACAAATACCAAAACCTTTTTCTTCAATCCCTGGCGGTAAAGTCCAATCTCCAATTATTAATCCGCCCCCTGCTTCCGATACTTCAAACAATTTTTTTCCTGTTTTGGGATCAAAGGCTATTCCACCACCATCCCCTTGGGGTTTTAATAAAACTTCAACCCGACCGTCTTTATTAAAAATCAATTCCGTATCTGTCGCATTAACCGCACGCAATTCGGGATGTCCTTCAAATGTACCATCAGGTTTTACAAAGCCAAAATCTTCACCATTTTTACCTCTGCCCCGACCTAATGAATCTGTACGACCAACGATATTTCCGTCTTTATCCAAAATAAATGACGGCACGACAACTTTTATCCCTTCAAGTATTTCGCCGGTTTCCTTATCAATCAATGTTCCATCTTCTTTGATACAGGCGAATTCAACACCGTTGACATCCACCGCCGTACCATCGGGTAAAGAACGCCCCACATAACCTTCTTCGGACATTACCGGCCCAATGGGCGAAACATAACCGATTTCATTACCTTGGGCATCAATAGCTTTTCGATCCAAACGGATTCGGCCAACAACGGCCCCTTGCCCATTGATAATGCGTCCGTCATAGGCCGTTTGACCGACAACCTTACAATTATTAACAATCAATTGTTCGGGTATCAAACGACCGACAATTTCCAAATCACCGGCCCCTTTAACGGTTCTGTTGGTGGCAATTGTTCCCATGGAATTACCCCCCAAATCAACAACCGTACCATCCGATGAAACCGTTCCCATAAAAGAACCGCCTTTGGCAATAGCCGTCACAAAGGGAATCACATAACCGGCCGGTGTATTTCCCTCTTTTAAAATCATGCCATCATCCGTAACCATCGCCACTTTACGATTATCACGATCCAAAATTTCCCCCATTTCCGAGGTACGACCCAAGACATCTTTTTTCAAACCCAAAGCCACCCCTTGAAGCACCGTATGCCCAATATAAGGCATCGTATTATAAACGCTTTTTTGTGGCACACCCACAACAGATCCATCAGCCGAAACACGACCAATAAAATTACCTTCGCTATTTAAAACAGAGCCTTCGGAATTCACCACACCAATAACTTTCGGAGAAGCGTCTACAACAACACCTTTGGGCATTAAATTACCCAACCAACTATTTGTGGGCGACAAAGCCGAATCAAAGGCCATTTTACTACCGATTTGCTTACCGTTTGATGTTATGGCCGCCGTGGCACCGGTAGAAGCAACAAATTTGCCTTTTTTATCAATAATCACACCGGGTGAGAAAATACCGCCCAATAACTCACCGGCCAAAGAAAATACAAATCCTGTTCCTGTTGATGAGGCGATTTTTTTACCACCACTGAAAACAGAACCATCCGGATAAACCTGTCCCAACAATCCCAAAGTTGAACTGAATGCCGAACCAATAGGTAAAATAGCCCCATCAACTAAACCGGCCGTCCCAATCATATAACCGCTTGGAGCGGCAAATCCGCTTTCATTGCGTGAAGCAAATGCATAATTTTTCCCTTTTTCGGATAAAATACCAAAAACCTTTCCTTCGTTTAACAAAGCCGTCATCGGTGATTTTGAAATCAAACGCCCCTTTAAAAGAGCTTTATCAAAAACATATGATCCCGTCAAAACATTGGCCATTGAATTTCCCTGAGTATTTTGAATCTGACCTTTTTCATTCATCAAACCCAATGTTTTATTTTGGGTGGAAAAAGCCTCTGCCCCCAATGGGAAATAGGTCCCGATCATTTGACCGGTTGTATCAAAAACATGACCGTCCAAACCAACCTGACCAATCACTTTTGTACCATCTTCTATTTGACCGTCATAACGTGTCCATCCGATCAATTTGCTGTCAAAATCCAAAGCAATACCCGGCGGCAATAATTGCCCCAATAAAACCCCCTGTGTATCATAAATTAAACGGGACAATCCGGTAATTGCCAAAACCTCGCCTTTATCGGATAACAATTGGCCCTTAGATGTTGTATGACCCAAATATTCACCCTGAGTACCAACAACAGCCATATGTTGAACAAGCATACCTTGAATTTGTTGAGCAGAATTCAATGCCAATCCTGATGGTAAAACAGAGGCTATTGCTCGACCTTCTGGATTATTAACATCACCGGCAAAACTCCCCCAACCTATCAACGAACCGGCTGAGTTCACATAAGGGGCAATCGGAATCAAACTTCCTTTAATAGATTCGTCCAATCCCAAAACATTACCAAAAGCAGAAATCTGACCAATCAAATTTCCTTTAACATCGCTGATTTGCCCTTGATAAGATTTACTTTCACCATCTTGAACCATTTGGGGTGTTAATGAACCCATCCAACCTTCCACAGAAACAGCCGTTGAAAGCGATGGAAAAACCATACCCAAAACCTGCTTTTGATTATTGACAACCAAACCATTGGCCAAAGCCCGACCTGATTGCACACCTGATTCATTGATAAAATCACCATTTTGAGTAATAGAACCAATATATTTACCCATGCCATTCAAAACAGGTCCGACACGCAAACGTGCCCCTTTTAATTTGTTATTACTATCCAACAAAGAACCATTGGCCAAAATCTTACCAGATACAGGTTTTCCTTTATTTAATAATGTACCATCGGCCTGTAAAACACCCAAAACCTGACCTTTCATATCCACAAAAGTTGTTTTTTCAGGAATAAGGACACCCAAAATTTCCGTACCCGCATTATTGATCACAGACATACTGGGCAAAACACGACCGACAGAGGTACCTGTTGAATCCAAAACAGAACCACTCATTTGATCATAACGGGCAATAATTTCCCCTTTGTCCGAAAAAACAGCCCCGGAAAACGGCACAACACCCGTCAATTGGCGTTTATCACCAATAACCCAACCATTAAACGCAACATCACCTTTCCATGCCCCTGCACTGTCATATGTTTTACCTGCCACAAAAGACCACCCCATCGGATAACCATTTTCATTGACTACAACACCACGGGTTGAATTGGGCATAATCGGTGGCGGAGTTTTGCTGGAATTCACACAACCGATAACCTGTCCTTTATCACTGATTATTTTGCCATCCAAACCAATACGGCCAATAACCTGATTCTTGTCATTCATTTGTATTCCGGTTGGTGTTACTATACCAATGACATTTCCTTTCATATCCTGGACATTTTTATCACGCGTAATGCAACCGATAACACTGCCCTGAACAGAAACCACCGTTCCGTTTAATGAAATCAAACCCAATAATTGACAATCCGGAGCAATCGCCGTTCCCCAAGGTGCAACCATACCCAAAGTTTTATTTTTTTCACCTACAGCAGTTCCATCGGGCAAAACACGCCCTAAATTTTTCAAATCCATAGAAACAACCTGAGCATTTGGGTAAACGGACCCCACCTGACCACAAAGTTGTTCATTGGAAATGATACGTCCAACCGGCATCAAAGCACCAACAAATTTTTCTTTTGCAAAAACACTGCCATCCGGATGCACACAACCAACCATTGCACCTTTTGAATTCAAAGCTTTTCCTTCGGAATTAACAAAACCGACAACCTTACCTTTGGAATCAATAACAACACCTTGACGTACCACAGATCCCAATTCGTTACCTTGATTATCCACAACGGCCTTATCCAATAAAACACGACCAATATGTTGTTTATATGAATCAAAAACCTGACCATTCATTGAAACTGTACCAAACGATTTACAACCCACTCCAACGGCAACACCTTCGGGTACAACGCCACCGATAATTTCACCTTTTTTATTAAGTGCCAAGCCCATTGGACGCATATAACCAACAATTTTTTTATGTTCATCAATAACGCCCAACATATACTTTTTACCGGAAGAATCTCTGGTCGGATAAACCCCACCCAAAACAGAACCGTTAAAATCAATAACAATTCCCCAAGGGGCCAAAAACGCCAAAACATTGCCATCTAAATCCACCACCTGAGAATCCACACGTGGATAACCCAAAACTTTACCCGAGGCATCCACAATACGAACGGACTTTGTTTCTTCATCAACAATCGTATTACCGATAACTTCACCGTCTTCTTTCATGGCCGGAACAAAAGGAATTGCTTTACCCAAAACTTCCATTTTTGGTGAAACAATTGTTTTATCACCCAACAAACGACCAATGACTTCACCTTTAAAATCCAAAACATCTTGATTTTCGGCCACAGTTCCCATCAATTCGTTTTTCAAATTCAATGGAATATATTTTGGTTCTACAATTACCGGATTTCCATCCTTATCTGTTGTCCATGGACCGGGGGGAAGATCTTCAATTTCTTGTTCAACTTTTTCTCCCCCTGGAGTCATTACTTCTCTTGGTTTGCTGGGTTTTTCATCTTTACATTTATCACATTGACAAACTACACAGGGATTAGAATCCGTAATGGTCACATTAATCGGGACTTTTGTTTCCTGAACCAATGTTACACGAGGATTATCCTCGCGCCATTTTAAAAGCAATGTATCGGACAATTGAGCAACGGCCGAAGCCTCCCATGAAACAACAATCGTACAATCTTCACCATTGGCTAATTTGTCCTTACCGACTTCCATACAAGAACCCGATAATTTAAAGGGAGATTTATCACCAGATGTTAAAGCTTTTTTCTCAATTAAAATCGGTGCTTTTTCTGCCTTTAAAACAATCTCTGTTTGGGCTATTTTTCCGACAACGGAATTTATGGTAACCGTTTCGGGCAAAACAGATAAAACCCCATTGCCCGGTTCAAAATCAGGAACATCCAACTCCTGTGCCTCACCCAAGCCTGGCAAATAAATACTTGTACTACCACCGCCTGTGCTAACCGGTTCCAAAACAGGTTGTGTTGTTTTATTTGGAATAGAACACAATGTCAAAAAAAACAACATAAGCAAAACCACACCGACAATCAATAAAATCAGATCGCCACGTCGTTGATGTTGTTCAGAAAGACTTTGTGTTTTATTTTTCATAAATCAAACCCCTTTATTGAATCCGAACCACTGAACAAGGATAACCTTTTCGTCCCAATTTACGACACAACGCATCCGCCACTGAAATATCCTTTAACATACCGGCACGCAAACGGAATAATTCAACAACCTCACCATCGGCCGTAGCATCCACCGAATAGTACGGTTCATATCCGGACAATAAATCTTTGTTTTCATTATAAACGGTATTCCATAAATTTTCCAATTCAGAAATTTGTGTACTGGTTCCAAATTCAACCGCTATATTTTCGGATCCTACAATCGGAACGATGGCATTTTTACCAACAGAATCCAAAGCATCACGATTGGCCTGCATAATTTCATCAGGAATAGATTTTATATTTGAAAAACCCGCACTACCACAACGATTGGCACCTGTTGCATCATTGCAATAGGGTTGAACGGTATAACCCGTATGCGAAACGTCCGTCATAACAGTCGGTGGCGTTTGAGACAAAACCGCACCTTCATTTAAAACCAAAGCCTGATTAGGTACAGCCTGATGAGAAACAGTCCCAGACACAGGCAACATTGCATTAGATCCACTGTAATCCGTATATTCCAGACCACGAGCCGGATCACGGCGTAATTTGATACAAATCAATTTACGACCATTACGCAAAACCAAATCACCAATCGCTTCAACAACAATCAATCGACTATTTGGTCCACGTGTACGATAACCAACCGGCACTTCCACATCCTGTTGCAACAAAGAAACAACCGGACGTTGTGTCATTGTCAAAGCCTTTGGCCCCAAATCAATATAGGTGAATATATTATCACGCCAAACATTATCGGGTGCAATATCCACATCCTCCGGATTAGGCAAGAACATATCCAAATCAAAACGAATACTTTCAGGATCCATCGGAACCGTCTTTAACCAATCCTGAGGTTCCCCAGAAACGTTAAATGCACCTGTTGCATTTGATGCGGCATTTGCCTTGCCAACACTCCCTGATAAAGACGATGCCGCCATAGAGCTGGCCCCATTGGTATCCCCCATCTGACCACCCGCCGAAACAGGCGTCCAACGTGGCCCCACCAAAACATCCACAACGGATTGAGTAATTTTGTCCGTATTAAATGTTTCGCTGCGTAAATAAAAAACATAACGATTACCCGAACGACCAAAAATAATCATATTACTGTCCACGCCAATATAATTCGGATCAGCATACAATAATAACGAATTGGGCGCCACAATTTCACCCCCAAAAGATTCCGGAGAACCGATATGTACTTTTTCAATCAATTCCCAAGCCGGTAAATTGATTAAAGTCATCATACCTTCACGCAACCGCAATGGCAAAACGGTATCCGGCATCCAATTATAACGGGAATAACCGGGTTTTGTTTGACCTTCACCCAAATGTTCCATCGGATTGTTCCATGCTTTTTGTTGCATACCCAAAGTATGAATATAACTTAAATCAACCTGATCAAAATCCCCCGCTGATTGAGCCATAGCATCCATTGCGATTGCCGCATTTGCATCAGCTGGTGTTTGAATTTGTGCAAAAACAGGAAAAAACCACCCTAAAACCAAGGTTCCCAAAACAATCTTTTTCACAATCCGTTGCATTTTTCCCTCCAAAAAGTATCCGTTTTTTTATAAACTAACTCAAAACAAAACAAAAGTCCATCATTTTTTTCGTGTACCGTAATTTAACACCCGAAATCCCAAAGGATTTTTTAATCTGTCTTGCCACGTTGAAATATTCGCATGATTAAACAAAGGATCAAAACGAACTTCCAATTGATCAACCATATCCTGAACATCCGGTTCCGTTGAAGTTTGTGTTTGTCTGAGCCATTTAAAACGCACATCCCACCATGTTGAATTTTCATTTTGGGGTGTTACGCTTTCAATTTTCACATTTGCCACCAATCCTTCATCTTCTATATACGGCATCAATTTATTATAATGACCTTCCATAAAGGCATCATAAACAGCCTGAGAGCTCATCAAACCGACAATTCCCCTTGGCCCCCAACGTTCTTCCACCTCTTCTAAATCCGAAGTAACTGTATAACGTGCCAAAACATATTGACGCACAAGAGATTCCAAAACAACATTAGTACTCAGATTCTCAGTTTTTACAGGAGAAATTTCAACCACTTGCTGATTTTTATCTAAAACAGTCATAAAATAAGGACGAACACGAACCAATGGAACCAAAGAACTAATGGCAACCAACAACAATATATTCGCCAAAACAGACAACACAGCCATCACCGAAAATGCCCGTGCAATCCATAAAAAACGTTCATTTTTCAGTTGTTCCTGAGAAGAAAGCGGTTTTTGACTTTCCTGAACCATCACCTTCCCCCGTTTTACACCAACCATTCAGGCAATACAGGTGCTTTCTTTAATTCCAAACAAGCACAGGGCGATTTTTTCAATTCCGAATAATCCCGACCAATTCCAACGGGTTCCGGCTCATATATAGAACCACATGCAACAATCCCCAACGCCGACAAAATCAACAACAAACAGAATGTCTTTTTCATTTATGCCTCCTTGTTAAAAACAAGTGTAGCACAGAAAAACAAAAATAGCCAACATTTTTTTTAAAAAAAATTATTCTTCCGCCAAAACACTGTTTATATAAGTAAAACGCAAACCGTATGGATTATTAAAATTGGGCGAAAAAACCTTATATTTGTTGCGATATTCAAAAACCATACGCACGTTATATTTTTGAACGTTTTCCAAAAAACCATCGGGTCTTAAAGTATAAATTTCCATTTGTACGTTGCGTGCATAATCATTTTCCGGATCTTTTTCCATCCGTATCACATTAACCGTTTGAATGTTTTCACCCATATCACGAATTTTTTGTTCCAAATCTTTGCCGACAATTTTGCGATGAATATCAGGTCTTGTTAAAGAAGCCATAGGTGAATTCCATCCCCAACGATACATCATTTCTTTATTGTTTGGAAAAAAAGTATAACGCATTTCCAAATAATAACGAATCAACATTTCCTCAATCATACGACGATCATAATCTTGATCGTAAACAAGTTGCCCTTTATCAAAAGGAGATGTTATTACCAATTCTTTGGAAAGCATCAAACGCGGAAATAAAAATTGGGGTAACACATATAAGCCCCGACCGTTATTATCACGATGCGATTGATAAAACAAAGTCAGAGCAAACAAAAGCGTCAATGAAACAGAAAGGATCGCCCCTGCTGCAACCATTAATGCATAGCGATCCGGTCTGTTTCTGTCCACTGTTTTCCTCCATTAAAAAGGACATGAATCCTTTAAAGCGGGAAGCATTTCCAATTGTTGTTTATAAGCGTCTTCCATCTGTTTTTGATTTTCAACGATAAGCTTATTGGTGGCTTTTTTTTCACGAATTAACTGATCCACCTCCATGGCATTTGTTTCGGTCAAATAAACCATGCCTTCTGAATCTTTTTTCAAAGCCTTAATCACCAATTTTTGTTGTTCTGCCGGTGACATTTGACTGATTTGAACAATACTTTCATCTGATTTTTGTAATTGTTCTTGTGCCTTTTCAGACATACGTGAACGTCTGGCATTTTCGCGTTTTAAACGCTTTGCAACCAATTCCGGATGCTCGGCATCTTGTTTTTCCAAACGTGTGATATATTTTTCAGCCTCAGATATTGCCTTTTCTTTAGCCTTCTTTAACAACTCTCTGACTTTATAATAATCAGCACGCGTTTCTAATTTAAGTTCACCTATATCAATACCGGCTTCTGCCAACATGTTTCTTAAATTTTGTTGCATATCACGGGTTGTATTGTTAAAAGAATTTGTTCCTTTTTCCATAGAATCCATGAACAACCGCATTTGAAACTCTTGTTCCAAAGAACTTTGATTGGCCATCATTGCCGCTTCTGTTGGGGTATCCGTATTTCCGTTTTTAAAAACCTGAGCCAATTCACCATTAGGATTTGTGTTAATTAATTCTTGGCGTGTTTTGGAGTCTTTCCAAACATCCGGCATTTCAGGATATACCGTTTTACCATCGGCTTCCACCGTCATAATTTCTTTCCATTCTGGTAATGGTTGCGGTGCTTTTGGTGGCAATTCGGAATATTCCATCTTTTTCTTGGATTGCAAAGAAGCAAGATATTCTTTATGAGCCTTTAACACCTGATTATATTTTTTAACATCTTGACGTGTTTTTTCATCCACTTTCGGCCGTCCATCAGCAGGCACACCAAAGGCTGTATTCATTTTTGCGTAATAATCATTCCATTGTTTTTCAAAAACAACCACCTGATCTTGCCATAACGGGAAAGAAGCCCCATTATTAACTTCGCCCCAATTTGCCGGATTTTTATAAACATCTAACATCACCTCACGGCTGATATCAATATTTCTGCGATCTGTATTTTTTTTACTTTTAACGGCCGGAATCAATGCAGCATCATCTTTTTTTTCGGGTACAGCCAAACGTTTTTGTTCATAAGCATCCGCCATTTTATTCCAAGCTGATTTAGGTTCTTTAAAGACACCGTCTAATTTTTTAGAAAAACACGAAGACAACGCATCTTTTTGTTCGGAAAAAACATCTTTTTGCTTTGATAAATCTTCCCCTGTCGTCATTATATCCAAAAAACCCGAAATTTCATTTAACATATTGTGCGCCTGTAAAGCTTTACGCAACGATGGATTAGACGAATCCAAATATTCAACCGTCGTAAACAACTTTTGGGGAACTTTACGTGATGTTGAAAAAGATATTGCCGAATAAACGGGGGTTGAAACCACACCAATCAACATCAATGCACAAAACAACGAACAATATTTATTTGTATTTTTCATTTATTCCTCCCCTTCTTCTTCATCTTCTTCATCATCTTCTTCTGCAACACAACTTGTTCCGTCCCATTCAAAACCATCGTTACACACACAGGTTGTATTACTATGATCAGCCTGTTGAGCCACAGAATTAGCACCACAACTCACACACGCATTCTGTGTTTCATTAAAATACTCATTAGCCGCACAACCTGTCCGAGGCGTATCTACTGGTTCTGTTTCATCTTGACCGGGACAAATACCTGACAAATCCGGCTCAGATGTCACACGACTTAAATCAATCGCATTAACATCCAAAGTTTGGGCCCGAATACGCAAGCGTGCCGCAATAACCCGTTTTTTCAATGCCAATAATTGATCCAATAATAAACGTTTAGAAGCCACAGAACTGATAGCGTTTGAATAATCCGAATAATCATCCATCGTTGTGGTTGCAACATCCTTTATTTCGTTATAAATACGTTTCGCATTCAAAGCATCCGCCAAAGCCTGAATTGAACGGCGTTGAGATTGATACTGCAATTCCCATTCCCGATCCTCCAAATCTCTTAATGCGGCCCGTTCGCATGTAGAAGCATCCAAACGTTTTTGAGCCACATCCGCCACACATGTTTTTTTCAAAGCATCACCTTGGAACAAATCCGTTTCAATGGATAAATCAACCAACAGCTTACTCAAATCGGTATTACCTTTACCTGAACAACTGCCTTTATAGCACCCGCCACAGCCTTTTCCATCATCCCAAATCAACTCAGCAAGCAATTCCGTGTCATCGGACAAAAAAGTTTTAACCGCAATACCAATGGCTCGACTAACTGCTGTACCACCGTCACCGGATATACCAAAAACGTTACTATGAACACTGGTCGGTATGCCTGCATTTGCATCTAAATTCAAAAACAACGATGTACAAAAGGAAAGACCTGATAATAAAACTAATTTATATAAACGCATTTTAATTCTCCTGTGTTGACCAATTTCTTGGTTTTTCTTCGGGCATCATGGCAACCGGTTGTTGCAATAAAAAGCTAATCGCATCGGCTTCCATCATTTCCACCTGCAAGGCCAAATCGGCCACTGTAATTTTCAACATTTCATCCAATGTTTGACCATCATTCGCAATAGAAGCTATTTCATTATCAGCGGATACAGGGGCGATAGCGGCGGCCTGTAAATCAGTCTTTAATTTTCGTTGGGTTTCATATCCCAATTTTATAAAACGTGGCACAACGGTTGAAGCATATTCTTGGCGTTGGCTTTGAATTCTTTCCATTTCCCGATCTGTCGCACCGGTTGGGGCAAAGAAAGTATCCACAACGGCCTGACATGTTTCTTCGCCTTTTCCCCCTTCTTTCCAATTTAATTCTCCACAAACCGAAACAGCATGCGCCCCTTTTGAAGAACCGCTTAACGCCGTTTGCAATTTTCCATACGTTGTTAAATCTGTTTTATCCAAAATTTGGGCCTTTATATAATCATAAGCCCCATTTTTTAAGGATTTTTCCGGAAGGTTACCATCCGAACATGCATTAGGAGTTTCATCCCCTGTGCCATCGGCATTTTTATTGATTTGTTCCTGAACAGCAATCAATTGAGCCTTGGATTCACCATCTTGTGTTGCGACTAACACTCCCTGAAGAATACCTGTTACAGAACGACCAACATCCACCGACTTTATCGGAGCCATTCCTTTGTTAATCATCACCAAAGGAGGTGGTGCATAAAAGGCATTTCCAGACGTTGCAACAAAAACAGTCATCCCAAATAAGGTCATCGCAGAAATAAGTAATTTTGAACGCATTTTCCCCCCTCTTAATTTTTCTTTGGTGCATGTTGTTGACAGAACCAGCTGTAGGCTCCCGAACTTATACTTTGAACACGATGGCGGGCCGGATTAGGACACGGATCATCCCCACCACTGTATTCACATTTAATTTTAACCGTTTCACGCACACCATTCAAAGCGTTTATTTCCAAATCACGGGCATATAACGCATTAATATCGTTTTGTTGAACATGAGTATGTAATGTTATTTTGGATGAACTGCCCCACATTCCTTTTGGCCCTGTCTGAGAACCAAAATCTTGTAAAAGCTTTGAATATTCTCCACTCATATCATCAGATACGGACAAAAGCTTATCACTGGCCCCAACGGCCAACGCCAAAGATGTTAACAACCATTCATTTTGACGTTGTACCATGCAATCTTGATTACACGATGCACTTTCGGCCAAAAAATTTTCGGCTGCACAACGAACCTGTTCCAAAGAATCCGCATCATCCAATAATTCGGTTACCACATCCGGTGCCACAACCAAATTATCCGTTGGACTAAAAGATGATTCATCACCTTCTTCGTTATCACCGCCACAGCCCGGACTTAAAGCCTTATTCAACTCTTGCAAAGCCTCCTTTGCATCAACAGATTTTTCTTGTTGCTTTTTGGTTGCGGCAGCATCCAAAAGGGTTACTACGTTCAACGCAGGATCCAACCAAGAGGTAACCGGACTGTTAAAATCCAACCATGGGGTTAAACATTTCGGAACACAAAATGGAGGAGGTACTATCGTACAATCGCAATTTAAAATCGCATGCCCCAAGTGTGTAATCATCGCCTCCCCCAAAAAGACGAAAGCATTTGCCCGAAGTGAAGTTGTCAAAATCAAAGCACTTGCTGTCAAAGATAATAAAGTTTTATTTTTCATGTCATCACCTTTGTTTAAAAGTTTCTGCGTTTACCGGCGTTTGTAAGGGCTCTGGCCGCTTCAATGGACAGAATGTTTCCCTGTAATGTATTGGCCATGTTAATCCGTTGTGCCAATTCCAAATTCATCAATGATTGAACACGCATACCATAAGCAATTGAGCTAATCCCCGCGGGCATTTCGGTCAAATTTTGCTGTTTTAAAAACGTCTCTTCGGCCTTTTTTTCGGCTTCATTTTGATTTGTCGGCGATCCAGTCTGATTACCGCGAGCCGATGCTGATGCTGCATAAGTTGATTTCAATCCCAATTCAGCCCGTGCAATACCCGCCGTTGACAACAAATGATAGTTATCCGTTTGAGCTTTGGTAATTTCGGCCAAAACCCTATCTGATGTTTCGGCACTTTTTAATTGAGCACCAGCATCAGATGTTACCTGCATTTTTGTTAAATATTCAATAACCAACGGACGACCGTTAACCAAAGGTTCAAAGCCTTTTAATTCCAAAGATTCCAATCCGACCGCGGTCAAAGAATGAACCTCAAAAGGCAATGCTGTTTCTTTTGATGTCGGATTTGTTACCGTCTTGTCATTTTCATTATTATTTCCGGCTTTGGTATATTCATCTTCCATGGGGGGCCATTCATATTTAACCCGCTTCATAGCATCCAAAACAGCCAATTCAGCGGCCACCTGAACAGAATCAACATTGACAGCAGCCTGTTGTATTACATTAGGCGTCATAAGCAATGTCATCAATGCCCCGACAGTTGATCCAATAACTTGCATCGCTCCACTCAACACATCCGCGTGTCCAGGATTTGAGGCAAACAAAGTTCCCACCATTAAAACCGAGGCAACAGTATTTTTGAATTTATTTTCCATATCAACCTCTCTTTTTTTATTGTTCATCCGATTTCGGAGCGGCAATTCTTAAATTCGGCAAGATATCAGCCCCCTTTAATCCCAACTGAGTCGCCGACAAAGCAATTTGACGAACCATTTCAAAATACGGATATCTTTCCGAATCGTTCAACACAGATGCCGATCCCAAAGACCCCGTTGTTTCTGGCAAACTTTCGGACAACGAATTGATACGTTCATAAAATTTTTCGGAAATATCGTTGGAACCTTCGGCAATAATTTGTGCCGATGTCGCATACATTTGCAACAACAAATCCCGACGTTGACGTAAAGTTTTTTGATCTTTATCTTTTGACAAATCCAAATCATCCATTTTCAACAAATTCAAATCCACCGGATTGTATTCCAACAAAACGGCCATTTGTGAAGCGGCCGCCGCCAAATTGGTCCCCTGTAACGAAACACCGCCAACGGTTGAACCGGTTGGGGAACCCTGAGAATCCAACAAAGCATTTTCGGCTTTAACTTTCACCTTTTTTGTCGCCTCATTTTGCTTTCCGGCTTCGTCTGTTTGCAAAATCATGATCGGATATTGGGCCACATTTGATACCGCCGCAGGGATAGAAGCCATCACCTCTTTTGCTGTAATTTTTTGTGCACCAGCAGTCTTATTGGCGGCCTCAACCTGTTTATTAAAAAATTCATCAATTTTGGCCGTTGTATTACCAAAAGGATCCACAGCTGTTGTCGATGAATAAATGCTACCATTCAACCCCAAACCAGCCCCAAAGCTTTTAAATCCGGCACTAAAATTTTGACTAAGGTTTGCCCCCATTTGAGTCATTTTTGCCCCTATATCAAGAGTGGATTTTCCTGTAAGTAAATTAAAAGCCCCCTTAGCCAAATTGATGGGCATCATGAGCGTATCAATGGCGGATTGGAAAAAGTTTCCAAAGTTCGCCCCAAAACCACCAAGAAAACCACTGGCATAAGAACTAAACGGAACCGATATACTGGAAAGAGCTTGTGGTGAAAGACTAACAAAATCACCCGCCTTTGCACCAGCCAAGTGTTTCGCCCACTCCCCGGAAACTTCCACATTAACACCATTATGATTAATTATTGCCGTCCCATGGTTTGCATCATAGGATACAAACTTTCCATCAATAGTAGTTGGCAAAGATGTTGCAGGAACCGTAGCAGCTATTTGCGACGGAGTAGCACCATAAACTGATTTAAAATCAAAATCAGCCTCAGGATCCCACGTTTTACTATTCATGTCATAACCACCGCGTGATGTCGTTGTCAACTGACCATTATCACCTAATCTATATCTCATACCATCAGACCCTACATAGGTTCCTGTATACGGATCATAAACCAGTGGTTCTTTACCCACATATATCACATCTCCTTCAAAAACATCAGTGGGCTTCGCACCTTCAAAAGCCGGTCCAGAACTACCACCAGAACCACCACCAGTGGCATTCGTGTTTGAACCGCCAGAACCACCAGAACCACCAGAACCACCGCCAGTGGCATTCGTGTTAACTGTTGATTTAGGTGGAATTCTTGTAGTTTTCACAGAAGACATCCCAAAATCTTCATGAAAGAAAATTTCATCCGTACCATCTGCATTTTTAAAAGCCGTCCCAACGTCGTTGCCATACGCATCATAAACAGCTCCGTTCGCTCTAACTTCATAAGTCTCACCACCAATATAATATCCACTACCCTCAGGAGGATAGGGACTGGCAGGAGTAGCCGCCGCCCCCGCAGAATTAGCACCAGCCCCAGTTTGATTGGCCGCTCCTGAACCCGCAGAATTAGCACCAGCCCCAGTTTGATTAGCCCCACCTGAACCTGTAGAATTAGCACTGGCTGAACTGGAAGCACTGGAACCACCTGAATTTGTTGTACTAACAAAACTACCATCTTCATCAATTTTAATATTCACGGTTTTATCACCCTGAGTAATGGTATATCCATTTTCAATTTTAACAACTTGACTATTGGCAGGATTGTACGTCGCTTCAGAAGCACCATTTTGCAAGTCAAAAATTTGTTTACCATCTTTATCAAATAATGTTAAATTACCATCTCTGTGAACCATCTTCATATTATCAGTATAGGTTGTTTCCCAACCATTATCTATTCGAAAATGTTGAGTACCATCACTTGTTGTTACCAGCAAACCGCCGTTTGTATTGTTAAAAGTAACCTCCCCCGTTAATGGTGTATCAGTTCCCGGAATCATATACCCTTCCGATCCATTCAATTGATAAACACCATCACGAATTGTTGTATTCCAAGTATTCGCACCTTTTGGTAAATTCTCCGATGAAAGAACCCAAGAATCACCATTTTTTACAAAGACCTGATTATTGTATACTAGCTTATTAGTTCCAGGATCGATCTTTGACAAAGCTGTAGATTGTTGAACTGTACCATCAGACAAAAAAGAAACATTTGCAACTTTACTATCCATATCACTATACAGCTTATAATTACCGTCATAATGAGTCCAACCACTCCCATCTTCATAAGTTCCATACCAACCGTTTTGAGCAGCCGTCGCACCGTTTAAATCACGAACATACGTCGTACCTGTTTGCAGACTTTTAAACGTTGTCGTCCCATTAGCCTGAGTATACACATTAAAAGCACCCGTCAATTTTTCACCGCTTGGTAAAGTTATGTCATACGGTGTCAAATCAACACCGAGCTGATCATCCAACAGCTTTGCATCCCAAGGCCTGGCAGCAAAGCCTTTCCAATCGTTCGTTGCGCTTCCACCACTGGTTACTTGACTAGGCATCCAATATCCTGTTACACTCTGAGAATAGACATCCCCGGCACCGGCCAAAATAGTGCCAACCAATAATACTTGTAAGAAATTTTTCATAAAAATCCCCCTTTTTTTAATCCTTTTGGATTCAGCATAAACAAGAAAAAACACAATGTCAAGAAGTTTTTTTTATTTTTTTTATTTTTTTATGGATCCCCCATCAAGTAGGGGATGAACGCACACCCACACTGTCATTCTCGGTTTTTTTATTCTGTCATCTTCGGACTTGATCCGAAGATCCATTATGGCATTTAATTCTTTATGGATGCCCGATCGGGTCGGGCATGACAATACTAGGTTGGACACCCAACAGGCAGGGCATGACAATACTCTTTCCTGTCATCTTCGGACTTGATCCGAAGATCCATGGCATTTAATTCTTTATGGATGCCCGATCAAGTCGGGCATGACAGTGGTAGGTTGGATGCCCGATCAAGTCGGGCATGACAGTGGTAGGTTGGACGCCCGATCGGGTCGGGCATGACAATGCTAGGTTGGACACCCGACAGGTAGGGCATGACAATGCTCTCTCTGTCATCTTCGGACTTGATCCGAAGATCCACTAACCCAATAATGTATTATACAAATCCAACCACTCAGGATTTTCTTTTTCTATTAAATCCTTTTTCCATTGCCTGTGCCAATGTTTTATTTGCTTTTCACGCTGAATTGCTCCTAATTCATCTTGCCAAAGTTCATAATAAACCAGCTTATCTATGTTATATTTATCCGTAAAACCTGGCACAACATGATTTTTATGTTGCCAGACTCGTTTAATCAAATCAGATGTTACACCCACATAAAGAGTGCCGTTAAAACCGCTGGCCATAATATAGACGTACATTTGTTTCATAATTGGAATTATATTATTTATGGATCTTCGTGTCAAGCACGAAGATGACAGAGAGGGTGCATAGATCTTCGTGTCAAGCACGAAGATGACAGAGAAAAAACACACAAATATGACAATGCGAAATGAACGCACAAATATGACAAAAAAAAGAAAGGTGGAATATCCACCCACACTGTCATGCCCGACCTGATCGGGCATCCAGCGGACATAAGTCCGCATTTTGTATCATTGTTTATGGATGCCCGATCAAGTCGGGCATGACAATGTTGTGGGAAACACCCGACAGGCAAGATTTTATTCCAAAACAGCCTTGATACGACGAACACCGGCCGATGAAGATTCTTCCTTTAAAATACGGAAGTGACCTAAATCGCCTGTATTTTGGGCGTGCGGACCACCACAAACTTCTTTGGAAACCGAACCAATGGTATAAACCTTAACCTTTTCGGCATCATATTTGTGGGCAAACAAGCCAATTGCACCTTCGGCTTGGGCTTCGGCCAAAGTCCGTTCGGCACATTCAACAGGGATTTTTTGTTCAATCACCGCATTCACACGATTTTCCAATTCTTTGACTTCTTCAGGTGTCATCTTGCGATTAAAGGAAAAGTCAAAACGCATCCGTTCAGGCGTGATATTACTGCCCTTTTGTGCCACCGTTTCACCAAACATTTGACGCAACATGGCGTGCATAATATGTGTGGCGGTGTGATAGTGGGCCGATTTTTCCGAATGGTCGGCCAAACCGCCCTTGAATTTTTGTTCGGCACCTTTGCGGGAAAGTTCCTGATGTGCCTGAAAACACTTATTAAAGCCGTCCACATCCACCTGTAAGTTGTTTTCGGTGGCAATTTGTTGTGTGAATTCCAACGGAAAACCATAGGTATCGTACAAATGGAATGCTGTTTGGCCGTCAATCAATCCGTTTTGAACACGTCCCATGACTTTGTCCATTTCCTTTAAGCCGGCCGTAATCGTGCGGTTAAACAATTGTTCTTCTTTGATCAATTCGGTCATAATGAAATCACGGTTACGTTGCAATTCAGGATAATATTCAGCGTATTGATCCAAAACACATTCGGCCAAAGCCGGCAATACAAAATCCGTAATCCCCAATTGCTTTAACGAACGAATTGCCACACGAATCAAACGACGCAAAACATAGCCTTGGTCCGTGTTGGACGGTGCCAAATGCTTGTCATCACCCAAAATAAAAACAGATGCACGCACATGGTCCAATACTTTACGGAAAGGCGCCAATGCTTCGGCATATTTTTTGCCAGACAATTGTTCCAACTTTTGACGCAGACCCGCAAACAATTCTGTGGAAAAAACATCACTGGCACCATTCATGAAAGCCAAGGTGCGTTCCAATCCCATACCTGTATCCACGTTTTGTTGGGCCAACTTCACCAAAGAACCATCGGATTTTTTTTCATATTGCATAAACACATCGTTCCAAATTTCAGTGTATTTACCACAATGACAGGCCGGACCACAATCCGGACCGCATGCCGGTTGACCGTTATCAATAAACATTTCCGTATCCGGACCACATGGACCGCCATCGGCCAAACCCCACCAGTTATCATCCGCACCATAAAAGAAAATCTGATTATCTTTTAATCCCTGCTCTTTCCAAAACCTAGCTGTTTCTTCATCACGCGGGGCGTTTTCATCACCTTTAAAACAGGTAACCGCCAATTGTTCAGGCTTGAACCCCAAATGCTGGGTCAAAAACTCAAAGCTCCAAGCCACCATTTCCTTTTTGAAATAATCGCCCAAAGACCAGTTGCCCATCATTTCAAAAAAGGTCAAATGGCTGGTATCGCCAACGGCATCAATATCATTCGTGCGGATACATTTTTGAATATCCGTCAAACGGTTGCCGGCCGGATGCTTTTGCCCCATCAAATACGGAACCAACGGATGCATACCGGCGGTCGTGAACAACACTGTGGCATCATTTTCGGGAAACACAGAAGCCGATGGAATTTCGGCATGCCCTTTTGATTTAAAAAATTCCAACCATTTTTGACGCAGTTCACGATAGGTTATTGACATAGCTTTCTCCTTTTTAAAAAATATTTTTTAAAGTATACCAAAAAGCCACACAAATGTCAAGAATTGAGACACATAAACAACTTAAAGATAAAACCCCTTGACTTTTTTGAATAAATCGGATATAATGAAAAACGTTATTTAACTTTACTTTTAGAGAGGCATACAAATGGCAAACTTAAAATCAGCTAAAACACGTGTTAAACGCAACAAAAAACGTGAAACAATCAATGCTAACCGCTTGAATGCAACACGTACTGCCGTTAAACAAACACGTGCCGCTATTGCTAAAGGCGACAAAGAAACAGCCACAAAGGCTTTCCGTAAAGCGGAATCTTCTTTGGCAAAAGCCAAAAACAAGCGTACAATTAAAGCCAATACAATGGCCCGCCAAATTTCTCGTTTGGCCCAAGCCTTAAAAGCTTTAATCATCAAAAAATAAGCTTGTGAGCAAATGATTTCAAAGCCCCTCTGAATTCAGGGGGGCTTTTTCATTGACTTTTTTAATAAAAGGTGTTAAAATCCACAACATGAGTAATAATTTAATTTCAACCGGCCCTGTGGCCACAAATCGCAAAGCCCACTTTCATTATATGATTTTGGATACCTATGAGGCTGGACTTATTTTAACAGGCGGAGAAGTCAAATCTTTGCGTATGGGACATGCCAGTATCGGGGAAAGCTATGTATCACCTGAAAATGGCGAGCTGGTTTTGGTCAACGCACGGATTGAAGAATACTCTCCAGCCAATAAAGGCTTTGTGACGGAACAGGCGACACGCCCCAGAAAATTATTGTTGCATCAAAAAGAATTATCCAAACTGTTGCGTGAAGTCAATCAAAAAGGACGCACCATCATTCCTTTGGATTTATACTTTAATGCCCGTGGGATTGCCAAAATGAAAATCGCCTTAGCCCAAGGTAAAACCTATGCCGATAAACGTGAAACCATCAAACAACGTGATTGGCAACGCGATAAACAACGCATCATGGCACACTATAATAAATAATTATTTCTTTTTTGTTTTTGGCTTTTGCTTTAACCAAACCAACGTTTTACAATTAAAGGATATTTGCAACAACGATAGGTATGAAAAAATCACCATACCACACAGTATCATTAAAAGCGACGGAACAAAAGTTTGGCCAATTCCAAGACCGGAACTAAATCCCTCAATAAACAAAGTCAAATCAAATATCCATGAAAAAAGTATTTGCATTACAACGGAAACAGCCTGACTAAACACAAAACAAAGTAATAAAGCAATGAAAAAACGTGATTTATATTGTTTTACAAAACGATAATTTTCAAACCATTCAAAAACTGATCGTGTTTTAAGGGTCATATAAAAGCGTAAATTAGCAACACAATAATTCAAAATAAACCATAAGAAAACAGCCAAACAACCAACCACGCAAACAATCCATAAAATGACAGATAAAAATGTTGGCAATAATTCACTTAAAAAAACCGTTAAAGAAATAAGCAAAACAGTCAAAACTAAAACCAAAACTATATAAGAAAAAGACCAAAATGAAAAACTGATTGCTTTGGTAAGACCTTTAAAAAACTGTTTTACCGATAAAGAAACAGGCTTAAAAGTATATAAATCAACTTTTTGAGACAATGAAGCATTTGCAAAAATTATAAGATATCCATAAAGCAACAAAGAAGCCCCGAAAAATCCGATATTTGCCAAAATATAAGTTGAAGCACTTTGTGAAAGCATCCAATTTTTAACCAATTCAATCAACGCTTTTTCATCAGCCGATTGAATAAAATCCATATGTGTGTGTAAAAGCCCAAAAAACGAAACAAACAGCGGACACAATAAAAGTGCCGGTAATAATAAAAGACAGACAAATAAGAACTGCTGACGAAATGGTGACTTTAAAAAATCTAAAATATGTAAACCTTTCATATCTGCCTGCCTTTCAATGATTATCCCATGTATTTATTATCTTGTGTTTTAGTGGGCAAACATGCCATTACCAACAAAGCAATACCACCGACTAACGGAATTAAGGCCAACAACATAAACCAGGCCGAAAAACCCGCGTCATGCAAACGACGAACTGATACAGATAAATTTGGCAAAAACACAAATAATGAATACAACAACGCCAACGCCGGCACATTGATAATACCCGCAACGACATTTACCAATAAAGCAATGATAAAGTTGGCCAGCACAAACCACCAAAATTCCGAACGTGTTGAACAGCCCGAAAATTGAACATATTTTTTAATACAATTAGCATAATGATTAAACATTGTTTTTCCTTTCATTTTTTGAAGGACAATTCCTTCGTCTTTTTCATCATAAAAAAGAATACAATAAAATGCAAGTTATTTTTTTTAAAAAACCCGAGAATAACTCGGGCTTTAATTTTATGCTTTGGGCTTACAGGCCTCAATCGCCATATTCTTGGCCGTTTGATAATCAAACTTGCCTGTTCCCAAAATGGGCGGATTTTCCGTATGAACAATCACGGCCGGCAATCCCAACTCGGTCATTCCCTTTTCTTTAAACAAGGAAATCAAAGCCTCTTTGGTAATTTGCTTTTCATTGGTAATCAGGATAATTTTTTCACCCTTTCTTTCATCAGGTAAATTCACGGCACCCGATAAAGCATCCGGCCATTTTTTGGCGATTGTTTGTTCAACGGCCAATAAAGACACCATTTCACCGCCAATTTTGGCAAAGCGTTTGCAACGGCCTTTGATGGTGATAAATCCGTCATCATCAATTTCAACAATATCACCAGTATCATACCATCCATCCTTTGGCGGTTCCAATACACCAGGATTTGTATGACGCATATAGCCTTGCATAATATTGGGGCCTTTGACGTATAATTCACCACCTTCGGCAATACCTTCAATTTTTTTCAGGCGGGATTCAATACCGGGCAACAAACGACCCACGGAATCTTTTTTCTGGAACAAGAAAGTGTTCACCGAAATAAAGGGAGAACATTCGGTGGCACCATAGCCTTCAAACAAACGCACACCGAATTTTTCCTGCCACACTTTGCGGGTTTCTTCACGGATTTTTTCGGCACCACCGGCCACCACACGCAAGCTGTTAAAATCATACGGATTGGCACATTTGGCATAGGATGACAAGAACGTATCTGTTGCAAAGAAAACCGTGGCACGAATGCTGGCCGCTATTTCGGGAATAATACGATAATGAAGCGGTGTCGGATACAAGAATGTTTTAACACCCAAAATCATCGGCAAAATTGTCCCTGCCCCCAAACCAAAGGAATGGAACAACGGCAAACAGTTCAAGAACACATCATTTTGATACAAATCAAAACGGCATGGCACCTGATAACAGTTGGATAACAGGTTATAATGACTTAATAAAACGGCCTTAGGCAAACCTTCCGAACCGGATGTGAACAAAATAACCCCCGTATCTTTGGATGAAACTTTACCACCACTTGTTTTTTTATACAAGCGTTTGGGGAACAAAGCACCATAGATACCACGCAATTTATCGGATAATGTCAAGGCGGCTTTCATATCTTCCAAGAACATTACCTTAACGTCGTTTTTCTCTAACTCAGCCACCAAATTTTCCAATTTGGCCAACTGAACCACTTTGCGGGCCGTAACAATATGCTTTAAGCCAACCGTTTGGCAAGTGCTGACCACCGCCTGAGCACCTGCGGTAAAGTTGATCATTGCCGGCACTTTACCATAGGCCTGTAATCCCAAGAAAGTATAAACACAGGCCGAAGATGTCGGTATCATAATACCCACACGTTCATCATCAGGCAAATGTTTATTAATCAAAGCACCCAAGACAAACGATTTTAAAAATACGCTGGCATATGTTTGGGGACGACGTGCCGTATCATCCAAGACGCGGAACATATGACCACGCATTTTCATAGCATCAGCCACAGCCTGAAAAATCGTTCTGTCTTTTTCATAGCTTTCAAAAACCATATTGGAAATCACGTCATACAATTTGCCCGAAGAACGCATACGTTGTTCACGGGTAGGCATTGTTTCGGGATATTTAAATTCAACCGGTGGCATCACCGTAATTGTAATTTGCGGGAAAGCCTTAAACCATGTTTTTTTACCCAACACACGTGAACCAAAGGTATGGGCGGCACCATCAATACGAATAGGGACAATCGGGGCGTTACCTTTTAATGCCATCATTGCCGAACCTTCGTAAATTTTCAAACGTGTATTTCCACCTTCCAACAAACCACCGTTAAAAATCATACAGGTTTTATTTTGCTTTAATTCATTGACCATTGTTTTAACGGCAAAGGGGCTGGTCGGATCCAAAGCCCTTAAATCCACTAAATTCGTCATAAATTTCACAATTGTTTTTTCCAATAAACGATTATTGATGGAAAACACAATCGGTCTGTCAATAAATGTTGAAATCAACAAAACATCCATATAACTGGTATGATTGCAAACAATCAAGCAAGGTTCACCCGCCTTGGGCATTCTTTCCAAACCATAGACTTTAACACGGAACAAACGACCCAAAACTTTTTTGAAAAAGCGACGACGTTGTTCAATCGGCAACAAACGCACAAAATAAAGCGATACCAACAGATTCAATATCGCAAACACAACCATCACGGCCGATAAATCAAATGATAAAATACGCATACCCATTACGATTAAAAAGGCACAACCCATCGTCAAAGCGTTTAATAATCCGCTGAGCGAAAACATACGTCCCATAATACGTTCTTCGGTATGCATTTGTAATTGGGCATAAAACGGAATCACATAAAGGGCCGACAATAATCCCAAAGCAAAAACATTTAACAAAACGTGCCAATACAAAAAACTACCTGTCAACAAGCGGGAAATCGTAATGGCTTTGGTAACTTCAATTTGTGACAAAGCACCGGCGGCAAAAACAAAGTCCAACAACACCACAGAAATCAAAGCTCCAACCCAAACAGCCTGAGATCCTAAACGTTTACGGCTGGAACGCACACAAATGATTGAACCGATAATATAACCCAACGGGAATATTGCACCGGATAAAAAGGCCATCACTGACCAACGGGCCTGTAATATGTTTTGACCGTATTCACCCGATAGCATACCCACCAAGCTCATCAACACCCAAAACCAAGCAATACCGATCAAGTAAGCCCAATCATCAAATTTATATTTCAAAGTCTTACCGACATAATCAAATACATGAATGGGATTTTTAACAACTTCCGTTTCGGGATCCACTGATTTTTGTTCAGGCATTAAGTAGGTCAAACCCAAGCTGATAACCGATAAAGCAACAGCACCCAAACAAACAAAAGCAGGTAATACGTTGTATTTGTAAATCAGCATCATCATCAATGCAGACAACCCCAAACCAATTAAAGAGGCAATTTTAATTAAAGCATTGGCTTTGACCAAATCACGTTGTGCCACCAAGGCCGGCATTAAGGAATAATCAGCCACACGCAAACAGGCGCTGATAAAACCTAAACCACCCATAATCAACAACAAAACCCAACGGGAACTGAGCGAAACACCACCCAAGGTCAATAACAATGCCCCAATTTCAATTAAACGGAAGAAAATCAAAAACTTCTTTTTGGAAATTTTATCGGCCACCTGACCGGCAATCGTACTGCCCACACAAAAGGTCAATGCGTAAAAAATAACACCCGTGATGATAAAGATTGTACTTTCACGGGTCAATTGATAAGTTGCATAAAATAAAAACAATGTACGCATAAAGGCGTCATTGATTGACGATAAAAAGTGTGATGAAAGCAAAGGCATAAAGCGTTTATTAAATATTTTACCCATTTTTAATTCTCCTTTTTTTGAAACACTAGCATATTTTAACATAAATTGCAAATCGGTATCTTTTTTTAATCCTCTTTTGATGCAAAAATTGACCGCGGATGCAAAACATTTTTTTCAACTTCACCCAACGCAATCAAGTTATTTTCACACATAACAGCGTAAACACCCGATAAGTCGGCATAGGCTTCATCTTTTATTCTTTGACCATAAATCAAACGTTTGGCCACATCCGATGATACATTCAGTTTTGATAAATTTCCCAAAACATTTTCCATGGGCTGGATATTTTTTTCCACATTATCATCCAAAGTAACAGCCTGATTGATATCAAAGGGACCGTCTTTTGTGCGATGTAAGCGAATGACAACACCCAAGGCACCCACAGATTCGGCTATATCGTGTGCCAAGGTACGAATATATGTCCCCTTGCCTACTTCGGCCACAAAGGACGATGTTTCTCCATCATGATCTAACAACCTTAAATCATAGATTTTTGTGGGTCTTGGTTGAATTTGAACATCTTGACCACTGCGCGCCAAATCATAGGCCCTTTGTCCATTGATTTTTAAGGCTGAATAAATACTGGGCCTTTGCATAATTGTTCCGATAAATTTCGGCAACACCGATAAAATTTGTTCCTGTGTCGGGCGTATATCATTGCGGGCAATTTCCTGTCCAGCCAAATCATCCGAATCCGTTTGAACACCCCAACGAACGGTGAATTCATATGTTTTTTTACCATCCATTACAAAGGGGATCAAGCGTGTGGCTTTACCCAATGCAATCGGCAAAACACCAGTTGCCAACGGATCCAAAGTTCCAGCATGACCGATTTTAAACGGCTTTAATAAATACTTTAACCGTCCCACAACAGGAGTGGATCCCATATCATACGGTTTATTAATAACCAACCAACCGTTTATGTTATTCTTTGTATTTGTCAAGATCGGCTTTCACACGCGGGCTGTTCAAGATGGATTCAATATGTGCATCTTGTTCAAAACGTGTATCGGAAAAAAAGCGCACCTCAGGGGTTATACGCAAACGGACATTTTGCCCAATCTTTTTACGAAAGGCCCCTTTATGTTCATTCAATAATGCAACCTGTTCATCTGTATTCACCGGTGGCATGGCACGCATATAAATATCCGTATAACCGAAATCGGGTGCAATTTGAACTTCGGTTATCATCAAATAAGGGGCCTTTAACCCTTGGATAAACAAATTATTTTCAATCAACGTTTTGGCCAATAATTTTTTAATTTCTTCGGCCACACGCAATTGACGTTGTGAAGGGGGCTTTTTCATTTTAAAATCCTTTCTTTGACGGATATTATACCACAAAAAGCCCTTTTTGGCAAGAAAAATCCCCCTTTTCCAAGGGGGAGGATATTTTTAGTAAGGAATCCCTTGTTTGACCCGTTCCAAACGTTCAGAAACAGGAATCAACGAATCCCATCCTTTTTTATTTAAATAAGTATTACGTAAAACAGGGTTTTGTTCAAAATACCAAAAAACATCATGCCCCATGCTGTCTTTTGCCTTAAAATCAATACCCGAATTTAACATTGTATCCACAATTTGCGAATTGGGTGAATAACGTGCCACAAACAATGGGAACGGAATCACATCCGGTGCACCGGGAATTTCGTATCCATTTAATGATACATCCGCATTAAAATTGGCGCCATGTTGATACAGGTAATATAAAGAATCCAAATTACCACGCAAAACAGCCAACTGAGATAATGTTCCACCACATGGATATGTTGCATTGGCATCAAAGTTTTCACCCAATTTTTCAATTTCGGCATAATTTTCGGCCGAACGGACAATTTCCTGTTCCGGTGAATAAACACAATCCATGGCCATCAAAGGCAATGCAAACAAACACATTGTTGTTGTTAAAAATATTTTTTTCATTTTCTCCTCCTTATTTAATTTTCCGTACATAACGGATAAAAACGATTACACACATGGCTGGAATGGTTATTACCACAAGAATATGTTACACGCAAAGCCGTATCACCACTTCCCAAATTTGCCAACCAAAAAGATCCCATGCCATCCACATGCCACCATGATAAATCAAACCATTGACCAAGCCATGAAAAGCCTTGTGTATTGACAAAATTTGGACAATCATAGCCTGTATCATAGGCGTAATCTTTCATACACACTTCATCAACCGTTCCCAAATGCATACCGTAATATTCACAAAAACGTGAAGCACTGGCATGTGTCATTTTATACTTATCTTCGGCTGGCGGTATGTAATATTTACGATTATTCAATGTTCCGCGTTTTTCAATCAACTCACTTTTGGGCGGTATCGGCATAGTGACATCCCCGCCGCAATTGGGGGCTGCTCCGCCTGTATTTTGTCCACAAAATTGTCCTCTTGGACTTTGATTTAAGCATGTTTGGGTTGCCATATCCCATATTTGACAGCCTGTGCAAGCCATACATACCGTGGCCGATGTTTCGGCCCGATGTGTTCCTTCTGGACAAGGACCACATGTTCCACCTTTGGCAGGACATGTATTTCCCACACATGAACATTGTTCTTCGGCCGGACAATCCGTATGGTCAAAGCATCCATTTGTACAAACCCAATTACCCCCATCTTGACAATTTGCATTTGTACTTTTTGAATTACAACGTCTGGCCAATCCGGCCGGACATTCACAATGGGTTGAATTTTTATTCAAACGTTTGGCACGATCATCCGCCGTAGAGCATGGTTTACAAGAACCATCCGATGCACAAAACTCACTCAATGAACATTCAATTTTTTTAGCCGTTACACAACCGAATTCTTCTTTTTGTTCGGCAATACAATTGGTTTGTGTGGGTTCAGAACAACATTTTCCAACTAATTTTCCATCTTCTTGCAACGTTTCTTTGCATCCCCATTGACATAACGTTTCCAAACAATCACTTTCATACATACCGTATAAAGAATTGGCATATCCCATCAAAGTAAAAGCGCTGATTGATAAAAGTAATTTTTTCACTACTCCCTCCTTTTTCTTATCTCAGAGAGTTTAAATACTTTCTTAAAATGTCAATAAAAATTCTAAGCCTGTTTGATCTCAGCAACTCCCAAAATTTGGGATAAATCATCCAACACATCGGGAGTCAAAGTATAGCGGTTAGGTAATTCAAATTCCACGTTATATTCTTTGGTTTTTAAAATCAAAAAAATCTTACTGCGTCCGACGGGAACTTTTGCCAAACGATTCTTGATTTCCTCAATCGCCTGAACATTTTCCAAAGCCACAATCAATGTCGTTTGTGTTTTGGCCATGGCATCAGCCAAGTATGCCACATCCTGAATATTGATACGGATTTGGTCTTCACCTTCACGTTTAGTGGCAGAGATGGTCAATAATAACGGTTGACCTGATTTTAATTTATCACGATGAGCTTCCAACACATCCGAAAAACACATTAAATCAAAACTGCCGGATTTATCACTGGCCGATATAAAGGCAAATCGGTTGCCCTTTTGGCTGATACGTTCTCGCACATCCGATACAATAACCGCCAAGTATGTACGCACAGCCGGACTGGCCGAAACCATGGGGGCAATATCGGCATAATCAACCGCACGCAAACGTTCCAAAACAACACCGTATGAATCCAAAGGATGGGCCGACAAATAAAAACCCAGCGCTTCTTTTTCATGTTCCAACTTTTCCATTTGTGGCCATTCGGGATAGCGTGTCAATTTTAATGCATTGGCCGAAGCATCCGCACCAAATAATCCCATTTGGGCACTGTTGCGTCCCTGAGTGGCCTGAGCGGCATAAGAAACAATATTTTCCACATTATTAAAGACCATCGCCCGATTTTTTTCAATACATTCAAACGCCCCTGATTTGGCCAAATTTTCAACATATCTTTTATTCAATGCCGATACATCCACACGGGATGCAAAATCTTGAATGGATTTAAATGGACCATTTTTTTCACGTTCAGCCACCACCGCCATCATACCAGCTTCGCCCACATTTTTAACCGCAGACAATGCATAACGGACTTTGCCGTCTTGAACGGTAAAGTTGACCTCGGACAAATTGATATCGGGTTGCAAAACTTCAATTTTATGAGATAAGACATCCTCTTTAAATATCGCCAATTTATCCGTATTGATTTTATCCAATGTCATCGTAGCCGCCATAAATTCGGCCGGAAAGTGTGCCTTTAAATAGGCCGTTTGATATGCAATAAAGGCATAGGCGGCCGCATGTGCCTTGTTAAAACCATAGGATGCAAACTTGGCCATTTTATCAAAGACCTTTTCGGCCACTTCCTGACTGATACCTTTGACTTTGGCCCCGTCAATAAACTTCACACGTTCAGGCGGTAATAATTCGGGTTTTTTCTTACCCATAATACGACGTAATAAGTCGGCACCACCCAACGAAAAGCCCGCCATATCACGCGAAATTTGCATCACCTGTTCCTGATAAATCATAATACCATAGGTTTCTTTTAAAATCGGTTCCAACATCGGATGCATATAATCGGGTTCTTCCAAACCTTTTTTCACCGCAATATAGGTGGGAATAGAATCCATGGGCCCCGGGCGATAAAGAGACACCAACGCCACAATATCTTCAATTTTATCGGGTTGCATGTCGTGCAGAATCTTTTTCATCCCCGTTGATTCCAACTGGAACACCCCTGTCGTATCGGCCGCACGCAACAATTTAAAAGTTTCAGCATCATCCAATGGGATATGATCAATATCTACTTCAATCCCACGTTTTTGTAAAAGCTCTAATGTTTTTTTGATGGTGGTTAAAGTTTTCAGTCCCAAAAAGTCAAACTTAATCAAGCTGGCTTCTTCCACATACTTCATATCAAATTGAGTAACCGGCATATCCGATGACGGATCTTTATAAATCGGCACAATTTCATCCAAAGGTTTGTTGCCAATCACCACACCCGCCGCATGGGTGGATGTATTACGGAATAAACCTTCCAATTTAACGGCAATGGCAAACAATTCTTTGATTTGTTCTTCGGCTTCTATTTCTTCTTTTAATCGGGGTTCTTGTTCAAAAGCCTTTTCCAAAGTGATTTTAGGGTCATTGGGAATCATCTTGGATAATCTGTCCACCACGGGGAAAGGTACCTGCATCACACGGCCCACATCACGAATCACGGCTTTTGCCTGTAATTTACCAAAAGTAATGATTTGTGCCACATGATCAAAACCATAATGATTTTGCACATATTCAATAGTTTTTTCACGCCGTTCCTGACAAAAATCCACGTCTATATCAGGCATATTCACACGTTCGGGATTCAAAAATCGTTCAAACACCAAATCAAACCGCATTGGATCAATATCGGTAATCATCAAACACCATGCCACAACGGAACCTGCCCCAGAACCACGACCCGGCCCCACCGGCACACCGTTGTTTTTGGACCATTGGATAAAATCGGCCACAATTAAAAAGTAACCGGGGAAACCCATTTGTTTAATCACGCCCAATTCAAACAACATTTGATCGTGATATTTTTGTTGTTCTTCGGGCGATCTGCCCTGCATACGGATTTTAAAACCTTCTTCGGCCATATCGGCCAAAACTTCATCTTCTGTTTTTCCTTTACAATCAAAATTCGGGAAAGCCGGTTTTTTCTTTTCGGCCATAAAGGCACATCGGCGTGCAATCAAAACAGAATTGGCCAAAGCCTCGGGCAAATCCGAAAACAATTCACACATTTGATCTTCTGTTTTCAAATAATGTTCCGGGGTCAAACGACGCCTGTCTTCATCCGTTAAAACTTTCTTTTCGGCAATACACATCAATGCGTCTTGTGCTTCATACATATCAGGGGTTAAAAAATAGGCATCATTGGTGGCCACAATCGGGATGTTTAAATCCAAAGCCAACTGTAAAAAGCCTTCTTCGGTTTGTTGTTCCTGATCCATACCGTGACGCATCAATTCAATATACAACCTGTCGCCAAAGGCAGTTTGCATTTTTTGGGCAATTTGTTTGGCGTGTTCATATTTACCCGTCAACAAAGGCCGACCAACCAGGCCTTCCCATCCGCCCGTTAAACAAATCAAACCATCCGTATGTGTGCAAAGTTCATCAAAAGTAATATGCGGTTGTCCTTGTTTATCAGCCCCCATATAATAAAAGGAAAACAGCTTTAATAAATGACGATAGCCTGTTTCATTTTGTACCAACAAAACAACTTTATCAAAAGTATCGTCCGATGTATCCAAAGCGTTCACATTTTGTTTAGGGGATTTAACCAATAACTGCGTTCCCAAAATGGGCTGAATCCCCAAGGGGGGCATTTCATGCATCATGGCCATCGCACCACAAATATTGCCCGAATCAGTCATAGCAACGGCGGGCATTTTATTATCCGCCGCCCACTTGGCCAATTTTGGCATTTTAATAGCCCCTTCCAATAACGAATAGGCCGTATGCACATGCAAATGTATAAACTTTGGTTTCATAAAAATGATTATATCAAATTCCCCCTTGAAAATCAAGTCAAATAAGCATTTAACAAGGATATCACAAAAAGTGTTGATTTTTATTTTTAATTTATTTATTATAAAGAAAAGGGAGATAGATTATGTCTTTTAAAAAATCAGCCATCAAAAAAAACCAAGAAGGACGTACATTATTGGAAATCTTGGCGGTTCTTGCCATTATTGGGGCTTTGACGGCGGGTGGATTGATTTTATATTCCCGAGCAGGATCAAAACGAAACGCCAATTTGATATACGAAGACATACTGGTGCAAAGCGAACATATTCGTCATCGCGGCAAAGCAACAGGCAAATCTATCTTTGATTCGGCTGTTGGCAATAAAACCCGTTCTGGTTTGATGATGTCATCAATAATAAATACGAATTCTTTTTCAATTACTGTTCATGATATCTCAAAAGAAGACTGTGCCGATTTATCACAAAAAGATTGGCCAACAGACCGTATTTCAAAAATCAAAATTGATAATATAGAATACCCACCAAATGAATTTATCTGTCCAACAAATCATAACTTTGATTTAACTGCTATATTCCTCACCGGCAATAACAAAGATGATGATGAAAACAAAGAAGAAATTCAAGATCCTTGTGCCAATGAATGCTTAGACTGTCAAAGATGTCAACAAGGTGAATGTATTGATACCTGTGAACCAGGAGAAGAATGTTTACCAACCCCTGCCAGTCCCAAAGGCGAATGCTATATTGACCCATGTGCCGGTATTAACTGTGGCGAACACGGACATTGTTCAAATGGTTCATGCATATGCAATGACGGATGGTCCGGAAATGGTTGCAATATCCCCACAATCTGTGAGTGCAGCATTTACGGAACATGTATTAATAACGTTTGTATATGTCAGGACGGATGGGAAGGTGAGCGTTGTGATATAGACGAACAATGTGCCGGTATTGATTGTGGCGAACATGGCAAATGCATAGAGGGAACATGCGTCTGTTCAGACGATTATTTTGGGGAACATTGTGAAAACGCACCATTACAATGTACTAACTATGGCACATGGAATCCTGAAACAAGCACATGTATATGCTCAAACAATTGGCGTGGCGAAAGATGTGAAAGACCGCCTTATACCGGTAATGATGTCGGTTCTTGCGACAATGGAAATGCATATCTGTCATATATGACCGATCCTTGTGGTGTAGAAAGCCCCACCCCCGAACTAATGCTTTGTTCCAAAAACAGCGATTGCGATAATGGGTATTATTGCCATTTGGATTCAAACGAAAGTGGAACTAACTCCGCCCCGAACAAAGGAGAATGCAAAACTTTAACATCCGGTAAAGACATCAAGTCTTATGATAAAAGCTATATAGAATTCAAAGTTGGACCTTCTTTATCATGGTGGAGTGCTCAAAATTGGTGCAATGCCCACAAATTGGAACAACCTGATTTGGCTTATTTGGGATTAAAACAAGAACCTAGATATTGCACAGGTACAAATTGTAAAGGTGTCAATTTTGCGGATCTGAAAAAAAGATTGGGATCAGGCTGGTTTTGGGCCTCCAACAGCCGAACAAAAGACACAGAGGTCGCCTATGGTATACAAACCAGCACAAAAATGATTGATGAATTATGGCATAATGGAAATGCCATCACGTTGTGTGTTTATCCCAAAAATACCGAAAGCGCCATGCAGTGTCGTCTAAATTCAGATTGCGAAAACGGATATTTTTGTAATTTAACATCTTCTGAATCCCATTCAGAACCGGATGCAAGTGTTTGTGAACCATTAACATCCGGACAACAAGCAGACAGTTATTTAAAAGGACCGGCATTGACATGGTGGGGAGCACAAAATTGGTGCGAAGCCCACGATATGGAATTGACCAGTTTGTTCAGTTTGGGGCTGACAAGTACACCAGCCAATTGCACAGGAACCAATTGTAAAGGAATCAATTGGACAAAAGTGAAAAATTTGTTGGGTTCAAATTGGTTTTGGACATCCGATGTTCGCAGTGCCAGTGCATCATACGGCATACAAACATCCGAGAAAAAAATCAACAGTAAATACCTTTCAAACACATACCTCATCACATTATGTGGCACAAAACCAATTTATACGAATGATGATATCGGCATTTGCGAAAATGGAAATGTGTATTTGTCATATATGACCGATCCTTGTGCCACAGAAACACCACAGGATATGCAATGTCGTAAAAATTCAGATTGCGAAAACGGATACTTTTGTAATTTAACATCTTCTGATTCTGCCTTAAAGCCGGATGCCGGGGTTTGCAATAAACTGATATCCGGACAAAAATTGGGCAGTTACTTAAAAGGTCCTCAATTAACATGGTGGGGGGCTCAAAATTGGTGTAAAGCACATGGCATGAATTTAACCAGTTTATCCGAGTTAGGAATGACAATTTCCGCAAAAGACTGCACCAAAACTGCCTGTACCGGCATCAATTGGACAAATCTGAAAAATCAGTTGGGATCCTATTGGTTTTGGACATCTAGTAACCGAGACGGCAATGTTGCGTACGGCATACAACCGTCATATCAACAAGTAGACGGCCAATATCATAACGGAAGCATTTATACATTATGCTCTTCTGGTTAAATAATAACTGTTATTTATATAATTTTTCGCTTGACATTAAAACGACTTTTTTATACAATGAAAAGGCTTAGTCCAAAGGGCGAGTGTTTGGTTTTTGCTTAAAGTTAAGGGAAATCAAGCTTATATTGCTTTTAACAAAGGATATAAAATGACAAATTCAAATGCACTTTCACTGCTTTATGCACAAGGGGGATTGCCCCGTTATTTGGCCGAAATCAACCGTTTCCCAATGTTGAAGGCCGAAGAAGAATATATGTTGGCAAAACGTTTTCAACAAACCGGTGATGTTCAGGCGGCCCACGAATTGACCACTTCTCATTTGCGATTGGCGGCCAAAGTGGCTATCTCTTTTCGTCATTACGGCTTAGCTTTGTCCGATTTAATCAGCGAAGCCAATATCGGTTTAATGCAGGCCATCAAAAAATTTGATCCCGATAAAGGTTTTCGTTTGGCAACCTATGCGATTTGGTGGATAAAAGCCGCTGTATCTGAATTCATTTTAAAATCCTGGTCCTTGGTTAAAATCGGCACTGTCGCCACACAAAAAAGATTGTTTTACAATCTACACAAAATCAAATCCCGTTTGGGGTTATATGGTGATGCAGGCATGAGCGACGAAACCGCCGAATATATTTCCAAAGAATTAAACGTTTCTAAACGTGATGTCATGGAAATGGAACAACGTTTGTCGGGCGATTCTTCATTAAATGCACCTTTGTCCCACGATTCGGGTACAAACTTTCAGGAAATGTTGGCTGATGGTGAAGAAACCATTGAACAAAAAATCGGTGCCACACAAGAAATGGATTTAAAGAAAACCCTGTTGAAACAGGCTTTATCCGAATTGTCCGAACGCGAACAACGCATTGTTTTAAGCCGTTATTTAAGCGAAAATCCCGAAACCTTGGAAGATTTAGGTTCAGCATTGAATATCAGCCGTGAACGTGTACGTCAAATTGAAACAAAAGCTTTGGAAAAGATTCGCAAAAGCATTCAGGCAAAAGCACAAAAACTGGCCTTAAATTAACGCATCCATTCATACATGGCAACCGCTGTGGCAATAGAGACGTTTAACGATTCTATGGCCGGATTCATGGGTAACTTTACCAACATATCGCATGATTTTTTGGTCAAATCACGCATACCGTCTTCGGCCCCCATGACCAACACACAACGTTTGGGTAATTTGCTTTTGCCAATCATATCATGGGCATAACCATCTAAACCGACACACCAAAAATCGGCTTTTTTCAAAGTATCCAAAGTGCGTGCCAAATTGGCCACACGAACCAAAGGAATTAAATCCAAAGCACCACTGGCAGATTTGGCAATTGTACCTGTTTCTTGGGGAGAACCATCTTGCGGGATAATTACGGCACTGGCCCCAAAGGCCACCGCTGAACGCAAAATAGCCCCAATATTGCGGGGATCGGACACTTGATCCAAAACAACCATCATCGCCCTGTCGGCATCCTGTAAATCATATAAAATCTGATTCAAATCCGGATTGGGTAAAGCCTCACAAACAGCCACGACCCCTTGGTGTACTGCTTCACGCCCAACCATACTTTCCAACAAACGGTTATCGGCCGGCTTTGCCATCATCCCTTTAGGCAATTCAATTTCGTTTAAAGCCTGACGCGTAGCATAAATTTCTTTAATCTTACGGCGCGGATTTTGAATAGCCAAAGAAACAGGATGTTTTCCGTAAATCAAGATATCTTTTGAATGGTGTTTCATGTGTTGTCCTTTTTATAAAAGTTCTTGCAATATTTCTTGTGTCATTCGGGCAGATTGAATTTGTTGGTATTGAAGCCCTTGTTCTTTGGCGGCCTGAATTACATTATCCGTATCATCCAACATCAATGTGTTTTGGGGCAAAACACCGATTTTTTGACACCAACTTGTAAAAACATTTTCCATCCGCTTGGGATAGAAAAAACCATCCGAATAAGTATCTTCAATCGTAATTGCTTTTATCCCCGATTGAACCAAATTCTTATCAAACAAGCACATAAAAATACGGTTTAAGTGGGCATAGGTATTATTGGTAAAAATATAAACCTTCTTTTTTTCAGCTACCTGTTGCAATAAAACCAACAAATCAGGATTGGGTAAAATACGCGAATAGTCCAAAAATTCCACCATACGATCGGCAATTTTTTCAAAAGATTTGTTTTGTGCCTGACACAACTTCAAAATGATATTATAAAGCCCGTGAAACCCTTTTTGTTTCAGATTTTCACGGACTTCATCAAAGTTATTCAAGTTCAGACCTAATTCACAGGCGGCACTTTTACAGGCCGATACCATTTCTTCATACGTCAATAAATCAACGTCATAAAGAACGCCGTCGCAATCCACAAAAACAGCCTGAACTTCCTGCATCACAGTCAATTATTTGGCGCGTTCAACGTATGAGTTGTCTTCTGTGGACACAACGATTTTTTCACCAGCATTCACAAACGGGGGAACCGTTGTACGAATACCGTTTTCCAAAATGGCCGGTTTATAAGAAGATGTCACCGTTTGATTTTTCAAGGCCGGTTCTGTTTCAGTAATGGTCAATGTCACATGCGGGGGCAAATTGACGGAAACAGGCTTGCCTTCAATAAAGTTCACCGTCACAGGCATATTGTCCTGTAAATAAAGAGCTTTATCACCCATCATTTGAGCTTCAATTTCAAATTGATCATAGTTTTCGGAATTCATAAAGCACAAATTATCGCCATCACGATATAAGAATGTACAATCAAACTCTTCACTCATCAATTTTTCAACGGTATCGGCCGTACGCCAACGTTGTTCTGTTTTTAAACCGTTATCAATACCACGCATTTCCACCTGAATAAAGGCACCGCCTTTGCCGGGTGTGATAATGTTGATTTTTGTCACCAAGTATTGTTTACCGTTGTTTTCAATCACCCAACCCGGGCGAATTTGGTTTGCTTGTTGTTTCATTTTATAACTCCTTTTTTGAAAAAATAATGCATACATTATATCTAAAAGGGCCAAAAAAGTCAACAAAAGAAAGAAAAATTGCATTTTATTAATTTTTTTATGTTTTTTTCTTGACAAAGCTTTAAAAATAAGCATAAACTGGTCTTACAGGTGCATAAAGTGCCTGAAAATCAACTATTGAGAAGGTCATGGGGATTTTTCTCATAAACTAATGAAAGGAATAAAAAATGAATAAAACAGAATTTATTGATGCCGTTGCTAAATTGGCCGGTTTGCCCAAAACAGTCGCCGCAGATGCTGTGAACGCCATGATGGATGTGATTACCACAACTTTGAAAAAAGGTGATTCAGTTCAATTGACAGGTTTCGGTACATTTGCCGTTGTCAAACGTGCCGCCCGTACAGGTCGCAACCCCGCCACAAACAAAACAATCAAAATCGCTGCCAGCAAAGCCCCGAAATTCAAAGCCGGTGCTGTGTTGAAAAAGGCTGTGAAATAATTGTTGAAAACACTTTTAAAATCCCCTGTGATGATTTTCACAGGGGATTTATTTATTTTTGAGCAAACACAGAATACCTCCCCCAAAACCGAACAGATTCCCACAACACAAAACACCGCCTGAGATGGCGGTGTTTTTATGGAGCGGGTGATGGGAATCGAACCCACGTATTCAGCTTGGGAAGCTGCTGCACTACCATTGTGCTACACCCGCATTTAACGATTCTATTTTAGCGAATCGGATCCTAAATGTCAAGCCTGTTTTCCGATTCGAATCGTTTATTTTAACAAAAAGCTTTGTGATTATTGAACTTTACCAAAAAATTTTGTTTCAAATCCGTTTTTCATATCACCGTATGTTGGCAACTTTTTGTTAAACATTATGACAAAGCTAAAAAATATTTTTTCATATAAATGAATGAGTTATTAAAAAGTATCATCTTTTTATAAAAAAATGGTTGACTTATCATGCATAAAAATGTCTATTATAGACAGGTATAAAAAAATCAAAAAACACAATATATAGTATTTATTTTTAAGAAAGGACACAAAATGTTGGAAGTTGTTGAGCCAAAGGATACCGTAAAAACGATTGATGTCGGTGCTTTATCCGAGGTGATTAAACGTGATGGGGAAAAACATTCCTTTGATGCCACAAAAATCGTATCGGCAATTGCAAAGGCCGGTTTTGCCACGGGTGAATATGGGGATGACGAAGCTCATTTGTTGGCCGAACAGGTGATTAAAGTTTTACGCCACCGTTTTGCCGGTGCCGTTGTGCCGACAATTGAACAAATTCAGGATGTGGTAGAACAGGTTTTAATTTCTTCCAATTATTACAAAACAGCCCGTTCCTATATCATCTATCGTGAACAACGCGAACGTCAACGTCAGGATAAAAAAGTGGCCATTGATGCCATTTCATCCATCAACGAATATTTGGATCGTTCCGATTGGCGTGTGAATGCCAATGCCAATCAAGGTTATTCTTTGGGTGGTTTGATTTTGAATGTATCGGGTAAAGTGGTGGCCAATTATTGGTTAAAACACGTTTATACCCCTGAAATCGGCCAAGCCCACTTGAACGGTGATTATCATATTCATGATTTGGATATGTTGGCAGGTTATTGTGCCGGTTGGTCACTCAGAACATTATTGACCGAAGGTTTTAACGGTGTCCCAAATAAAACGGAATCAAAACCGCCACGTCATTTGGTTTCGGCTTTTTCACAAATGGTGAACTTTTTAGGGACATTACAAAACGAATGGGCGGGTGCTCAGGCTTTTTCATCGGCTGATACTTATTTGGCCCCCTTCATTCGCATGGAAAATTTACAATATAAAGACGTGAAACAGGCCATGCAATCATTCATCTTTAATTTGAATGTGCCGTCACGTTGGGGAACACAAACCCCCTTTACAAACCTGACTTTTGATTGGACATGTCCGGCCGATTTAAAGGATCGCCATCCTGTTATCGGTGGCGTAGAACAACCCTTTACCTATGGCGAATTACAAAAAGAAATGGATATGATTAATCGTGCTTTCTTGGAAGTGATGGGCGAAGGTGATGCCAAAGGCCGCCCCTTTACTTTCCCGATTCCGACATACAATATCACGTCCGATTTCCCATGGGATTCCGAAAACATTGATTTATTGTTTGAAATGACCGCCAAATACGGCTTGCCATATTTTTCAAACTATGTGAATTCTGACATGAAACCGTCTGATGTGCGTTCCATGTGCTGTCGTTTGCGTTTGGATTTGACCGAATTAAAACGCCGTGGCGGTGGATTATTTGGTTCGGCCGAACAAACCGGTTCAGTGGGTGTTGTAACCATCAACTGTGCCCGTTTGGGATATTTATTCAAAGGCAATGAAGAAGGATTATACAACCGTTTGGATGAATTGATGGAATTGGCAAAAAAATCTTTGGAATTAAAACGCCAAACCATTACCATGCAATTAGAACGCGGTTTATATCCTTATACCAAACGTTATTTGGGACGCTTTAATTCACACTTTTCAACCATTGGCGTGAACGGTATCAATGAAATGATCCGCAACTTTACCAATGATAAAGAAGACATTACCACCGAATACGGCCGTGAATTTGCCAAAAAATTCCTGACCTATATTCGTGAACGTTTGATTTCTTATCAAGAAGAAACAGGTAATATGTACAATTTGGAAGCCACACCGGCCGAAGGTACAACCTATCGTTTTGCCCGTGAGGACCAAAAACGTTATCCTGATATTATTCAGGCTGGCACACATGAAGCACCCTATTATACAAACTCATCCCAATTACCAGTGGGCTTTACGGACGATCCGTTCAAAGCTTTGGATTATCAGGATGATTTGCAAACACAATATACGGGCGGAACAGTTTTGCACCTGTATATGAACGAAAGAATTTCGTCGTCTAAATCTTGCAAGGATTTAGTCAGACGTGTCTTGGAAAACTACCGTTTACCTTACGTTTCCGTAACACCGGTATATTCCATTTGCCCGAAACACGGGTATATCAGCGGGGCACACGAATATTGTCCCCACTGTGACAAAGAATTAATTGAAAAAAAACGTCAACAACAAATTTAACAAAGAGGAGGAAAAAATGACAGATTTAGAAATTTTACAAGCACACCAAGCCGAAAGAACGCCTTGCGAATGCTGGACACGCGTGATGGGTTATTTCCGCCCGTACAGCCATTTTAACAAAGGCAAAAAAAGCGAATTCCAAGAACGTCAATGGTTCACGGAAGAACAGGCCAACTGTGCTTGTGCCATGCAAAAAGCATGCTGAGTTAGGGGGCCATAGTGGCACAGACGGTGGCGGGCGTTGTCCCATTTACGAGTATTGATTTTCCGGGATGCTTAGCCACCGTCATCTTTTTTCAAGGGTGTCCTTTGCGATGCCCTTTTTGTCATAATCCGAATCTGCAACCAATCAAAACAGACACAGGCCAATCATGGGATGAGATTATGGCTTTTTTAAAAACACGCAAAAAATTATTGGACGGCGTTGTTTTAAGCGGTGGCGAACCTTTGATGCAAACGGATATTGCCGATATATTAGATCAAATTAAAACTTTGGGCTTTAAAACAGCCGTTCATACATCAGGTGTTTATCCCGAAAAATTAAAATCCATTTTACCTTTATTGGATTGGGTGGGATTGGATATTAAAGCCCCATGGGATAAATATGATGTTTTATCGGGGCGTAAAAACATGACCGAACAAGTCAAAGAAACTTTAAAAATTTTAACACAATCAGATGTGGCTTTTGAATGTCGTACCACATGCGATCCAAATTATTTAACACCTGATGATATTTTAAAAATTGCCGAAGATTTAAAAAAATCAGGCGTAAAAACATACGCCTTACAAAAATATCACACTTTCCCCGAGGATAAAAATCCGCCATCCGTTATGGCCATAGAATCGTTTTTTACAGACGAATCTTTAACAAATATCAAAAAACATTATCCCGATTTAATTATCCGATAAAAAAAACAAGCCTAAAAAAACATTTCTTTAACAATCTGTCTCAGCTGATACACCCCATTGCCCGCCTATACAGCCATATAATACGCCATTAAAGCAACGAAGTATTTCGTCATTATTACATTCTCCTTCTGGCAACACATCAACATTTTGGTAATTATCATCTTCGCCTGAACCGGAACCACCATTATCGGAATTATCTGATCCACTGTTTTCAAACTCTAACGTTACCTCACCTCCAGCACATGGCGAAACAACAGAAACAGAAGTCGACCCACCCACTTTACCAACCAAAACCGGACAATCGGTCAGATCTGTTGTTTTAATTTCAACCAGATGATTATTATATCTAATAAAATCGGCCCCTTTTGGTAAATCAGAAAAACTATCTTGATAATCCAACTCTCCATCCCCTTGGCCGTTATTCAAAGCCTGCCCCATTGAATTAAGCATTGATGCCGCATGGATAATTTCATTGACACGATTGGAACGCATCGCCACTGTATAACCATAGATACCAGTCACGGACAAAACACCAATGATAGCCAACACGCCCAACATTTCAACCATTGAACGACCTGTTTCATGAATTTTGGACATTTAATCTCTCCTTTTTATATCACTAAATTCACTTTATCACAACAAACCTTAAATTGCAAGTCCATAAAAACAATTGACATTCTTTTTTTTATCTTTTATCTTAGTTCGGGAGGTTTTTATGAAAAAAATTCTTTTATCTTTGATTTTGTTCTTATCATTTTCACTCCAATCAGCCAATCTGTCTGGTATAAGTTCTTATGCAAAAAATGCCCCCGAAATAAAAAAACACTCTCAATTAAAATCTGTTGTTCAATATCTGACCCGACCTTACCGTAATGATGAAGATAAAGCTTTGGCCATATTGACATGGATTGTTTTAAATATAGATTATGACGAATATTATTATCAAAAGTCCGATGAAAATAACAAATCAAAACGTGATAAATCACGCTATATCCCTGAACAGGGCGATATCATTGAAACACGATTGGGCGTTTGTAAAGATATTGCCGCCCTGTATGTTGAAATGTTAAAATTGGCCGATATAGATGCCAAAACAATATCGGGATGCATTACCCGAAACAACAATCCGACAACCTGTCGGGAAAATCCACACGCATGGAATGTTGTTTGGTTAAACAAACAATGGGAATTGGTGGATCCGACTTATGCCATGGGTCAAGCTTCTGCCCTTGGAAATCTTGACACCAAAAGAGCTTATGACCGAGAAGTCAGAAAAAGGACGCGTTCAAGATCGAATACCTATAAACCACGCCAAAACCGTTCAGTGAATATGGCATGGTTTATGACAGATCCAAAAACCATGGAAAAAGACCATCATCCCAACGATAAAAAATGGTATTTAACAAAAAATAAAGACAGACGCAACAAAGATTAAATCTTGACTTTTTTACCAAAAAAGGATAAATCTATATTGCAATAAAAACGAAAGGAATAAAAAATGACATCTTTAAAAGGAACTCAAACAGAAAAAAATCTGTTATTATCTTTTGCCGGTGAATCTCAGGCCCGCAATCGTTATACCTATTTTGCTTCAAAGGCCAAAAAAGAAGGTTATGAACAAATTGCCGCTGTCTTTACAGAAACAGCCGATCAGGAAAAAGAACACGCCAAACGCTTTTTTAAATTTTTGGAAGGTGGCGATTTAACAATTGAAGGATCTTTCCCTGCCGGAACAATCGGCACAACTGCCGAAAACTTGATGGCCGCCGCCGGTGGTGAACATCACGAATGGTCCGATATGTATCCTGCCATGGCCGAAGTGGCCGATCAAGAAGGTTTCCCCCAAATCGCCGCCGTATGGCGTGCCGTTTGTGTGGCCGAAAAATTCCACGAAGAACGCTATCGTGCTTTGGCCGAAAATTTGGTTAAAGGCGAAGTCTTTGAACGTATTTCCGAAACCGAATGGCGTTGCCGTAATTGTGGTTATGTCCACAAAGGTAAAGAAGCCCCGAAGGCTTGTCCGGCCTGTGCCCATCCTCAGGCTTACTTTGAATTGGTTTGCCGTAATTGGTAAGATAATTCGCTTTTTAAAAGCCCCGTTAAAACGGGGCTTTTTATTATTGTTTTTTCATTAAAAAATAACGCATAAATGATTTTAACGGTAAATTAGATTTGAATATAATCTTTTCATTAAATAAAGCATCCAATTGTGGCAAAGTATAATCTTTCAATGTTCTGTCTTTGGAATGATAAACTTTATTGATCAACATCTTTGCCGCCACCGCCATACGCTTTTGGACCAATTTTAATTCAGGACTGTCTTTATAAAAATCATATACATAACGAATACCTGTGATATAACTATCCACTTTTTTTGTTGTAAAAGGGCTGCGTGTTGTGGATTCATTATCTTCACGATAAATATAACATGGCGTTTGTGTTGTGGCAAATTTTTTGATTTTTCCCATTAAAGTTGTTAAAAACGGCCAATCTTCAAAATAAATCCCTTCAATAAATCGATGATCTTTTAACAATTCAACACGATACAGTTTATTGGAAACAGACGAAAAAACATCGGGATTATTAACAAAATCTTCCACAACATTCGTATGCATCTGCCAATGAATGGCCCCAGATGATAAAACAGGATGGGATAATCTTTTTTCGCTCATCACAACATCCGATCCGGTTGTTTGGGCAATTTGATGAAGCGTTTGCAATGCAAAACTGGGAAGTCTGTCATCCGAATCCACAAAGTTTACATAACTGCCCTTGGCAATATTTAAACCAACATTTCTGGCCTTTGATTGACCGGAATTTTCTTGATTTATAACAACAATACGTTTATCCTGTTCAGCATATTTTGCCAAAATTTCCCCTGATTTATCGGTTGAACCATCGTTGACACAAATAATTTCAATATCCTGAAATGTTTGAGAACAAACAGAATCCAGACAGGCCGGCAAATACTTTTCGGTATTATAAACTGGGATAATCACAGAAATTTGAGGCATTTTTTACTCCTGACAATAAATGTTTTCATACTTTTCAATTTGGGTATCGGCAACGATTTTATCTATCACTGCCTGAACATATTTTTCAATAGGTTGACGCATGGAATAATCGGCCGGCAAAGCGATATTAACCCGTCTGTCCCGAACCAATTTCTGGGCCGTTTGTCGGGCAAAATCTTTATCCGGATGATAAACAGCCACCGCATGCCCACCATGTTGATTGATCATTTTCATACAAGGGATATCCGTTTCACCATCCCCGATATAAATGATATTTTTAAAAGGAACTGGTCTGTCCTTTGTGGGAACATATTGATTGACGGAAGTGTTATCCGTAATGTCTTCGCACCCCTTATTGATGCGAAATAAAAACTGTGTCTTACTGGTGTAATTTAAAACAACCGCCGGCCAAACTGCCAAACCCTTTTTATCATACATAAACGAAGAAGCATAAATTTTATGAAAGTTTTTGGCAATTTTTGTGCCTTCTATCATCTCTTTCAATCCGGAAGAAATAATATAGTGATTCACCTTTACACCTTTTTTATCGGCATATTGATTGATACGTTTAAACCAACTTTCCACTCCTTTATAAAGGGGAACGCCTTTGCCATAAAAACGAAAAGCCTCTTGTGTCGGTTCTAATCCTTTTTTGTTGCACTCATCCAACATCAATTGCATATAACTGGCAATATCATCGGCCTGTTGTTTTTTTGCCAAAACATGTGCCTTATGCCAAAACTTTTTTGGGTCTTCCCCCAATGCACGCATAAAGCTGTATTCCTGCATACATCCAGGGGATAAAGTTCCGTCAAAATCATAACAAATAGCTATGGTCGGACTTTTTTGAATCATTTAAAATACTCCTTGATAAAATCCAAAACAGGCACATCAGCCCCCGGCATTTCAAATTGTTCAATTTCATCCAACAACACAAAGCGATATTGTTCATGATCACAAATACGAATCTCGCCTTTGCCATCCCATTGACCTTGATAAACATACATTTTCAAACAAAAATCAGCATACTCATGCTCGGTTTCCATCAAGTATTTTTCCACCTGAATATCAATATCAAATTCTTCTTTAATTTCACGCTTTAAGGTTTGCTCATGCGTTTCGCCAGCTTCAATTTTACCACCGGGAAATTCCCACAAACCGCCCAAAGATTTATCTTTTCGTCTTTGGGCAATTAAAATTTTACCCTGATAAAAAATCACACCGGCACAAACTGTTACTTTTTTCTTATCCATTTTTTCCTCTTTCATTTTCCCAAAAAACATATCATAAAATAACAAAAAAAGCAAATTTTGTTTATTTTTTATATTTTTTTCTTGCATTTTGTTTATTTTTGTGTATAATATGGATCATGACCTTTGGGGGTATAGCTCAGTTGGTAGAGCGTTGCAATGGCATTGCAAAGGTCAGGAGTTCGACCCTCCTTACCTCCACCAATTTCAAATTAAAGCCTTGTTTATCAAGGCTTTTTTTATGCCCAAAATTCGGGTTTTTAGGTGTAACACCGAGGTGTGACACCAAGCTGTAACACCAAGATATTAAAACAGAGTCAAAAATCACCCTTATTTTGAAGCAGATTTACGAAGATTAGACAAAATTTGGATTTATGAAATTTATGCCAAAATGTCCCTTTGCTTTTCCTGCCAAATCAAGACCTTTGCCCTTTTACTTTTTTAACCCTTTAAAAGAGAATCTACCTTCAGATGACCGCTGCTCTCATAACAAAACTGGATATTTTGACAAAGTGGATTTTGTGCCCTTCATTCCCCATGTTCATCGGCAACAAAAATGGTCTTGGAAGATATTGTGCATATCTTGACAAGACCAATGTTGTGAAAAGCAATTTTACCAAAAGTGTTCTATTTCATTACATAGCTGTCCATAAACTTTTTCTTTAATTCATTCAGCTCACGTTTAACAGGGAAGTTAATCTTGCTAATTTCTTCAAAGGTTACATTTATATTCTTCTTTTTACCATATATTCTTTGACCAACACCTCTATCAGTCCATCCACAAATGGCATTTTGGTATTCAATAGGCATTTTTATTTCTACTGCTTTAGTCTCAAAGGTATGTCGGAAAGAGTGAAAGACCTTTTTCTTATCTCTTATGCCAATCTTATCCAAGTATCTGCCAAACCACCCTTGTATCACTCTTGCATAGCCATTTTGCTTTGTTCTTGTTAGTTCTGGGAACAACTTCTTATGCTTGTTCTTACGCTGGTAATCTACATAGCTTAAGAAACCCATATCAACTAATTTAGGATGTATAGGGATAATTCTTTTTGAACTTGAATTCTTAACAGATTTATCATCACCATCATCATTGATACTAATACAAGGAATGTCTTTTTCTATTACAATATCATTAACATCTAATTGGCAGATTTCGTTCTGTCGGCATCCGTGATAAAGAGCTATAATCGGAATCCAGAACTTTGCTTGGTTAGCTCTTAAATGCGGGTCTGGATAATTCAAAGGATCAAAAATCCTTTTTAAATCCGATGGTGTAAATGGGATCCTATTGTTGTTGTCAAACTTAAGTGGCATATCTACATAGTCACTTAGGCTATTTGGGATTATTTCCTCTTTTACAGCGTATCTCATATATTCTTTAAAGGTTACAAGGTGAGCACGAACAGTTCTCTTACTAATGCTTAGCTTAGGATTATCGGTGAGAATTTGACTAACATCACAATTCTCTTTGATTCTCTCATGCCACCTTTTCCTTACATGGTATATGTTTTGGCATAATTTTCGGCAGTCTTGAGAAGTAATTTCTTCAATATGTTCCTTGCCCATCAATAAAAACGCCAATTGAATCACCATATGATTATTTACAATACGATTTTCACTGACACCTTTCAAATCACGCTTCATTCTTGCAAAACGTTTAAAGAACTTTTCCCAATGGGTTGCTGCCATAGAATGATGAATTCGTTCATCAGTCTTCATAGTGTCATAGGTTCGTAAAAGTGTTATAACCTTCGGGTTAGTTGGGGTATAAAGTTTATCTTCTTGCGTAGCTTTCACAGCCTTTTTAGCATAATGGTCTAAATTACTGATGTGGTTTGAAAACGCTTTCAACCAATCATATTTGTCTTTTTCCCCCACCAATCCCAACTCAATTTCTTTATTTTTAAGCTGGTGGTATACAGTCCTGAGGGTTATGTTGGCTTTATTTTCATCCATAAGTCCTTTCAGGTAATCCAAAATCGTATTCTTCATTAATTTCCGTATATCGGCTTCTTTTTTCCCATTGGGGAATAAAATAATGTCCGCTTCAGTCTTATGTCTGGATTTGATTTCCTCTGTATTATCCTCCAAAAATGTTTGGATTTGTTCTAATCTGTGGAGCAATAGCTTATCCACGTCAGCTTTGTTTAAAACTAATTTTTTATTCTCATTTACTTTCATAATTGTATCCTTAAATATTGTTAAAAATGCTTGTAAATGAGCAAATTCCACACGCCATTTCTCGATTGCTTCCTGATATACAGGGGTGTTTAACGAGTAAACGACCTCTGTACATCTGGCTATTACCCTTAAAGGTTTTGGTATCTTTAAGCGAAAGTAAAATAGCCTTTTTCGAGCAACGAGTCCTGGGTAGTGATACGACATATTGGTTTTCCTTTATGTCGCAGATCGTATTGATTTAATTTCTTAAGTCAAGATCGTTCGTGCAGAATTTGCTCTTTTTTATTTGTACTTACAAATTCTTTACCTGCCTTGTTAAGCGACCATTCCGAAAAACATATATATTATCTATGTTTTCTCCATGCGTTCGCTCATGAAGACGAAATGTAAGTTTGGGATACATAGCAGATAGTTTTTCAATAATTGGTACGGCAGCAACCCAAGCCGTATAGAATACGAAATGGCAAGAGGGTTTGCCGTGGTAAGTTGACCACCCACATGGAAAACCAAAATCCTCCGTATTTGCGTTCCATTTTGTTCCCCAATGTTCAACATGCCAGTCATACCAACTGTCCGCACCGTAATGTTCTAAACAAAACAAGGACTTTTCTGCATTCTGACGATAGGATATATTATTTCTAATTATTGAATCTAATCTTTTCTTATCGTTTTCAGGTATTTCCTTTCCAGCTTTTTCATCTTTTACCAGTTGAACATCTTCGGATAAAGTAGCAACTGCAATGACTTCTTCTAATTCTTTTGGTGTTGGGATTATTCTATCAAAATCAATAGTTTCCTCATTACCTCCGAATTTATCAAAGCATTCCTGTAAGGACTTCTCATCACCATACATAGTCACTGTGTTTTCACACCAATTTGGCATTTTTACCTCCTTTCATTATGCAGGCATATAGCCCTTTTCCAGAACTGTCTGAACAACGTGTTCCAAGAATCTCTTGTCTTCTTCAGAACTGTAGAGGTAATCCAGATAAACTGATTTTGGCTGATGCAGTTGCCGCAAAGCGTCCCGCATACAAACTTTTTTATTCATCATCTTCATCATCGTATTCCCCTTCATTTTCATAAACTACTGTATTAGATTGTTCGTAGTCATCATTAAGATTTTCATGAATTGCTTCAGCCAACATGGTAATGTTCCATGAGGGAGACATTGCTTCAGAAGTTCCAAAATTGTCTACCACCCAATCATAAATGATGGCTTCAATTTTGCTAATCTTCTTGGGAGCATATTCACATTCATCTGGTTCGTATCCGTCTAAATTATTATCCATAATAGGGTCAATAATTTCTATTTGACTTTTATTTTCTGTCATAGTATAATACCTTTCGTTAGTTTGGAGAGAGTTAGAAAGAGTACGAGTCTTCCTAACTCCCGTTGATAAATTAAACATTCTGAGGCAGATGCTTTAAGGCTTCTGCCTTTTTTGCTTCCTCTGCTGCTTTTTCAGCTTTCTTCTTTTCTCTACGTTTCTCTTTTTGTTTTTTCTTGCGAGCATTAGCCAAATCGACCTCTTTTTCACAAAAATCTACAATCTTTTTATCCAAGTATCCACGAGACACAGCTTCGTAAAACTTTGTTAAGAATTCCACTTTTTGTTGTGGTTCTAACATTTGCATATTACAGCGATAGATTCTCTTGCCACCCAGACGAACCGTAAAGATAGATTTCTTACGCTTATCATCTAAGTCCACCAATAACTTCATCATTCGGTTCTCTTTCTTCCAGAGGTCCTCTTTAAAGTTCTTGATGTTGAGTTTAATCAAGTCCAAGACACGTTGTTTACATACATCAAAAGAGACTAAACCTTCATCTCTTGTTGTTGCCATCGGGACAATTCCAAAATTGCCCATAAAGTCTTCAATCGAGACCACATTTACATTTTCTGACATTTTTAATTTTCCTTTCGTTTAATCAGATTTTTTACACCTTTGCGGGACCATCCCGCATCGGTGAGCAAGATAATATGCATTTAGAAAAATAAAACAAGCCCATCAAAATTAAAATTTTTGAAAAATGCCCATTTTCGATATATTTGGATATATTACGATATATTTCGATATACTTTTTTTATTCATCGTGGTAAAAATTTTCATATTTTGGACCATTTTTAACAAAATTAGTTAAAATTTTAACCGAATCGGGGGACGATTCGTTTTTGTGTGATTCCAAAAATGAATCATTTTGAAATAAATAACTTTAGATAAAACTAAAGGAGTTTAGAATGTTAGAAGAAAGAATAATTGAAGGCATCAGAGATGCACTAAAATATGCCTCTGATAAAGAATTACGTCCAGCCTTGCAGGGAATACTAATGATTTATGATGGAGCTAAGGAGAAAAATAAAACCCAAATCTTGGAGTTTTTGAAGATTATGGATGAGCTGGAAACCAAGGGGGATAACAATGGATAATAATGAAGTATGCCACATTGACACAATGGAAGGAGTTCAGAAATTACTGAAACTCCTTCCTGATATCAACACTGAAATTGGAAAAGAAGGTGGCACAGTACTAGAATTAGCTTGTGCCTTTACCACAGATATAGAACTAATTAAATACCTTTTAGAGCAAGGGGCTGATGTGCATCACACCGACAAATACGGTCGTAATGCTTTTGCATATAGTTGGTTTAATAAGACCCCCTATATGGATGTGCTTATCAATGAAGAACTTAAAAAATACTGGTAAAATAATTGCCAAATAAAGAACCCCGTTCAGACATGACGGGGTGTTTTTATGATTTGTGGTTGAAAGCTTTCCCACGAAGATATTTATTGATTGGATTTCTGGATTAACTCTTCCAACTGATTTGGTGACATTCCATTTTGATAAAAGATATTTTCCAAACTGGATACACGCTTTTTAAGCCCTGCAAGTTCATTCTCTAACTTTTGAACACGAGCTGTTAGTTCCGCATTGGACAAAACCAACTCTGTATTTTGATTGGTAAGTTGCTCAACATGTGCATTTTCCATGGAAAGTTGTTCATTCAGGTACTTATTTTCCCGTTCAAAATTATCCCTGTCTTCCTTTAACACCTTCTTGTCAATGTTCCGCATATCCTCAAACAAGGGGCGATATTCTTTACCAGTCAGGGACAAGATGCGTCTTCCTTGTTTATCTATCTCTTTATAAAGATAGCCATCACGGATTAAATCATTCACAAAGGTTTTAGCGGTATTCTCTGTCAAATCCAAACCTTTTGCCACATAATCATTACTGGCAAAGAACTGATGCCCATTTTGGGTCTTGTATTTAATAAAGTCCAACAGGACTCGTTTGGTGATGGATAAATCTGATTTACTTTTGCTCATATTGCCTCCTTAAATTGTTTTACAGAGGTATTTATTCGTTTGACCATCCGAATACTCATTTGAACAAAAAAATCTTTGCGGAGACCGTTATGTTCGCTTTTTTAGGGGGTGGAGACTGTTATGTTCGCATTTTGTGATTTTGAAGACCGTTATGTTCGGGGGCGATAACCGTTATGTTCAGTACCGAAGACCGTTATGTTCACTTGCGGAGACTGTTATGTTCGGTGCATTTTAAGAAACATCAATAATATCAAGGGCTATCTGGGCGTTTTTTGTTGCTATAATAGAATTATAATAGAAATAAAAAAGAATCTATTATAGACCAAAATATGACAATAGATTCCTTCCTTTTTAAGTAAAATAGAACCCTTTAGGGAGTTGATAACAAAGTAATACCCATAACAGCCAAAAGCCATCATATCCTAAAATAAAATAACCTCAGCCGCCTTTTGGCGAGGGAGTGCTTTGGAGGTTGACTTTCGATTAGGTCATACCCATATATTAGTAATCAATAAAAATAGCAACTAAAACGAAAGAAATTGACATGGATTTAAATACAAAAATAGATAGATTATTAGTATATTCAGAATCACAAAAAAATAAATGGCTTTCTTTGCAAGATTTTTTTGAATTTTTAAAGAATTTGGATACTCCAGAAGATGTGGTGCTTTTTGTATCAAACAAAGAAAATATTTTAATTTCTTCTCTATTTGTGAAAAAAGAATGCTTAAATACATTCAATTTTGGTGCCTCTTTTATAAAGGAACGTTTTTGGGATATTTCATGGAAAACAAAAGCAAAAAGAGAAAGGAAAATAACAGAAGTTGCTCATATTGAAGACTTTGATATGCCTTATATCTATACAAGTTTTAGTGGAAGATTAGAAGGAGAACAAGTTGACTATTTTGAATTTTCACAAAAAATGACAAATGTGTTAGATTTGCATTATGTCCCTCATAAAAATGCATTTTGTCGATTTGATGAATCTGGGGATATTGAAGAAATTATTAGTGAAAAGACATACAAAAATTTTAGATATATAACCTTTAAGAGAAAATACTTAGATTATTATATGTGGATTAATAACTATGTTTTATCCCGCCACTTTGATTGTACACGAGTCGTCCCAGGGAAAGGACTTTCTGCAACATATGAGGATGAACATCCTATTCCAACTTTTATTACATCGGGTGAATATCAGACTGGAACGTTTGCTTCATTTACACATGGCTATTACATTGTTAATATCCAAACAAATATTAAAGAACTAACCTATTATGACAAGCATTTTACATTTGAAAAACCCAAATATGAAACTTTTATAATATATGATTTTAGGTATAAGAAAAAAAGAACTTGTTCTATTGCTCCTAAATATTTTACGAATTACTTTGAGCAAAAAGAAAAACTACCTTTTGAAACATCCCCAATATTTTTCAAAAGCGAAGTATTGAAAAAATATCAAGATAATCCAGGAAAATACATCATTGAATCACGAAGTATTTCCTGTCCAGGATGGTATCTTCAATGTTTTGATTTAAATGGAGATAGTGTATCAACTTATCCATGCTACTTAAGGGCACTTCCTTACCAAGAACAACTATATTGGAAATCATATAATATAGCCCCTCCAATGAATGGACCTTTAGGAGGACTGTCTGAACAGGCTTGGACAAATGATTTTCAGGGGAATTTTTATACACAAAAGGATGTATATGCGAAATTAGAAGAACAAAAGAAAAAATTATCCCCCTTTGTTAAAATTCAATCAATAAAGATTCCCAGACTTTTAGATGAAAATAGTAAAAGTTGGGCTGACAATATAGGGACATTACATACAATTTTCATTAATAGTCTTCCAGAAACAAAATTGAAGAAATTCCTTCAAAAAAAACAGATTACATACAATCCTAAGGATAAAAGTATCAGTTTATTAAAACAAATTTTTGAATATCTTGGTAAAGATATTAACATCTTAAAAATTTTAAATGAAATAACCGAAATCAGAAACCATACACATGGACATCGTAATATAGAAAAAGAAAACAAATTAATTGAAGAAACAAAAAAGAAACATAGTAGTTTAAAACAACACTACCAATACGTATTGGAAAAATTATGTGCTTGCAATGAAGAATTAATCGCAGTCTTTTCTGATATTATTTCTCTTTAAAAATCTGCACATGGTAGTCGGATGAACACCGAGGATTTTGGAAATCTTTGCTTGACTGACACCTTTTTCTAACAGTTCTTTGATTTTCTTGCGATTCTTGGATAGTTTCAGGCATTTTGCTTCTGCCCCAAAAGGTCTACCTAATTTGACATTTTGCTTTTTGAGTTTATCCAAAGACATTTTAATACGGGTGGAAATTAAATCCCTTTCAATCTCTGCAGCTAACCCAAAAGTGTATGCCATAATCTTGGATTGTAGGTCATTTTTGAACATATAGTTTTCTTTGATACTGATAACCTTCACATCCTTATTGATAGCATCTTGTAAAATGCCTGCCAACTCATACAAATTGCGGGCAAGTCTACTGATTTCAGTTATAACAATGGTATCTCCTGCTACTACTTTACCCATCAAGACCCCTAATTCTCTTTTGGACAAAGGTTTGCGGGAACTAATATTTTCCTCAACCCACTTGTCAATTTTGACCCCATTTCGTTTGGCATACTCCTTAATAGCAAAGTGCTGATTGGAACAGGTTTGCTTTTTCTCCATAGAGCAGCGACAATATCCGTAAATCATAATCAATCCTTTTTATTTTATTTATTGAACCTAAAGGATTTTTCGTTGCAAAAAGTATTAGCAATTAATCATTTGATAAAATGCAAATGTTTTTTTTGAAAAATAAAATAACCCACAAATATGGCTTTAATCCCTTTAAAGATATTGAAAACTCAGCAATATGTCGCAATTTATGGGAATATATATCGGGATTTGAGTTTGCCCTAAAGTACCGCATTTCATAATCAAATGATTGTGTAATATAGTTATAGACGATCACTATTCATTATAAGGATTAGTCCATGAAAGTAAAAAAGATTATATGTACGACACTTCTATGTACGACAACTCTGTTAGGGGGATGTGGTACAATTACCTCAATTGGTGAAGTTGGATACGATAAGGTTTATGTTTCAACGGATCAAGAAAACACAACTATTAAGTTAAATGGGATTCCACAAGACCTGTCAAAAGGATACATTCTTGTTGATAAAACGGTAGATGGTAATTTTATATCATGCACAAAGAGTGGATATAAAACTTCTAACTTCTATACACAACGGAAATTACACCCTGGTATACTAACTGCAGATATCATTTTATCCATACCCTTTATTTTTATACCACTAATAGTGGATGGGTTTAATGGTGAATATTATCAAATAGAACCAGAAAATATAACAATTTTTATGTCAAAGGAAACAAAATGAGGAAAATATTGTCATTACTGCTATTATCACTATTTCTGTCAGCCTGTACAACACGAATTGCAAGTATGACTATGATAAGTGACAGAAATATTCGAACAAAAGATGTCAAGGTAAGCGATCTGCCTAAAACAAAGAATGTAGTGGGGAAATCCTCAAAGTTTGTGCTTTTGTTCATTCCTTTTGGAATACCAACTCTAAAAGAAGCATTGGATGACGCTCTTACAAAAGCGGATGGTGACTTAATGGTAGATGCATCCTTGTATTCAACAAGCTGGTGGTTCTTAGTTGGACAAGTAGGTCTGGAAATACGTGGTTCTGTTGTAAACACACAGGAGGGAAATAAGAAATGAAAAAAATAATAAGTCTTGTGGCTGGAGTATCTTTGCTCTCTGCGTGTAGTTTTAACCAGGGAACATTTACAGTTATCTCAAACCAAATTGCGGATTTAGATAACATAAATCTGGAAACAACACAAAAAATCAGGAATGTTGAAGGGAAATCTGTTGGGCAGATATTCATCTTAATTCCCGTTGGAGATATGAATCCAAACGTTGAATCTGCAATGCAAGATGCTTTTACTCGTGTTGATGGTGATGTATTTACAAATGCACGAGTATCATCTTTTGTTTTCTTTTTCCCATACATATACGGACGTTTCTCTCAAACTATTGAAGGTGATGTTGTAAAGACAAGAAAATAGATACGATTTCTTCACTGTTATATTTTTGGTGATATTGGACACTTTTTCTTGACATATATGGGTAATTTTGTGTAGAATTATTAAGCCCAATTTGGACAAGGAGGACTGTATGAAAGAGAATAGTAGTAAGCTAATTAACTTTATAAGATACATATTAGCAATTCCCTGTGGGGTAATTGGGGCTATCATTGTCGCATTTATTTGGCATTGGATTGAAATACATACAGGACGTGATTCAATGTATCAAACGGTTTCTTGGTATCGTAGAATGACACAGGAAGGAGTGTATAGTTTTGCATTGTATAGTATTATATATTGCATACTCCCAAACTATAAAAGATTTATTGCAGGTATCTCTCTTTCTTTATATGGACTGTTTTTAATCATAACTTCTTCAATATATGTTGGAAAAATACCAGAAAGAACCTCAGGGTACGTCTTTGTAATAGTTCTTGGAGCTATAATTTTTGGTGTAGCTGTTTATTTACTCAGAAAATGTTATAAAGATTACAAAAAATTAAATAATAAACAAAACGAATTAATTGCTCAAAAAATTACTCCGAAAAAGAAGAAAAAACATAAAAAATACTCTAAAATAATATGGCTTTCAATTATATTAAGTATACTCCTCGTCACAGGAGGGATTTTTTCTACTTTCTACAAAAAAGAATACCCCAAAGAGGAGAATCAAGTTCAATCTACTAATCTAGATGAACACAAAGAAGACGCAGAAGCTTACGAAGCATATATGAACGAAAGTGAGCAAGAAGAATTGGAAGAAAATAGAGAGGAACAAGAGGACCATGAAGCATATTGGAAAGCATATCGTCATTGTAGATACTCCGAATCAAAGGAAAATGGTGGTGAGCCAGATGACTATAGAGCATATTGCAAATGTCTACTTGGAATTCAATCAATTATATTAGATAATGAGGATTATGCAGAGTGGCTTCAGCGGTATGTTAATGAGAAAATAACAACAAAAGGAATAATGAGTGATATAAGATATACAGCAATAAGACCTGCAGGATGCTTTGATCTGTATGCACCTGAGAATATGCTATTAGCAAGATTACATGATGCATATGCAAATGGACATAGATTGTCTGAAACTGATACAAATTGTATTATAAAGAAAATTAAGCAACTTGCAGCAAATTCAGACAATAGACTATTAACAATTCGTGGTTTTGTTTTTATGAAAGAAAATATATATGGGGAAATGAAAAAAGTTGAAGAATTAGAAAAAGCAGAAAAAACAGTTTTCTATAAATGTAATTTACCATACAAACAAATAAATTGATTGTGAAAGGATAACATGAAAAAATTTCTAACAGTGTTGTTTTTATTAATCTTTACGGGATCAGCATATGGGCGTGATCCTTCTAAAGAGGTTATATCCCCTCTAGATATAACAGTAAAAGAATTTGCCCCCATAAGTCAACTTATTGATGAGGCTAAAAGGAATGAGGATGCAAAAATATTATTCATAAATTTTAATAGTACAATCAGCATGTTTATGGGTTTGAGATACCTATTTAGTGTATATTTTCAAAGAACTGATGAAGAATTGGAATGTATTAATGAGATAGAGCCAGATAATATAAAATTAGGTTATGAAAGTGGATTGTTTGATGGAAATGAAAAAATGGTTAGAGTTTATACTCAACTTATGCTAGAATGCCTAACCCGTGAGAACTTGTTAAGAATTTTTAACAAGGATTCCGAAAATTTTAACAGCTTTGAAGAATTGCGTGCAAAACATCTACAAAAAGAAAATACGTAAGGAAATCACTTTGAAAAAAATATATATTTTACTTTTATCATTCTTTTTAGTGTGTTGTAACACAACACAAGAAAGTCCCAAGACACCATTAGTTTCACAAGAGGAGAACCACCAAACGTTACCTGAAATTGATCCTATTACAAAAAAAGCGAATGAATATGCAATACAGAGGTGCTTTGTTGAGAAAGACGTTACCGCATACCTAACTCTGCTTGCTAAAAAAGATAAAACACAAACGGAAGCAGAACGGGAAGATGCTATGACTGAGGAAAATAGAACCTGTTTTTGGGCAAATAGAAGGTATTATATTATGCTGGAAGGAGTAAAGGCATCTGGTTTTAATGCAGATTTTGCTGAGTGTATTGTAAAAAGTATGAGAGATCCTTTAGGAGATGAGAAATTTAATTACGATTGTGAACAATCAGGAGCAAATCCAAAAACTAGTATTGTAGAACCCACAAAAGAAGACTATAAAAAAGTCTCTGATGGAAGATACCGCTGTATGAAGCAGTGGGTAGGTAAAGCAAAAAAAATACAATCAAAAGCCGATAAAAGGAAATTGAATTTCTTGATGAAGGGAATAGAAGACCGTGTTCCAGATAATCCAGAAGGGAAAAAACTTGCAAATATCGCATCAGATTGTATGGTTATGTCGTTTGCTGTTTTTGGAGACGGTCAATCTCCAAACTTTATGGATGGTATATATTCTGACGAGCACAAGGAACAACAAATGTATATATATAAGGATTGTTTAAGTTTATTTAAACAAAAAATGTTATCTTCCCGCTAAATCGTGATATTCTCCACGGCATTTGAGAGCATTTTCTCGTTATAGTTGAAGTACCTTTGAGTAGTTGCTACATTTCGATGGTTGGCGAGTTTTTGAACCAAACAGATATTGGTCCCAGCATTGATAAGGCGACTCACGAACAAGTGACGCCCCAAGTGAGATCCTCCTTCTATGGAAAATTTGTGGTAGATACTTGAGAATAGTCTACTAATGCTAACACGGTTGAAAGGTTTTCCCATCTTTTGAGAGGTAAACAGATACATTTCTGGGGAAATCTCTTCATTTTTGGACTTCAAATACCCCAAATACTCCTTAAACTCTTTCTTCATCTGGGTATTAAGGTAATAAGAACATCCGAACTTCCCTTTATTTTTATCCTTATCCAAACAAATAACATCCTTAACCTTTAGGTCTGGGGTATATACATCTCCAGCTTGAAGATAAGTGAAATTTATAGACCTCATACCATTCAGCGAACAGAGGAACATCATCCGAATTTGTTCCGCATGTCGCATCCCTTGTATGTAGGTCAGAATATCTTTGATTTTTTTGTCATCTATAAAAACTTGGTTTACCATTTTTTATCCTTTCGTAAAAATTAAGTACTTTTGGTTACGCTGATCTGATCAACATATTTTGAAAAGAAGGTCAAGATCGTTTTTATAAAAAATGTTAAAAAAAGTGATTTTTATAGCGAAAGTTAAACATTTTGGCACGAGTGGATTTTAGAGCATTTTCAAAAATGTTGATTTTATAGGGCTTACAGGGATAATGTTAAAAAAGGTGGATTTTTTAACATTTCTGGTTTTACTGGACTTTTGGATATTTTTTTGATATTATGACTAAAAGAGGTACTTATGAAACAAGATGCCGTAAAAAAAGTAGATGACAAAGAAAAATTGATTTATATGGCTATCCTGCGGGATATCTTTTTTATATCGAGTCTTTTCCCAAAAAGAAGTGTTTTATACAGTTATGGGGATGTTGCTAGCGTTTTCATAGTCGATAGGACAATTAGACACCTATACAACATAGTGACGCTAATTTCTTTTTTTGTGGTAAAGAAGCCAGAAAAACAAATAGATTTGAGACAATACAAAAAGAGAACCGATATCCTTGGATACATAGCAAATTGTGAGAACCTGGTCCAAGAAACAACTAAACCCGCATTAAGTTATCTTATCTCATTTTTTGAAGGCATTGAGGATTATACTGTAAAAACCAACTCCCTTCTGCCAAAGGATGACAGGAGAAAATTGGAAGATGGCTTTATTTCAGCCCTCTATCTTTTTGTACATTCAGGAAATAATCCTGATTTAGAAGAAGAAGTACTAAACTTTCATTTTGAGCATTCGCAACTACAAGTATCAGAGATACCCATAGAGAACATGATGGGGTTTGATAAGGATATTATTATTCGTGATATTGAAGTAAACGACAAGCTGGCTAAATATTTGTCTAAGATAATCTCATCACCAATAATGGATACATGGGTTCATTCTGTTATCTTTGATAATTGTCATATAACAGGTACATTTGATTTTTCAAAAGGTATGGGCAGAGTTGAATTTCGTAAGTGCGAGATAGATTCTGATATCAAATTCCCAAGATATTTCCATGGACCAGTAGGATTTCATGAATCCAAAATAGCTGGAAAAATAACAATGTATCCATGTTCAATTTATCTTGGTTTTACAATACAGGATTGCTATTTCTTAAAGAGCAGTGCACTTACAATGAAGCAGGTAACATATATTTGGCAAGGTGGCACATTAGAAATAAAAAACAGCGTATTTGATGGCGATGTTAAAATAAATGATGCAGATTTGTTATATGCTAATACCTTAATATCGAATTTGAAGATTAATGGGAAATTCTCCTATGCAGATTTATACCTGAATTCTGGTGCACTAATTGAGAAAATTGAATCAAATAACTATGCAAATATATGTTCTAAATTGAAAAATTGTTGTTACGAATCTGAATACATAATAAGGAGGAGTGAGAAAAATACAAACGACACTCCTTCATTGGATAATCAAACAGATTGGTATCCACCAAAGAAAGCTGCCGAATATATTGGAAGGTCTCGGGCGTTCTTAGCAAAAATGAGAGAACGAGATAAAACCAAAACCGAAAAAGATAGCATTCCATTCTTAGGTGAATATAAGTCTATTGTTTATCCCAAAGATGCTCTAGATGCCTATGTGGCTAGAGATTACCAAAAATTAGAGGAACTCAGAAGTAAATATAGTTTTTCGAAGAAATAGAATGTTTTTTTCTCCATTTTTCCAAAAACTCCCATATATCTGCCAAGGATAAAGAAGTTGTATCTATAAGATAAGATAAGTTTTGTTTGTTATGGACAGATAATAGCTCTAATGCATTTTTTACTAAATCTTCTGCTTGCCCACTAAGCGATAGTCCTGCCATAGAAGCTTTAGGTGGTGTATATTGGCTATTTTGCTTTTCAAGCATCTTATACGCATTTACCAGATGATAGATGATAATCGCATCTCTATTATCAGCCGAGAGTAATTCAGCTGGCATCTCAGAGTTAATTAGTAAATTACCGTATTGTCCTTTTATATTAGGGAGGTTGCTATTTTGTTTTGACATCCAAATCCTCCTCAGATAGGTCTGACAGCATTTCGCTAAGAGCAGATATTAACTTTTTAATGAGTACCTTCTTTAACTCTTCTCTTTCTTCTTGTTTCCACGAAGGCTCTTCAGGTCGTGATACATTCACTAATTCCGTTAAAGAAGATATAAGATTTTCTGCCGAAAGAAGATGGAAATCAATTTGTTTCCATATGCAACCTAAGCACTTACCCTTATCTGAACACATTTTGCAGTAGTTATGTCCTAAAGTTCTGAGTTGATATACAAGTTGCAATCTTTCAAGCAACTCTTTTCTGTCCTCAGCGGTAACAGGTATATCCTTGTAATTTGAGGTCGTTACATAAGAGTTGTCTTTTTGCTTGACTTGTTTCAGTTCAATTAAAGGAGTTCGCTTACTTTTCATAGTGGTATTATATCTTAAACATTTAATTAAGTCTACTACTTTTAAGAAAACTATGTAAATATTTAACCTCGAGCGAATGAAAGTTCAGACCCCTTTATGCACTATTATCCCCCACATAATATCCCAAGCCGTTTGCCCCTTTTTATTTTTCAAATTGGTAAGGTCTGCCCCATAATCCAAAAAGGCATAAAGAAGTTTCTTTTTCTGGATAATGTTCTTATCCAAAAGGACTCTCATAAAAGCTGTATTTCCCCACATATCCTGTGTATCCAATTTCGCACCTGAGTCCACAAATAGCCAAGGGATGATTGAATCACACTGTCCACGGACGGCAAACATCAAGGGTGTTTCCCCGTGGTCATTGGTTTTGTTGACATCTCCACCCATATCAATCAGGGTTTCAACATCCTCAGCTTTCCGAAAATAGTTCATGGCATACATAAAAGGAGTTGTTCCAATGGGGGAACATGACCTGTTCAAATCTGCCCCATTTTTTACATAATATTGAATGAGTTTGAGGTTTCTTTCTTTGATAGCTTTTAAGAGTGCTTGTTGTTTATCCATATCTTTATTTATTGATTACATTTTTTAATCAAAAACCTCTGTGAAGAGTTTGAACAAATTCGTGTGTTCCTCTCTTTGTAATAAAAGGGTCTGTTTTTCGGATAAATGGAAATTGTGTCGCTTCATACTGTTCAAAACATACAGGACTGTTTCCTTCTTAACCCTGTCCAACAATCGCAAAAGGTATTCAAAATCCCGTGTTTTGTGTAGTTGTAAGGCATAGTATTTGTATTTGAATAATAGCTCCAGAATCTTGTCCCAGTTTGGTTCACAGAACTGAAATACCCATCCGAGCGGTTGATTGTTAAAGCTCTTTTGAATATCAGCCCCCTTTAACAAAATCTCCACTATTTCCATGTCGGGATAAAATGTTGAAAATTGGCACAAGGGGGTATCCTCCTTCCGACAATTTAGCTGACCTAAAATCGCTTCTTTGATTTGTTCCTTATTCATTAGTATTCCCCATTCCAGAAAAACACCCCATCCTTAAAATAAAATTTCCACTCACCACTTGGACAATCCGTAAAAGGAATCTTTTGATTATAAATGAACTTAATCCGCTGTCTAAATGTGATTTTTGCTGTTTTATCCTCTTTTACCTTCAATATAATGTTGATTAGGTCATTATTCATTTCTGGCTTTGTTTTAACGACACTATTTACAATATCTAACACCCAATATGCTTCTGCAATATCGCAGAATATTTTTACCCCATCCGTATATTGGAATGCCAAATGCGGATTGGTATAATAATGTTCTGTTCCATTACAAAACATCAATTTTTCTATGAGTTGTTTTTTTCTTTCATCAAATTCGGTCATTGTGTTTCCTTTCGTTATGCCGATCGATCAGCATAATTTTTTGTTTAAGTCAAGATCGTATTTCCACTTTTTTTAGGAAAAATTAAATCCGTTCAAAATTGCCCGATTACATTTTTTAATCGCAGGGAGATAAATAAAAATGTTAGGAAACAAGGAGTCCCAATGATAGTAGATTTAGATACAATCTCTGAAAACTTGAACCGTATTAAGGATAAACTTGGGGAAGCCAAACGAACCGTGCCCCCACAACCAAAACCCTTCAAATCGGTAGATGAAGAAGTGGATGGCGAACTGGAAAAGCCATACTATAAGTATCAGGAAGAAGACACCAGATTCATAACAAAGTGCTATAAGTACTTAAGGAAACTTGGTCTTGTGGAAAGTCAATACCAGTTCTCAGAACAGTTCCTAAACAAGAACAAATACTATTTTGGAATGATACTTTGCGAACAAAGACATCCCTCAGTAGATTCACTTCATAACCTCATACGAAATATAAGCTTACTGAATGATGGCATAACAAAACAGCTATATTTAGACCGACTTTATGAAGAGGGGCAACGTATGATTACCGAGAGGTTATTGAGGTATTTTTGACATCTGGGACACCAACACTTTTGCCACCCCATGACCTGTGCCAAGACATCATGGGGTAAATTTCTGTCCTTTTGGTTCTGGGACACAGCTCCGTATCACCGCGATTTTGGAACCCATTTTAAATATCACTTGACAACAGGAGGGAAATGGATTAAAATTGGCATTGATGAAGGTGTGGTAGAGGTGATACACCAGAAAAATTGCCCCCAAAAAGCTCAAAAAAAATTTTAATCTTTTGAGTTATTTAATCGGGGCAATAGGCATCCCCTCCTTACCTCCACCAATTTAAGATTCAGCCCGTTTCAAACGGGCTTTTTTCGTGCCTGAAATGAGGCGATGAAAGCTAAGTTATAAAGGCTCTTGTGATGAATTTTAGGTTCAATGTGAAAATGCCCATTTACCACAATTCATCCGCAATTTTTGTGAGATGAAAGCAAAAGTGCTATTTAAGCAAATGAACCACCCAAAACTTTCTTTGCTAGGCAATCCATAAAAAGGCATAACTTTGCGCCTTTTCTGTTTCGTATCTTTATCCGCTAGGCAATTTTAATTATCACTCGGAATATCAAAATTGCCCATAATCAAAGACCGGATATTAGAAGTAAATCTTTATTTGTTATTGATCATTTATCCGCAAGATTTTTACTAATATCTATGAAAAACTCCTTACTCCATAGATCCAATTTATTCGCATCGGTAATAAACGGTAATACATCCTGTTTTGCACTTTCGTAATCAATAGCTTCAAAACGTTCATTTAACATCGTTCTTAAAGTTTCTATCGTAAATGTATCATCGTCCTTTAAAGCACCAGAATCTACAAGTCTTGCTTTTAAATGGGGTAAATTTATTTTTGATCGGTGCGACAGGTAAAATATATAGTCATATAAATCACGCCCTTTAACACGATTTTTCCAAGTCCGACAAATAACTGCATGAACCTTACCGGCAAATAATGACGGCATATCATAAAGTTTAACTTGATATGGTGACGGCAGTAATCGGTATTTATTCTCAAAGGAGGCAAAGGCCGGAGGATTGGTATCAACCTCAAACTTTATTTTGATTATCTCACTAGGGTTAATATTGATGTCCTGCAAGCCATAAATACTGACAATATGTTCTTTTGTATTTCCCTTTAAAAAGGCTGATTTAATGTCAGAATCAACGGACTTTATTTTTTCTTCTATGGAAAATTTTAAGCCGACCGAAGCCAGTTCTGTTTCCAGCCCATTAAAATATGGTTTTAAATCAAAATCCGGATTTGGAGATATAAGCGAAAAATCCAGATCTTCAGAAAAACGATCGAGGCCATAAAAAATACGCAATGCTGTACCGCCATAAAATGCAACATGTTTAAAGAAATTGGCTCGAGATAACCCGCATAAGGCAATCTCTTGGACAACCTCCTTTATAGCGTTTTTCTTTTCCGTCAGAGTTTTTGTTTGATATTGTTCCAACATCTGGGTTAAAATGGTTTGCATTATAAAGTTCTCCTAATCAGCTTACTAAGCATGTGAAGATTGGTTGAATGATAAAGAGGAGCTATTTTTTCTAATACTTCCTTATTAAGCTTGGCGAACTCTCCTTCATCTATCCGCAAATCTTCAAACAAAAGTTCCTTTAATTCTGTCAAATTCTTGATGGGCGGTAAAGTGTATAATTTATCGCATAATGCCTTTTCGGGCGTTGCAATTTGGTAAGAATAGCCATTCTCCTCATGAATTAATACGGCAAGAGGGTATACTTCTGCCGGAACATCCCTGTATGTAAACAAACCAAAATTATTTTGATACTTCTTTTTTCTGCGCTTGTTAAATGTGGCAGATGTATATGTCTTATAAACAGTTTCCGGAATGAGGGAATAAACATACAGTGCATAATCAAAAGATAAATACGACGGTCCGAAAATACGTCCGGCCAGATATTGTCCATCGGTCGTAGGATCGGTTTCATATAATTCACGTGCAATAGGTATCAAGCGGCCTGCCTTTACTTCATATCGTATTTTATCGTAAATTTTGGCGTAATTACTATATTTTGTTTTTAAATCGTCAAAAGAATATATCATATTTTCTCCTATTACTCCAATTATATTAGAGTTTTAGGAGAAAATCAAGCATTTTTTTACAAAATAGATAAAATATGACATCAGCTAGGCAATTTTAATTATCGCTTAGAATGTCAAATTGCCCATAATCAAAGACAGGGGCGCGGTATTTACTGATTTTCTTACTGAGTGACGGGTCTGTCAAAAGGCACTCTTTCACCAAGGCAGTGGCTAACTCATTTTCGGCCAGTTTTGGTTTTTCTATCACAAAAAATTCATCCGCCGGCACAATGGGCTTTTTGGTATGACCTTCCAGCATTTTCTTCAATTCTTCCCCTTGTTGATAGGCGGCCAAATTCAGGTGATCCAGCGCCAACGCCAAAAAGGCTTCAAAAGGGATAGGATCGCCTGTCAATTCCAGATACTGCATTTTCATAATTTGAAGGGCCTCTATCAGATGGACCACACCCCGATATTGACGCCAGATATCTTTATAACGGGGTGCATTATTCTTTTGGGAATCTTTAGCTTTTCCCTCTTTGATGTCTTTATCCAAAACAAATGCCGCTTTGTTGAGGCTGATTTTACCTGCCAATTTGGGTTCCTGTTGCATAGACTGCATTGTCTTTAACATCCGCATGACATAAGCCCAATCGGTTGTTTGAATATGCTCTTGTAATTTTTTCATCTCTTTGGCCGATCGGCACAGGCGTAAAAGGGCAACCCCACCCAATTTTTCAAAAACTTCGGCCATTTCCTTTTCAAGACCTGAGACCTTTATCAGTAAAAATTCGCGTTGCAGGGCTGAATCTTTCGGAAATAAAGCCCGGGCCATAAACAAATATACTTGAAATAAATTCCTGTAAAATTTCTTCATCAGATACTCCTATATCCAAAGATATAGTCAAAAGGCGATAAAAAGGCAATATTTTTCAGGGGGAACAGGAACAAGTTTTTTGTACTCAACACTTTTTTCGCAAACTGGGATTTTTTGAAAAATTCTAGTTTTCTTCAAAAAATCTCAATGTTTATTCTTCTTTTTAAGCTTTATCTTTGCCTTGTTCGCATAAGGCGAGCAATGTCAACAAGAAATTATGGAGAAATAAAAGATGGAAAAAAGAAAAGTAACGCAACGCTTTTACACAACAAAAGATGCCGCCACCTATCTGGGGTTAGCCCAACGCACCTTGCAAAAATATCGAGTGGACGGTTCCGGCCCCAAGTTCAGAAAAGTACGCGGTCATAGTTTTTATGATGTAGCGGATTTAGATGCTTGGGTGGAATCGGCCGAAAAAACAGCAATCACTTTTGATAAGAGGTAGCCCATGAACAATCCGTTACACGAATTGGCGCTGGTCATACTCCCCACTTTGTTGAAAGTTTTCAATCAATGGGAAGAAAGTGCCGAAAATCATCAGAATTAACTGGATATAAATTGTAAAAAGAGCGTTATTGTATTCACAAGGAGTCGTTATGGTTGATACAGATCTTGACTTAAACATTGATATTAATACTGTGCCGGATTTGCCTTTTCCTGTCCTGAAACAGTACTATATGCAACTGTATAATCAAGAAACCCGCATTGGCAATAAAGAGTTTTACATCTTGCGCGTTTCTTACCGCTTGCAAGAATTACGCCATGGGGGATTATCCTTAAAGACAAAAAGCCTGATTAAAAAACTCTTTGAAAAACAACAACGCAAGAAAAGTTTATATCCGGTGGGAACAGTGATAGTCCGCACCTATAAAGGGACGGACTATCGTGTCACTATTTTGGAAAGGGGCGTAGATATGGACGGCACCTATTACACCAGTTTATCATCAGCTGCCCATCATATCACAGGCATACGCACCTCGGGAAAACGCTTTTTTGGAGTTGGACAATGAGATGTGCAATCTATACACGTAAATCAACAGACGAAGGATTAGAAAAACAATTTAATACCCTGGAAGCTCAACGGGAAGCCGGGGAAAATTATATCAAGGCGCAACGTCATCAAGGATGGGAATTGATAGACAAACATTATGATGACGGTGGTTATTCCGGCGGTAATATGAACCGACCGGCTTTTCAAGAATTACTGGCCGATATTCAAGCGAATAAAGTGGATATGGTGGTTATTTATAAAATTGACCGGTTGACCAGATCTCTTTTGGATTTTTCCAAGATGATTGAAATTTTTGATAAACACCACTGCTCTTTTGTATCGGTGACACAAAATATCAATACGGCAGATAGCATGGGGCGATTGATGTTGAATGTGCTTCTTTCTTTTGCGCAGTTTGAACGGGAAATCAGCGGTGAGCGTATCCGCGATAAGATTCTGGCATCCAAGAAAAAAGGCATGTGGGTCGGCGGTGTTCCCCCGTTTGGTTATAAAGGTGAAAATAAAAAACTGGTGGTTGTGCCGGAAGATGCCGAAAAGGTCAAGCACGTTTATGAACTGTTTTTATCATCCGGTAATTTATCCATGGTGGGGCACGCCCTTTTACGGGAAAATTGCACTTTCCGGGGAAAAGTTCCCGGCTGGACCTTTTTAAGGAGTATGCTTACTAATCGTGTTTATATCGGTGAGATTACTCATAAAGGGACTTCTTTCCCGGGCCAACATCAACCGATTATTGATAAAGAAACATTTGAATCCGCCCAAAACCTATTCAAATCAAATACACAAAAAATACGGCGGCGGCGGTTAAAACCGGTCAGTAAAAATGAGGAAAACGGATTACTCCGCGGGATTTTATCTTGCGGATGTTGTGAGCAAAAACTTTATCCCAGATATTCTTTAAAAAATGGAAAACGATACTATTATTATACCGATAGCACCCACAAAAAATACGGACCTCATTCATGTCGGCTGAATGCCATCCCCATGCACTTGTTGGATAATTTGGTGATGGACTTGCTCAATCCGCTGATTAAATCCCCGTATGTGTTACAGGCGCTGGCGCAGGAAGCCTGCCAAGTGCAACCGGACTTGAAAGAAAGCGAAGTCTTTTATGCAATGCGTGAAACGGATTCTGTTTTTCAACAACTGACCGGCGCACAAAAGGAAAAAATAGTCAGCCTGCTGGTTCACGGGGTAACGATTTTTGCCGATAAAATTATTGTGGTCTGGAAACCGTTGGCCCTTCACCTGATGGACAAACGCCTGAAAGCCAGTTTGAAACCTAATGAATCAAAACCGGAACTGATGGAATCTACCGTCCCCTTTAACCTGATTACACATCGTGGGAGCAAGGAGATTCATTTGCCCGAAACGGTATCGGATATGCTGTATTTGACCTCAGCTGAAAAGCCATCCAAGAAAGAAGACCGTTATCTCATTAAGATTTTAGCCAACGGTTTTACTTATCGTGAAACCCAAGAAGCCAAGAACTTAAACCTGCATGAACTGGCCGAAGTATATCATCAGGATCCGGCCTATATCGGGGCGCAAATTCGGCTCACCTTTTTGGCACCGGATATTATTGATGCCATTTTACGGGGAGCTCAACCCAAAACAATGACCGCCCGAGAATTGCTCAGAGCCTCTATCCCGGCCAGTTGGACCGAACAAAGAAAACTATTCGGTTTTCCCAAAGTATAGGGAGGTTTCATGAAAAAACTGAGACACCCGATATCTCTTTCTTTCTCGTTTCAGGACACAATTCCATCCGGTAACGGTTATATTATGTTGGATCGTGAGTTCACCAATTGGCCTCTGTTTTATGATGATGCGGCTTGGAAACTGTTCACATATCTTTTAATGCGGGCAAATTATACAATCCGCCAGTGGGGAACCAATGAAGTTCAGAAAGGGGAACTAGTCACCAGCTATCAGCATTTGGCGGATGCCCTTCATAAATCCCGAGACGAAATCAAGCGCCTGTTGAAGAAGTTAAAGGACATTCATGAAGTGGAGACAATACGCGTTAACAACGCCCTACTTATAAAGATGCCAAACTACTTGAAATATATGGGCTTGATGGAAAATAAAAAGAGAAAGTCCGCCCGACCATCGCCCGAAGAAAATCCTGCCCCAGCCCCCGATGAACCCATAAATAAAGAAAGTAAAGAAGGGAATAATGTTATAAGGAAAGAAAATTTATACACGCCTCAACATTTTCAAAATACATCAAGCGGTGAGTTACGCTCAATCGGCAGTGTATTTGCTCGGCAGATAAAGTCTGTGATGCCCTATCATTTTGACCAACTTCCCCCAGATGAGGATGAGGTGCGGCGATATGTAATGGAAAAAGAATTGACGGTAGATCTGGACCGTTTCTTTGACCATTACTACTCTACCGGCTGGTGTGATCAAAAGGGTCGCCGGATTGGCGGCTGGCATTTCGCATTAAGCCGACTTGCTAATTATGGAGAGTGGTTATAAATGCTATTCAATTTTATCGTGTTTTCTTAAGTTACAAGTTTGACAAAGTAATTGAATGTTGTTTGCGTCCTTGGATGAGCCTCCTTTTGAGAATGGGATAATGTGGTCATAATGCAGATTTTTATTAGATCCGCATTTGACGCATTTTCCCTTATCTCTAGCCCAAACTAAGGCTTTAACAGATGTTGGAATAAGTCTATTGTGTTCCATCTCTAAATTTGAAACATCTAGTGCTTTTTCTGACTCTGTTTCATCTTCTATCATCACAAGCTTGAATTTAAATACATCACGCTTCCCAGATTTTTGGATCCAAGCATCAACCAATTTAAAAAAGCCATTATATACCCAAATACCATCGCGTATCTTCTCATATACTTTAACTACTTCGGCTTTTGCTCCATCATTTTTGTGGCGCATGGCTGCCTCGTAAAATTTTCCATTTTCAGTCAATCCACCAGAAGGTGTGTTCATTGGTTGGTCAACTTGATCGCAAGGTAAATCTGTATAATTATAATTCTTTTGAACATCATGGCCTTCATATATGATGGTATTTTCTTCTTCAATCCATTCATCTGCATATGGAGCATTAGGTCTAACGCTCATCAAAATGATATGATAAGCTCTGCCTTGAATATTGTAATTCATACCACGTTGAAGATTCATTCCTTCTTCAATCGTCATATCAACATATCTTATAATTTCACCTTTTTGCATAAAACCTCCATAGCATTTTGTATATTAGTAGCATATATTTTTATAAAAAACAATGCTCTCGCAGATGTAATCCAACGGGTCCTTCCTGGCGAGATTTCATATGCGGGGACGCAAGCCGCGCCATATTTCTAGCGAAACAGAAAAATTCTGGCTGGTCGGGTATATCTCAAACACCAATAAATACAAGGGTTATAATGGGGTATAAAAAATTCTGGCTGGTCACTGGTCACTTCTGGCTGGTCACTTTGAAAAAACATGCCCTATTTTATGTATCTGAAATCATTTATAAAACATCAATCCAATTACTAAAATGGAAAAATCATATTAAGACAATAACTTAGAAGTGCCCCAAAAACTCCCTTTACTCTTTTGATTTTTCTTATTTATTCCTTGCTTTTTCTCTGCACTTTCTATAGAATAGCATACATGTATATTTTTATATCATTATAAGGGACTGGACATGGCAAACGAAGCATTTAAACAAGTTGGTAAAAACTTACAAGAAAAAGCTACAGTTATTTGGAATATTGCAAATCATTTAGCAGGTCCATTTAAACCACACGAATATGGATTGGTTATCCTACCAATGACTGTTGTGAAACGCTTTCACGATTGTTTGTTGCCTTACTATGATAAAATCCAAGAAAAATATGAAAAAGTAAAGCATTTTGAAGTAATTGACGGTTTTATGTGTAAAGCCAGTCATCATCAATTTTATAATACCAGTAAATTTACTTTTGAGAAATTGTTAGCAGATCCTGACCATATTAAGTCTAACTTTGAAAACTACTTAAATGGTTTCTCACAGAATGTTCAAGATGTATTAGCCAAATTTGAATTTGAAAATATTATCAAACGTTTGGTTGAATCTGATACACTTTATTGGGTTATTAAAGAATTTAATACAAACAACGGTTATCTTGGTCCTGATAAAATTAGTGCTGTGGACTGTGGCTATATTTTTGAGGATTTAGTTCGTCGTTTTTCTGAATCTTATGGAGAAGAAGCCGGAGCTCACTTTACTAGTCGTGATATTATCTATTTAATGACAGATCTTTTGTTAACAGATGCAAATCTTCGTGATGAACATATTTCTGTTTATGATATGACAATGGGTACAAGCCAGATGTTATCTTGTATGGAAGAACGCATTAAACAGTTAAATTCCGAAGCTATTGTAACTTGTTTTGGTCAAGAGTTTAATCCCTCTACATTCGCTATCGCAAAAGCCGATATGCTTATCCGCGGTGGGGAAGCAGACAATATGCGTTATGGTGATACACTTTCGGATGATAAATTTAAGGGTTTTAAGTTTAAATATATCATCTCTAACCCTCCTTTTGGTATTGATTGGAAGAAAGAACAAAAAGCTGTTGAAGCTGAACATGCTTTAGGTAAAGATGGACGCTTTGAACCCGGACTTCCAAAGATTTCCGATGGACAACAACTATTTATGATGAATGGTTTAGCTAAAATGGCAGAAGATGGTAGAATGGCCATCATTCAAAATGGTTCTCCATTATTTAGCGGAGATGCAGGTTCCGGACCTTCTGAAATTCGTCGTTATATTCTAGAAAATGATTGGTTAGAAGCCATTGTTCAACTTTCTAATGACCAGTTTATGAACACTGGTATTGCAACATACGTTTGGGTGTTAAACAAAAATAAACCTGCACATAAGCAAGGTAAAGTTCAACTAATAGATGCTAGCCATTGCTTTGAACCTCGCCGTAAATCCATCGGTAACAAACGCAACGATATTACCAATAAATGTCGCAAAATCATTGTAACTGCCTTTGGTGAGTTCAAAAATGATAAAATTTATGGTGATGAAAATGGTATTTATTGCGAAAGCAAGATTTTTAGCGCCTTTGACTTTGGTTATCAAAAGATCGTTGTAGAACAGCCTCAAAAAGATGAAAATGGCAACATTATCCTTAAAAAAGGTAAACCCGTTGCTGATGCAAGTTTACGAGATACTGAAAATGTACCAATGAATGAAGATATCAATGATTATTTTGAACGCGAAGTTAAACCTTATGCACCAGAAACTTGGGTTGATGCAAATAAAACCAAAATTGGTTATGAAATACCAATGACACGTTATTTCTACAAATACCAAGCACCAGAAAAGACATCTGATATTATAAATCGTCTAAATACACTCGAAACTGATATAACAAGCTCATTAAACCGCTTGTTTCCAAAAGGAGAATAATAATGTCCAGAACAATGAAAGACAGCGGTATTGAGTGGATCGGTGAAATTCCTGAAACTTGGAGTACAAAACGTGTAAAATATATATTTACAAAAAAGGATGCAAAAGCGGAACAAGAAGATCCTGTTGTTTTATCTTTAGCAAGATCAGGAGTGAAAGTAAGAGATATTAGCTCTAATGAGGGGCAATTAGCTGCTAGTTATTATAATTATAATCCGGTTGCTATCGGTGATTTATTATTAAATCCTATGGATTTATACAGTGGTGCAAATTGTAGTATTTCAAAAGTTGAGGGGGTTATCAGTCCTGCTTATGTTAATTTACGAAATAAGACAGGATATAATTCTGTTTATTATGACTATTTTTTTAAGACCATGTATTGGAGTTTTGCTCTGTTTTCACTTGGTAAAGGTGTTTCTTTTGATAATAGGTGGACGCTTGGCAATGATACTCTGTTCAATATCAAATTACCATCTCCTTCGTTAGCGGAGCAAAATAAGATTGCAATGTTTTTAGATGAAAAATGTGGGGCAATTGATGAAATTATCAGAAAAACCGAACAATCTATCGAAGAATACAAAAAACTCAAGCAATCCGTTATCACCGAAGCAGTAACCAAAGGTATTCGTCCAAACCGTGCTATGAAAGACAGTAATATTGAGTGGATTGGTGAAATTCCAGAGGATTGGGAGATTAGAAAAACATTACATTGTTTATCTATGCCAATTACAGATGGTCCACACACAACACCACAACTATTTGACGCAGGAATTCCTTTTATATCTGCAGAGGCTGTGTCGTTCGGAAAAGGGACCATTGATTTCTCTCATGCACGCGGTTATATTTCTGAAGAATTTTATCAAGAATGCTGCTTGAAATATATTCCAAAGTTAAATGACTTGTTAATGATTAAGTCTGGGGCAACTACAGGCAGGGTTTCCATAGTTGATACTGAAGAAAAATTTACTATCTGGTCTCCATTAGCTGTATTTAGGGTTAATCCTTCGATATTGTTTTACAAGTTTTTATTTTATTTTGTTCAATCTCAAAAATACCAAAAACAATTGGAGGATAATTGGAGCTTTGGAACACAGCAAAATATAGGAATGAGAGTGTTAGAACAATTAAAAATAACCTTACCTCCACTTGATGAACAACGAGAAATTGCACAATATCTTGATGAAAAATGCTCTGAAATTGATGTGTTAATCGAGAAAAAGCAAAACTTCTTAACTGAATTGGCAAACTACAAAAAGTCTTTAATCTATGAATATGTAACTGGCAAAAAGGAGGTTGCATAATGGATTTTGATGCAATTACCATAGATACCAGTATCTTTGAAGGGGAAAACTTTAATTTAGAAAATGGTCTACTGGCTAAGTTTCAGCAGTTTTCTAGAACTCCTGATATTAAATTTATTGTATCAGATATTGTATTAAGAGAAACAATTTCTCATATGGAAGAAAAGACTAAAAGTGCTATTTCCAATTATAACAAAGCACTAAAAAATGGATTATTTTATAGAATTGACAAAGATATAACAGAAGAAAAAATTAAAACGATTAAAACTTGGGATGAAAGAGATTTAGTTAGGACAAGATTGGAAGAATATGCCAATAAAACAGGATTACAAGTTATTCCTGCACAAAACATCGACATACAAAAAATTATCAAACAATATTTCAATAAAAAACCTCCTTTTTCTGAAAAGAAAAAAGATGAATTTCCCGATGCATTAGCTCTTCAATCCCTTGAAAACTGGGCAACAGAAAAGAATAAGAAAGTATTGGTTATTTCTTGCGATAAGGATTGGCAAGCATATTGCCATAATAATGATAATTTAATTTGTGTTAAAACAATAAAAGAAGCGCTATCTTCATTGTATAAAAGTGAAAATTTTATATTACAACTCTTAAAAGACATATTTTCAGATTATGCTAAATATGAATATCTTATGAATCGCATTAATGAAGAAATAATGAATTCTAGTGATCGTCTATCAATAAATATAGATGTTATAAGTTCTTGTAAATATAATGAAGATTATCTCGAATTTGATTTTCTAGACGTTTACTTTCCAGATGCTAACGCTATAGAAATCATTGATTATAATGAAGAAGAGAAAATAGTATCTTTTTCTATTCCTGCAGAACTTAATTTTACTATAGAAAGTGGATATTCTTTTTATCTTACAGATGAAGGGGATGATATAGTCATTGGGAACAATGTATTTAATGATGAATTAGAGTTTAATACCAATCTGATTATATCTATAAAATTAGATGAAGAGGCATTGGAAAATAGTGAGGTAGCATCAGTCGATTATAAAGATTATACATTTAATCATTCAATTTCATTGGGACCTGATTTTTCTGGAGACTATCAGGGAGATGAATACTTAGAAAAAGAACCGGAGGACATAAGATAATGAATGATACACTTATAGGCGTAATCGTTGGTGCAATTTCAACCGGTGGCGTTTCTTGGTTTACTGAGTGGCGCAAGTCAGTTGGAGAGCAAAAAGTTCATTTAAGAGAAAAAAGAGAAGAAACTTATCAAAGTATTTTACGGACATCTTATGAAATGGCACAAGAAAATCATAGGAAAGAGCCTGATTTCCTTAAAAACAGTCCGCAACTTATATCCAAATTTTATCCTATAATCAATATATATGCCAGCAATAAGGTTAAATCATTATTTGATTCAGCTGCAAAAGGCAAAGGAAAAGAAAAAAATTTAATTGAACAGATGCGCAAAGAATTAGGAGTAAAGGACTAAAAATGAATTGGGATGCATTTTATCAAGAAAATCATAAAGTTATAATTGGCGGCACATTTACCTTGCTTGGCGTTGTTATCGGCTGGTTATTGAATCTGTTTCAAAACTATTTTGCCAACAAACGTGCTGATAGACTTCATTTGCGTGATAAACGTGAAGAATTGTATGTGGAAATGTATGATTTTGTGATGCGATATGAAAAAGATGCCCGTACATATAAAAGTAAAAAATATATTAGTGAAGAAACAAGAGATGCTTTTAATGCAATTGAACCAAAGACTATATGGGCGGCGGTCAATATCAGAGAGAAGTTTTATTCCCTATTTGGTGAGATTATGGAAAGTGCCAATAGCTATAAAAAACATTGGGAAAAAACATCAGATAAAAATCGCAAAAAAATTTTAGATTTTAAGGAACAAATCCGCAAAGAATTAGGTTTGAAAGATTAGGAGATGTATCATGGCAATAACAGAAACTAAAGAAAAGAATTTTGAAGCCGATATTGAAAGCTTTTTAACATCCTGTGCAGGAGGTTATACCAAGGGTGATGCAACATACGTCCCAGAATGTGGCTTGTTTAAGGATACGTTTATTGAGTTTATTAAGAAAACTCAACCTAAAACATGGAAAAAGTTTGAGTTTAACTATGGTACAAACACAGAAAAGAAGTTTATTAACTTTTTTAATGATGCTGTAGAACGTGATGGCATTTTAAAGGTTATGAGAAAAGGCTTTAAATGTGGAGGTATTGACTTTAAGGCTTGTTATTTCAGACCAGAATCCACTCTAAATGAAGACGACGTAGCGCTTTATAACAATAACATTTGGCATTGCTATCGCCAATGGTTCTTTTCTTCTAAAAATAGTAAATCTGTTGATATGGTTCTTGCGTTAAATGGTATCCCACTGTTTGCTTTTGAACTTAAAAATCAGCTCACAGGACAAGATATTCGTAATGCTGAATATCAATGGTGTCACGATCGGGATCCTAGAGAATTATGTTTTAAGTTTAATTCGCGTATTTTGGCATTCTTCTGTGTTGATTTGCGTCAAGCATCTATGGCTACAAAATTAAACAAAGAAGATACATTCTTCTTACCTTTTAACCAAGGTTCTAACGGAGCAGGAAAAGACGGTGGCGCAGGAAATCCAGCAAATCCTGACGGATATATGACAAGCTACTTATGGGAAGAAGTGTTCCAACGCGAATCTATGATGGATATTTTACAAAAATATATCAATTTAGAGATTAAAGAAGAAAATAAAAAAGGGAAAAAGACTACCAAGAAAACGCTTATATTCCCTCGTTATCATCAATTAGATGTTGTTAGAAAATTAATTGCAGATGTTTCTCAAAATGGTTCCGGTAAGAGCTATTTGATTGAACACAGTGCAGGTTCAGGCAAATCCAACTCTATTTCTTGGACTGCTTATCGATTAGCCACTATATTTAAAAAGAATAATGAGCCTTTGTTTAAAAGCGTGATTATTGTAACTGACCGTAGAGTATTAGATCAACAATTACAAGCAACTGTTGATGGAATGGACCATCTTCCTGGCTTTATTGAAAACATTGATAAAGATAAACATGCAAAAGATCTAAAAGATGCAATAAACAATGGGGCTAGAATTATTGTTACAACTCTTCAAAAGTTCCCTGTTATATACAATGAAATTGAAAAAGCAAAAGGTAAAAATTTTGCAATTATTTGCGATGAAGCGCATTCAAGCCAAACAGGAACCGCTGCAGCAAAATTAAAAGTTGCTTTAGCGGATGAAGAAGAAGCACTCAAACAATATGCAGAGTTAGAGGAAAAATCTGAAGAAGAAATTGATAGAGATGATCCTGTATTAAAAGAATTGCTTAAACACGGTAAGCACAAAAACTTATCATATTTTGCTTTTACAGCTACTCCAAAACCAAAAACATTAGAAATTTTTGGTTCTGAAGACAGCAATGGCCAATTTCATCCATTCCATATCTATTCAATGCGACAAGCTATTGAAGAAGGATTTATTATGGATGTTTTACAAAATTATATGACATATAAAACTTGTTATGCTATTGCCAACAAAACTGAAGATAATCCGGATGTTAAAGGTATTACAGCAGCTAGAATTATTAAAAAATATGCTGATTTGCATCCATATAATATATCATCTAAAGTACAAATTATTATTGAAACCTTCAAAGACATCACTAGCAAAGCTATTGGTGGTAAAGGAAAAATGATGATTGTAGCGTCATCTCGATTAGCTGCTGTTCGTTATTTACAAGAAATGCGTCGTTATTTAGATGATATGAAACAAGGACCAAATGCAAAAGATTATGAAAACATTGATGTTCTTGTTGCTTTTTCTGGTACGGTGAAAGATGGTGGTGTTGAATATACAGAACCACAATTAAATGTTCGTAAAGATGGAACGCATATTAGCGAAAATCAATTAAAAAACGACTTCCACGATGATTTTAATGTATTGGTTGTTGCTGAAAAATATCAAACAGGATTTGATGAACCTTTGCTTCACACAATGATTGTTGATAAAAAATTAAAAGGTGTTAAGGCTGTTCAAACTCTATCTCGCCTAAATCGTGTATGTCATGGAAAAAAAGACACCTTTATCCTTGATTTTATCAATACAACTGAAGAGATTAAAACAGCTTTTGAACCTTTTTATACTGAAACATTCTTAAAAGAAGCTATTAATACGGACTTGATATTTGAAGTTCAAGCAAAAATTGCTCAAGCTAATATATATAATGAAAAGGATGTTGAAGAATTTGCAAAGTTTTATTACTGCGAAGGAAAACAATCTGATAAAGATTTGGGTAAAATTGCGAGTATGTTAGAACCTTCTGTTGAAAAATATAGTAAATTAGAAGAAGTTGAAAGATATGATTTCCGTCGTAATCTTCGTAATCTTGTAAAATGGTATCATTACATTTCACAAATTAATCGTTTATTTAATGAGAAACTGCATAAAGAAGTTATATATGCCAATGCTTTAAGTAAGTTCTTATCGGAAGAAGCTGATCCTATTGTTGATATTAAAAACAAACTTAAATTAGAATATTATAAATTAAAAGAAGTATTTAAAGGATCAATTTCACTTGCAGAAGGACAAGGTGAGTGTTCCGTAGGTAGCAGCGTCGGTCAAGTTCCTGAACCTCATTTGTTAGACCCATTAAATGAAGTAATCAAAAAAATTAATGAGCAATTTGGTATTGATTTAACAGATGCTGATAAAGTTATTTATAACTCTATCCACGATAAATTAATGGCTGATAAAAAATTACAAAAAGCGATAAAATCTAGTAAAGATGATGAAGAAAAAATATTTATTTCTTCAATATTCCCTAAATTCTTTAGTGATGCAGCAAATGCCGGATTTGATGAACAAGTAGAAGCTTATAATTCGCTGTTTGAAAATAAAAACAAATATAAAGCTATGATGAGTGTTTTAGCTGCTCAATTGTTTAAGGAAATACGTAAACAAGCAAAATCAGAGTAATGTAACTAGGAGACTTAAAAACGACTGAATATCCAAGAGGTTCTGAATGGCTAGATGGGATCTACAGATGCTCAATATAAGTTCATATTACTATAAACACAACAAACAATAATCAACTAGGAACTAATATGATTGAGAGAATTGAAATAAATAATATAGCTACCTATACGGAAAAACAAACGCTATCAAATTTAGCTGATGTCAATTATATATATGGATCAAATGGTAGTGGAAAAACAACAATCAGCAGAGTATTACAAGATCCTAGCAAGTATCCATCATGTTTAATTCACTGGAAAGACAATCAAAAAAAAGATATCTTAGTTTATAACTCTGATTTTGTAAAAGAGCACCTATTCGAAAAGGATGTTTTACATGGAATTTTTACTTTAGGTAATGAAAATATTGAAATATTGAAAAAAATAAATGAAAAAAAGGAAAATCTAAAACAATTAGATATTGATTTAAAAAAATTGTGCTGCACCTTAAATGGAAACGACACAATTACTGGTAAAAGAAGTGAACTAAATACATTACAACAATATATTGAAAATAACTTATGGGGAAATATGTTACCCTATAAAGAAAAATTTAAAAAATGTTTTGAGGGATATCTTGGTAGTAAAAAAGCATTTAAAAATAAAACAATAGAAGAAAATACATCAAATCAATCTCCATTAAATTCGGAAGAAAGTTTATCTTCAAAATATAAACAAATATTTTCTCAAAATATTTCAAAAAAGACTTTAATAACCCCTGTTATGGTGGAAAATCTTAGTGCTTTGGAAAATAATAGTATTTTGCAAAAAATAATAATAGGTAGCGAGGATGTGGATATTTCTGATTTTATAAAAAAATTGGATAACAGCGCATGGGTTCATAACGGTATACAATATTACGAAAAATCAGACGGAAAATGTCCTTTCTGTCAACAAAAAATTCATGATGATTTTTCAAAAAAATTGAAAGAATATTTTAATGATAATTATTCTATGGATTTGAAAAAAATTAGGGACTTATATAACGACTATATGCAGAATGGAGACAGTATATTACGATATTTAAATGAATTATCAAATAGTGAAGATGATTTCATTGATAAATTACAATTAGAAAAATATGTAACATCGCTTAATAAGGTTATACAAAATAATCTAGAAAAGATAAAAAACAAAAACAATGAGCCATCAAGAATTTTTAATCTTGATTTTACTATAGATACATTGAATGAGATAAATAATTTAATAACTTTAGCAAATGAAAAAATTAACAATCATAATATTGTTGTTGATAATCTTGAAGCAGAACGAAAAGATTTAACAGGAAAAGTTTGGAAATTTATATTAGATAAGTCTAAAGTAGATATAAAATCTTTTTTGGAAAAAAACAAAAATATACATGCAGCTATTGATAATATAGAACGACAAATAAGAGAAAAAGAAGCTATACAAATAAAAACAAAAAAAGAATTACAGAATTTAGAACAGAAGATAACAAGTATTCAACCAACTTGTGATAAAATCAATATAATATTAAATTCTTTTGGGTTTCAAGGTTTTCGGCTGAAAGTGGTTGATAAAAACGATTATGAACTAATCAGGAGTGATGGAACAAAAGTCAACAATACTTTAAGCGAAGGAGAAAAGAATTTTTTAGCTTTTTTATATTTTTATAGTTTAATAGAAGGAAGTTTAACTGGAACAGATACAAATAATAACAGAGTAATTGTTTTCGATGATCCTATTTCTAGTCTGGATAACGAAGTCTTATTTGTTGTAAGTTCTTTAATTAGAAACATTATAATAGATAGAGACAGTAAATATAATAATATCAATCAAGTTTTGATTTTAACTCATAATATTTATTTTTACAAAGAAGTTTCCTTTGAAAAAAATATTAATTCTACTAAAAAGACTAATAGATTAAAAACAAAAACATATTGGATTATTAAAAAGAGAGACAACAAGTCAATTATAACTAATTATGAAAAAAATCCGATAAGCACATCATATCAAGTATTATGGCAAGAGGTGAAGGATGATAATCCTAATCCTATTTCTTTACCCAATAATATGAGACGAATTTTGGAAAATTATTTTAAGACACTTGGCAATATTTCAATAGATGACTTAGAAAATAAGTTTGATGGAGATGATAAAATTATTTGTCAAGCTCTGTGCTCATGGATAAATGATGGATCTCATTCCTGTTTGGGTGATGAGTTTTATTCCCCTTTGGATGATGTGCAAATTATAAAATATAAAAAGGTTTTTAAAGAAATCTTTGATAAACAAGGCCACATATCTCACTATAAGATGATGATGGGAATTGATGAATGATATTTATAAGGAGTAAATAAAATGCCGGAAATTAAATGTCCTAAATGCGGAGAAGTATTTACAGTTGATGAAAGCGGATATGCCGCTATTGTCAGCCAAATCAAAGATGCTGAATTTCATAAAGATTTATGTGAGCGTGTTGCACAAATTGAAAAAGCGAAAGATAATGAGCTTTCTCTTATCAAAACAAAAGCAGATGCTGAAAAAGAGAAGTCTATTTCTGATTTTAAGCAGGAAATTGAAAAACTAAAAAATCATATCACAACTATTGAAAAAGATCATGAGTTGGATAAAGAGAAGGCTTTAGGTATATTACGTCAAGAAAATGAACAATTAAAAGCTAAAATTAGCAGTAATGAGCAGGAG
>JAZKXR010000002.1:0-33181 GCA_045611705.1 Alphaproteobacteria bacterium | reverse complement strand
TGATTTTGAGTGCATAGAAAGACTGTCTGTACCGGTTGGATTAGTAAATAAATCTTTATACTCATTTTTAATTACACCTGATAACTTTTGAACTAAATCTTGACTATCATTAAAATCATATTCATAAATATTTGATAATATTGAAGATACAACTCTTTTTTGCTTTGTGTTACTTGCTGGACTGTAGGCATCAATGGATTTTAATTTTTCTCCATCAATTGAATTTATGGTAACTAGAAAACCAAAGTTTTCTTCAAAACAATCCATATTTAACTTAGTATGGGCAAAACCAAATGTATAAACAAGTGTTCTTTCACTAGCTTTGACTGTTAAAATTGCCGAATTACTTTTATTTGTTAAACTTTCTCGAATTTCTAAATAATCTTTCCACCATGGAGTACTTATAGCTTCAGAAACTAAATACACCGAATATATCTCATCTTGAGAAACTAAAGTTAAACTATCTATATCTTTACAAGCACTGTCAAATGTTTGCCCTTCTTTTAAAAGTCTAACACTAAATTTTCTAGTTTTTGCCATAAACCAAATCCTCTATATACATTTTTTTATATTTAATACACATGTAATACTACTTTTTAAGTAAAATTTAACATACAATCATATAGGAATTTCATTTTAAAAACTCAAGGCAAACATTAAAAAAATATCTTTTGAAAGTCCGTGTATTACCAGACTTCTCCAGCCAATAAAAAAAGTCCCGTTAATCGGGGCTTTTTTTATTGGTTTAGGTGAGTTGGATTAGATGTCAACGAATGCGTTGGTTCGGAATCGAAGCGATAGCGAAGATGGACGCCGTCAGGCGGTCCCGAAGAATGAGGGATAAATTGCCCCGCAATTTACAATCAGCTACCCAAGCCAGAGTTCAAAAGTCGTCAAAAATGGCGGCTTTTTATTTTGTTTATAAGCGTTTATGTGAGTCCGTGTGCAAGGACATAAGAATCGCTAATATTTCACATTGCACGGACTTTTATGCAACGCCATTTTCCAGTATTGAGACAGTTTTCTTTTCAGGATTAATTTCGGCCATAACACCATAGGGAAGAATTAATTGCGGTAAAGTATGTCCGTAGTCCATATTGGTGACGACAGGTAAATCTGTCCGACCAAATTCTTTCAATCCTTTCAAGATTGCTTTATCAAATTCAGGATACTTTGCCAGCCATTTTTGTTCTTCTTCTTTATTTTTAAAGCGATCATTTCCAGGACGTGCAAATAAAAGTCCTGCTAATCTTTCCAAAATACCTTGAGCTCCCAGATTTCTCATCCAATATAATACCCAATCTGCAGGTGGTTGCTCCTCGGAATCTTCTAAGAACAAAATTGCATTATTAAAATCATCCAATTCTGGCCACAACTTTGTTCCAATAATCGTATTCATCATAACGTCTGTACATCCACCAATCAATGGACCACAAACGATAGAATCTCCTTGGATATAACGCCATGGGGTTGATGGGATTCGTTCTCGTTTTGGGGCATTTTCTAATCCCCAATCCACATTTTCCACAATGAATTCTTTACTTTCTGGTAGAACACCTACTGGGGTTGTTGAAAATAAAGTTTTCTTTGTATTTTCTATCATAATTTCAGGAATACCTCCATTTTCTGCATAGCCGAAGAGCAAAGATGGGGAATAAAAACTTGTAAGACCTGCTTTAAAACACATCATATGATTGACGGTTGTATCAGAGAGCCCCATAAAAATTTTGGGGTTATTATAAATCGTTTCAAAATGTTTTTCCGTCATCAGTGGCAACATGCGAATAGTATCATCTCCACCAATGTTTGATAAGATACCTTTAACTTCTGGATTCTCAAAAGCCCACATAAAATCACTCAGCCGCCATTCAGGGTGTTCGTAAACTTCTTCAGGGGTACAAAGGGCATGTGGCGTAGAGATAACTTTCACCCTAAAGGATTCTTCAATTTGTTTGACACCTTGTTCATACCTTTTGGGAAACATCCCAGCAGTTCCTGATGATAAAGAGATACTAGCAATAGTATCACCTGGTTGAAGGACTTTGGGTTTAATTAATTGTTTCATTTTTCTATTCTCCTTTGGATAGTAGGTTACAAAAAACACAAGTATATGTCAAGTCCGTGTATTACCAGAGCTCTCCAGCAAAAACAGAAAAGTCGCTATTTCTAGCGACTTTTTCTTTTGTTTTCAATATTCCTCTATAAAAAAACTAAATGCTATTGAAATTTTTGTTGCATAAATGTTAGGATATTTGAAAGTAGACATGCCTGAGCTTTGTCTATATCTTTTTCGCTTTCTCCACACTTTTGAAAATATTCAAAAAATGTATCTTGCTTGAATAATTCTAAAAATTCAGCTATTGCTTCTTCTTTGGTTGTTGGAATACCTTCTTTTTCTTTGTATTGAAGCATTCGATTTGCATACCCTTGTATCATTCCTAAATATATGATTTGGGATATTTTGACGCATTCCGCATTTGAAGTGTCAGAATTTGGCAAATCTTTACAAAAAATATTGCTTGCAGCAAAAGCATGCGAAGAAAACAAAAGACAAACAACAAAAGTATAAAATAATTTATTCATATGTAATCCTTTTTTTAAAAAAACACTTTATACTATAAAATACCAGAATTTGATTGTCAACAAAAAAATCAGTCCGTTTTAAAAACCTTCCAACCACTTTAAAATTAAAGTCGGTGTTTCATCGGCCCAAAAAGTCTCTCTATGATCTTTTTTATCCAATAAATGCAAGGTTGTATTGTTGCTTCTTTGTTTATACAAAATTTTTGCATGATGCACAGGAACCAAGCTATCCGCTGTTCCGTGAATAATTAAAATAGGCTCTGTCGGTTTTTTAATAGTTTTTTCCGAAACCAAGCGGGATAATGACGCAAAAGGGGAAATCAACACCAACCCGTCAACAGTTCTTTTGTCGGCCAACCCAATGGAAGCCGCACAACCAAAAGAAAAAGCAAGATGTATTTAAAAACAAATAAAATCTTATTTTTTTATTTTTAAGCAGGAACTTTTTTCAATAATTTTATTTAAAATCCTTGCATTTTGAAAAAAAGTGGAGTATAATGAAAAACATTCGGAGTGTAGCGCAGCCTGGTAGCGCACTTGTCTGGGGGGCAAGGTGTCGTGGGTTCAAATCCCGCCACTCCGACCAACGACAAAAGACCGTCCATTTGGGCGGTCTTTTGTTGTTAGGATGTGTTGGGTTTGAGTCCACGAAGCAGTGGGTTCAACCACCGAAAAAAGGCAGACGGAAGTATGCCGTTTTTGTGGAACAAAATTTTTCAAGGACAGTGAAGATTGAACGTTGAAGAAAAACCCCACCATTTTAACCAATGAAGAAAGTCTCGTTTGTTGGGGCTTTTTTGTTGTTGGAGATGATTGGTAAATGAACTCTCTGGGAAGCAAAAAAGTCAATCCCAGGAATTTTAATTCATTTAATATATCCCTTTTCTAACAAATATTGTTTAATTTTCATTTGTCTTTGCAAAAACTCTTTGGCTTTTTGTTGGAACTCTTCTGGAATATCTTTCAATTCTTCTTCTGCGTTTTCGGTAACTGCCTGAATATATTCAACAATAGATAAACTATACTCTTCAGGGCATTTTCCGTTTACCCTTTCATCTAATGTACACGCTGTAATTCTACTTTTCTTATTTATATCACCGCCATGTTCCATTGCAAGTATAAATAAATCAGATGGGCCTAGCCCTCTTGCAAGCCCCAAAAGTGGAGAAATGGCAAAAGAGTTCGCTTTATTTACATCTGCTCCATTTTCAATCAAAAATTTAGCGTTATCCCATTTTTGATATTCCAGGGCTGTGATTAAAGGAGTGTCTTCATAACTACACAATCCTTCGATATCTGCACCATAATCCAATAGTAATTTTAATATTTCTACATCTGATGAACGAGCTGCCCAGAACAAGGGTTTGTTAATACGCATATGAATATAGGGAGGATCTAAATTTAAGTTGGGGTGCTCTTTCAAAATACTGCTAACTTTTTCTTTATTATTTTCTCTAACAGCATCTATTAAATTATCTAACACATCTGGCTCATCATAAACCTTTCTCCCTTTTTTGTTATAACGAGCAAGAGTTTTTATTTCTCTATCATTTTGATATAAAGTTTCCTCATATAATTGTCCGTTTTCATAATATGATTTTGCAATACCATCAATAACATCATCTTTATAAATGAACTGCATACGTATATTTCCGTTTGGATAAAAAGAAGTGCTTGTTCCTTGACGAATCCCTTTGTTATAATTGACTTCAATTCGCATATCGTCTTTATAAATCTTTCTAAGTCCATCAATTTTTCCATCTATAACCTTTTCTTCAAGCAATAATTTTCCATCATATGAGTACTCCTTAACTACTCCAGAAATTGGTTGTTCTGTTGTTATCAATCTAACTGGTTTCTCATCACAAATAACATCCCTATCACAGATATAAACTTTTTCTTCAGCTAATGCCGATAGAGAAATTCCCAAAACACAACTCATTAAAAGAAATTTAAACATGTCTCCTCCTTTTTTAGTTTCATTGTATCTAATATAAAGATAAAAGTCAACATAAAATAATTGGCTCGTGATTTGTGAGCTGATTCCGACCAACTAAATAACATAGTATGTGCATGCATACTATGTTATTTTTTGAAAAAATACTTGCATTATATTGCTGTTTAATTTAAATTTGAAGTGATTGGAGAAAAAATAGTATGAAGGATATCATCCACACCGAACGGTTGTATTTAACCCCATTAAATAAAAAGGATGTCGCGCGCTATGTCCAAATCGCAAAAAATATGCGCATTGCCAAGGAGAAAAATCCCAGCTATTTTTTATACTCGCGATTTGATTACAAATCAGCAAAAAGTGATGCTGATTTGACAGAGGCTGCCATGGGGCTTTTAACAAGTGCAGAAAAATCAATATTTCCAGAAACTACAAAACGTTTGAATATTTGTTTAAAAAATGGGTATATTATAGGTTATATTGGTTTTCTTCATAATCCTGATCAGAAAATTAGCAGTGATTTGGGCATTTTTTTAGACCCAAATTATGAGCATAAAGGATATGCATTTGAAGCCCAGAAAAACTTATTGGCTTATTATTTTCTAAATTATGATGATAAAATTTACCTAACAATTTATCCTAAAAATTTGCCCTCATATCAATTAAACACAAAATGTGGTGCTGTAAAAATTGACTATAGTGAAACATCGAAATATGGATCAGAAAGAGACATCTTAGTCATCACTAGGAAAAAATTTATTGAAACAGTTTTTCAGAAAAAATTTACAACGCCAGAAAAAGAAAAACAATTTTTACTAGATTACTTAAAAATCTGTAACAGAATTTAAAGCGTTTAGTGTTATAAGAAAAACAGGAATTTTTCGATGGTATCTTTTTCTCGATTTTGGTGGCTCAATCCGACCAACGACAAAAGACCGTCCATTTGGGCGGTCTTTTGTTGTTAGGATGTGTTGGGTTTGAGTCCATGAAGCAGTGGGCCACCCGCTAAAAAGGCAGATGGGAGTATGCCGTTTTTGTGGAACAAAATTTTTCAAGGACAGCGTCAGCAAAATCCCATCCCTAAACAGCCATTTTTGCAAATTTACGAACTTTTAAACAACAATTCCGCCTAAATTTTAAACGGCGTTTGACGAGGCAAACTTGTTTTCAATTTGGCTCATTGCTTTGCGCATCCAAAACATTCACTGGATGTTTTGTCTTTACGCAGTCTTATTTTTCAATACTCGCCCTCTGGGACACTAAAATTGCTATCCCACAAAATTATCATTTAATATTATGTTTACCGATATTACGAGTGAGAAGCTTTAGTCCCATTTTATGGAAAGTTTTATTTTCGCTGAAACAATAATTTTTTAACACTATTGGACGAATTCCTTTTTCAATCAAATCCAATGCAGTCTTATAAATACAAGCATCTGTATCAAAACCACACAAATGGATTTCATCAAAATCTTTCATTTTGGAATGATAAGAAGAATATCCCTTTTTTTTAAAAATGAATGCTTTTGCCACAGGTTTAAATGCTAATGTTTCATCATTATAACCTGTCCAATTCATTAACTTTAGCAGGGGGCTTTCTTTATTTTGAAATTGAGAAATAAAGATATGTTCATATTGATTTTGAAGTTTTTCAATTTTTTGAGGAAGTTTACTTCTTCCCACAGCGGATTTTTGAACATCAATAATCAATAAAGCTTTTTTCATTTTTCCCCTTTTTCTTCCATTATATTTGATATAAAAATCTATGTCAAATAAAATGTTAGCTCGTAAATTGCGCATTCATTCCGACTATTTCAAAACAACGCTCGTTTGGGCGTTTTTTTTTGAAATAGGATGTGTTGGGTTTGAGTCCATGAAGCAGTGGGCCACCCGCTAAAAAGGCAGATGGGAGTATGCCGTTTTTGTGGAACAAAATTTTTCAAGGACAGTGAATACTGAACGTTGAAGAAAACCCCCACCATTTTGACCAATGAAGAAAGTCTCGTTTGTTGGGGCTTTTTTTATTTTATTTTCCTCCGATAAACAGGGATTTTGCATATCTTTATGGATAATACTCCAGATTTTGTGATTTTTTTTGAAAAAATTTCCATTCCTAATATCTTTAAAACAAATTTTTGTCCTATTGAGTTAATCACTTTAAGAAGAGGAAATACAAAAAACAGCAAGATGTGATATTTATATGAAGGGGAATGGGTATGTTTTTTGAATAAGTCATCTGAACTTAATAATCCATTCCAATTATTTATTGCTTTATTTGCTTTTTGTCGATAATACAAATCTTCTTTTGTCGGTTTTTCTAAATCTTTATACCATGGCATATGTCGTGCGACATAAGGGAATCCAGTTCGTATAGCCTTATAAAATTTTTTATTAAATTTCTTAAATGACTTTATCGGGCGATATAATGCAAACGTTGTATCGATATCAGCGTTATAGGCAATACATTCTTTCTCTTTTTGTGAATTGGTATAAAATTTTCCTTCCCACATTAATACATTGTTCTTTAATTGATAATGATCTGGTATATCATCAATTTTTAATGAGAATCCAACCTTTGTAATGCCGTCATTCTTTTTTAGAATATCCATAAATATTTCTAAAAAATTTTCAGGACACTCTTTGATTGGCACAATATCACTATCTGTTAAAACAAAATATTCTTCAGAAATTGTTTTTCTAAATTTTTTTTCTTTGAATAATACCATATGCCCATAATTTTTATCCATTCTATGAATGGTATATGGTAATGTTTCATAATATTCTAATAACGGAGGATATGAAGAGTTGTTATCAATAATATGAATGTTTTTATATTCATATTTTTCTAAAAAAGACACTAGGCGTTTTAAATCGTCTAATCTGTTGTATACAATAATAAAAATGGGTATGGATTTTATATTCTTCATTTTACATCCTTTTTATCTTAATTAAAAACAAAGGAATAAATCCCAACAATAAAATCTTAATATGCATATTTTTTCTTCTAATTTTTATCAATGGAATATATTTAAAAGGAAAATATTTTGTATAATTTTTACATTCTTGCGGATATTTTTTTCTTAAAAAATTAATAATTTGACTGGAGGATATATTCATTTTATCTGATTGTAAATGTGATGTATTTTCGCTGTGATCCCTGTATAAAAATAAAAAGTCTGGAATGTTATAAAAGTTTGTAAATTCAATTAATCTACCCCATAACATAAAATCTTCAGCAGGGGAAAATTTTTCTTCATAACATATTTTATTTTCGATTAATACAGATTTGCGTATCATCGAGGCTGGATGTAAAATATAACAACATCCATTAATAATTCCAGAAACAATTTCAGGATGTTCTGTAGGATAAACCATCGTTTGATGACTAATCAAAGTTGTATACCAACACCCGACAACACCAACGGAGGGATTGGCATCTAAATAGGCAACTTGTTTTTCAAATCGTTTTGGTAAAGATATATCATCATGATCCATGACAGCCAAATATTCACCTTTAGCCATATCTATTAATTTATTACGACTTGGTGTAATGCCTAAATTATGTTCATTTTTAATGTATTTGATACGATCATCTTGATAAGATAAGACAATATCTTCTCGATTATCTTCAGGGCAATCGTCTAAAATCAAAAATTCAAAATCCTTAAATGTTTGATTTAGTATTGATTCAATAGCCTCTTTCAAATGTTCTTTTTTTGTTTTATAAATCGGCATTAACACCGATACTTTTGGTTCCTTTTTCATTTTAAATACCACTCCACTGTTTTAACAATACCTGTATCAAATGTTTCATCGGCACGCCAGCCAAGTTCTGTTTCCAATTTTGTTGCATCTATTGCATAACGGAAATCATGTCCGGCCCGATCTTGCACAAAAGTAATCAATTCTTCGTATTTTTGTCCGTTGGTGCGAGGACGCTTTTCATCCAAAATTGCACAAATAGTTTTTACAATAGTGATGTTGTTGCGTTCGTTTCTGCCACCAACATTGTATGTTTCTCCGGCTTTGCCCATATGGTAAATTAAATCAATGGCTTTGCAATGATCCAACACATACAGCCAATCCCGAATATTTTCACCTTTTCCGTAAATCGGCAAGGGTTTTTCGGACAAAGCGTTTGTGATAATGGTCGGAATTAACTTTTCATTATGTTGCTTGGGGCCATAGTTGTTTGAACAATTAGAAGTTGTTACATTCATACCGAATGTATGATGATATGCCCGAACAATAAAGTCCGAACTGGCTTTACTGGCAGAATAGGGGCTGTTAGGTGCGTAGGGGGTTGTTTCTTCAAACATACCGTCATTTCCCAATGTTCCATAGACCTCATCCGTTGAAATATGATGGAAGCGACAATTTTCATAGCCTTCTTTAACTTTATTTGGCCCCACCATCCAATGACGGAAAGCAACATCAATCAAAGTAAAAGTCCCTTCTATATTTGTCTTGATAAAAGCCCCTGGGTTTTTAATGGAATTATCTACATGACTTTCAGCGGCAAAATGTATAACACCCCGAATATCGTGTTCGGCAAATAATTTTTCAATTAAGGGTCTGTCGCAAATATCCCCTTGCATAAAGGTATAGTTGGACATACCATCACATTCTTTAACATTATCTAAATTCCCGGCATAGGTTAGTTTATCCAGATTGATAATCCTATATTCCGGATATTTTTCGGTGAAGTATGGAACAAAATTAGAACCAATAAAACCGGCACCGCCCGTTACTAAAATTGTCTTCATTTTATTTTCTCCATTTCTTTTAAACATCTTTTTAATCCGTTTTCCCAATGGGCAATTTTGATGCCAAAATCATTTTTAATTGTTTCTTTACTTAAAACACTGTAAAAAGGACGGGTTGCCTTTGTCGGATAGGTCGAGCTTGGGATAGGATTAACCTGACATTCCAATCCGGATAATTCCATAATTTTTCTGGCAAAATCATACCAAGAACAAACGCCTTCGTTTGTAAAGTGATAGACACCTTTTTGTCCCTCTTTTACTTGTGGGATAATTTCGGTAATGGCTTTTGCCAAATCACCAGCATAGGTTGGACTTCCGACTTGATCGGCAACAACATTTAAACTTTCTTTTTCTGTGCCAAGCCTTTGCATTGTTTTAACAAAGTTATTTCCGTAGGGTGAATATAACCAAGCCGTCCGAATGATAATTGCAGAGGATGCATTTTCTAAAACAGCCAATTCTCCGGCCCGTTTTGTCTTGCCATAAACCGATATCGGCTTTGTTTCATCTGTTGGAGTATAGGGTTTATGTCCCAATCCGTCAAACACATAATCTGTTGACACATGGATAACCTTGCATCCTGTTTTTGCCAGATTTTCAGGACCAATCACATTGATTTTTGTCGCCAACTCTATATCATCTTCTGCTTTATCCACAGCCGTATAGGCAGCACAGTTAATGATTGTTCCGATTTTATTTTCTTTTATAAAGTGTTGAACTTTGGAAAAATCGGTAATATCCAACTCTGTAACATCCGTCAAAACGGCATCTGGTAATAATTTTCCCAGTTCCGTTCCCAATTGTCCTTTGGCACCCGTAATAAGAATTTTATCTGACATGTTCTTTTAAATCCTTTAATGTATTTGCGATTCTGTCTTTTTCAGAAGTAATGATTTTTTCTGTTGGAATACGCCAATCAATCCCGATTTCCGGATCATCATAACGAATGCCGAATTCTGATGCTTTGTTGTATATATTGTCACATTTATAGGCAAAAATGGCTGTTTCACTTAAAACTGAAAAACCATGCAGGAAGCCTCTGGGTATGAATAACTGCCGTTGATTTTCTGAGGATAATTCTACAGCAACATGTTTTCCGAATGTTGGTGAATGCGGACGGGCATCAACGGCAACGTCCAATACTTTACCTTGTAAAACACGTACAAGCTTTGCCTGAGCATGTTCTCCTAACTGACAATGTAATCCCCGTATCACACCATAGCAGGATTTGGATTGATTATCTTGCACAAATTTATTTGGTATGCCATTTGCTGTAAATTCGGCCTCATTATAACTTTCAAAAAAGTAGCCTCTATTATCGGCAAAAATGCGTGGTTCAACAATAATAACGCCGTCAATGTCTGTTTTAATAAAGTTCATATTTTTCCTTATATACTTTTTGTAAATATGTTTTGTAATTACTGTCTTTCATTTCGTTAATTAAAGACAACATTTGATTGTCATTGATAAAGCCTCTTTTATATGCAATCTCTTCAATGCAGGCCAGTTTTAAACCCTGACGTTTTTCAATAATGTGTACAAAAGCACCGCTTTCCATTAAACTTTCAGGGGTTCCTGCATCCAACCAGGCATTCCCCCGACGCATCGGAACAACGCTCATACGGTTTTCTTTCAAATAAAGATTATTTAAATCCGTAATTTCCAATTCTCCTCTGTCAGATGGTTTTAAATTGCGTGCTTTTTCCACTACATCAGATGGATAAAAATACAAACCGACAGAAGCATAATTTGATTTTGGATTTTTGGGTTTTTCCTCAATGGAAATAGCATTGAGATTATTATCAAATTCAACCACACCAAAACGTTCTGGATCAGATACGTGATAAGCAAAAATAGTGGCTCTGGTTCCTGCGTTTTTATCAACTTCTGCTTTAAATGTATGGAATTGATCCCCCATATAGAAGATATTGTCGCCCAAAATCAAGCAGACATCATCATTTCCAATAAAATCAGCACCAATTGTAAAGGCTTGAGCAATACCTTTGGGTTCATTTTGAATGGCATATTGAATATTTAAACCTAGTTGGCTGCCTTTACCGAATAATTTTTCAATGTTTGGTGTATCTTGGGGTGTAGAAATAATCAAAATATCCTTAATCCCAAACAACATCAATGTTGATAAAGGATAGTAAATCATCGGTTTATCATATACCGGCAATAATTGTTTTGAAGTTGTTTTTGTCAGCGGATATAATCTTGTACCACTACCTCCGGCCAAAATAATACCTTTCATTTAACCTCCTGTTTCGCTTTGATTGTAATAAAGGGTAAAAATTTTAAAATGCCTTTACGTTCTTTTCCGATTTGTCTAAAATGCCCTAAAGGAATTAATCCAAATAACTTTATTCGTATAATATGTGGTATTTGATCGCAAGCTTTTTGCCAAATCTTTGAATGATTTTTTCGTACGAATTCGTGAATGGCTTTTGTTGCTGCACTCATTTTATCACATTGTGTTTTTGTTGTATTATTATCATGAATGCGATACTTCATCAGAACTTTTGGGATATTATAAAATTTTGTTTTTCCAATTAAACGACACCATAAAGCATAATCTTCAGCCGGTGAAAATTCTACTTCATATGGATTATTCGGTAAAATATTGGCCCGTATCATGGCAGCTGTGTGGGCAACCGCACATCCTTGCATCAAGTACAGTTCAATTTGTTCGTTGGTTTGCGGAAAAAATACAGTTCTTGTGTGCGGATATAATTCTGTATGGCCGCCAACAACACCGATTTCAGAATAGGTGTCCAATACTTTTACTTGCTCTTCAAAACGTGTTGGCAGAGCAATATCGTCATGATCTATAATGGCCAAGTATTTGCCGCGGGCTAATTGAACCAGTTTGTTTCGTGATGGACTAATGCCGATATTGGTATCATTTTTTAAATATTTAATGCGTGGGTCTTTAAAGGATTTAACGATTGATTCTCTGTCGTCTAGTGGGCAATCATCCAGTATTAAAAATTCAAAATCAGAAAAAGTTTGTTCTAAAACACTCTGTATGGCTTCTTTTAAATATTCGGGATTTGTTTTATATACAGGCATTAAAACGGATACTTTTAATCCGTTTTGGGAAAGCTTATCGGAAATACAAGGTGTTGCCATTTAAATACTTTCTCCTTGATTTTCTTGTTTTTATTTTAAGGTTTTGACCACAAAGATTATCATATACAAAATTATTGGAAATAGCAATATAAAATTTACTTCTTTTTAAAATCAATATCTAACCTTTTGAAATATTAAATTAGCATTTCGAAAAAAAGAAAATTTAATTCTTTTGTTTTAAGTTGGTTGTGAAAGTTTAAACATATTGTGTTGTTGTTTTTACTTATTATTAAAAAAATTAGATTTAATTCAGATTATGAAAAAAAGATGTTGATTTTAATATAAAATTGTGCAATAGTGGTTGTAAGTTCTTTTCTGCAGGAGGCTTAATGTTTAAAAAAATATCTGTTGGATTGGTGGTGCTGGGCTTTGCTTCGCATGCTTTTGCAGTATATATTATGACACCGCCTCAGGCGTTTTATTATCATGCCAGCATGGGGAATATGCCTGCTTTGGAAAAATTAAAACTACTTGGTCGTTCGGTGGATTCAACGGATGAATTGGGAAATACGGCTTTGTGTATGGCTATTCAAAAACAAGATTATTCTGCCTTTAATGTATTAAAACAGATTGGGGCGTCAACGGTTCATCCTTGTGTTAACCAGATTTCACAAAAAACAAAACAGAAGTTTGGACAGGATATTGTGCATCCTTATCTTTCGTTAAAAATGGGATATTCTAAATTAAAGATGGGGGGCGAAGTTTCCGACAGAAGTGTTGTTTTTAAAACGGCGGATTCGGATGATACATGGGATGTTTCGGTTGCAGCCGGTGTGAAATTTTATGCTTTTCGTACGGAGTTGGAATATAATCAAACGTTGACAACGGCAAAGGATACGCGTGAATTTAACCCAATGTATGATGAATTTATCCGTGCCAGTCAATCATATCGCTCTTTAATGTTGAATGGTTATTATGATATTCCTGTAAGTACGCGGTTTTACCCATATTTAGGTGCGGGTGTTGGTTTGGCTCAGGTGAAGAGTCGTTTGGGGCTTTTGGATTCTTCAAATCCTGATGTGGAATTCAAAGATAATAATTTTGCTTTTCAGTTAATGGCCGGGGTAGGTTACAAGCTTAACGAAAATTGGGCGATTGACTTTGGCTATCGTTATATAAATAATGGTGAAGGCGAATGGAATATAGATGGTGGAAGGCAAATAATAAAGTTTAATTCTGTGGAACATCAAGTTACCGCGGGTGTCAGGTATACTTTTTAAAAAGGAGGAGTTATGAAAAACGAAAAAGGACGTACGATGAACGAGATGTTGGCTGTTTTGGCTATTGTTGGTATGTTATCTGTTGCTGGAATTTTTTGCTATTCGCATGTTATTCGTCAAAAAAATGTAGACACGATATTGGAAACATTGCGGCAAAAGACTATTGAAATCAATTCGGCTATGGTAAATAATAAAATAACAGATGCCGATAAATTGAATGAGTTTTTGAAAAAATTTGAAACGGAAATAGGGTCTTATAAGTTATCTTTTCGGGCGGCCCCGGAAATGGATGGTTCTTTTGTTTCCGATGTAACTTATAAAGACGGTAGTCGGATAAAAGGTTCTTTTTGTCGAGAGTTAATTGGAAAAATGTCCGAACAAACATTTGTTTCGGATGTTGATTTCACATTGAAGGATGAATTACAAGAAGACGGTACAACACAAAATATTACAGTTCCGTTGAACGGAAAAGTGATAAATTTGGATGATGTTTGTGGTGGATAGTAATAACAGGAGGTAGAGACAATGAAAAAACTGTTACTTATACTTTTGTCGGGAACGTTAATAACAACCACTGTTTTTGCGGGTGGCAGCATCTTTGGCGGTGGCAGCAAACGTAAAAACAATCCCGAGGGTGTTACATCAATCGGTGTCAAGGTTTGTGGCAGTTTGGTTTGTCCTGATGTTATTATAAAAAATGGAGATTGTTCAGGTATTGAACATGCAACCCAGCAATATGGTGTTTGTGTTTGTGATAAAGGTTATTTGATTTTTGATGGTCAATGTGTGGAAGAAACGGAAATCAACTGCAAACAGGCCAATAAAAAGTGGTGTTCTGCTTCAAAGACCTGTTCTGATACGGGGGATTGTTGTGAAGGAGTATCTGTACAGGAATGTCAAAGTTGTGATCCGTTTACAGGGGAAGTAAGGGATGAAAGTGCCGGTTTGTGTTCCATTGATTCTGTGCCGAATGCGGGTTATTGTCTTGATGGCGAATGTTATAATCCTTGTGAAGTAAGTCCAATAGATAATTGTGAAACGGCTGGTCCTGTTTTGGGTAAGTGTGTTTGTTCAAAATGTGAAGACGATTATTATTTGGATGGAAATTTGTGTGCTTTGTGTGATACCCCAACAACAAGCTGTTCAATTACCGGTGATATTAAAAACGCAAAAGGTTGTGTCGTTCAAAAGCCGATAGCCTGTTCTAATGATAAGCCGGTCTGTAATGCCGATGGTGAATGTGAAGCCTGTCCGGCAAATACTGATTGGGATGGAACAAGCTGCGTTACGAAAGTTATTTGTCCAACACCGGTTGAGACAACATGTGGAACGGTTGAAACAGATGAAAACGGTTGTCCGAAACAAAAAAGCATAAACTGTTCGGAAGCCACACCGGTCTGTAATGCCGATGGTGAATGTGAAGCCTGTCCGGCAAATACTGATTGGGATGGAACAAGCTGTGTTACGAAAGTTATTTGTCCAACACCGAACGAGACAACCTGTGGAACGGTTGAAACGGATGAAAACGGTTGTCCGAAACAAACAAGCATAAACTGTTCGGAAGCCACACCTGTATGTAATGCCGATGGTGAATGTGAAGCTTGTCCAACACCGGTTGAGACAACATGTGGAACGGTTGAAACGGATGAAAATGGTTGTCCGAAACAAACAAGCATAAACTGTTCTGGTGCCACACCGGTCTGTAATGCCGATGGTGAATGTGAAGCTTGTCCGCGGGATCAATATTGGGCTGGGAATGCCTGTCTTGATTGTCCCGAAGGTCAACATGGCGATGGTTTAAGTTGTGAATCATGTCCGTCGGGTACCTTTTGGAATGAGATAGGGCGTGATTGTCAAAACTGTCCTACTCCGGCCAATTATTGTGTTGATCCTGTTCCTCTTGAATATTACCCAGATACACAAAACCGTTGTCCAAAATATCAATTATTTACTTGTTCGGGTGAATATCCCAACTGTCATCCCGATACAGGGGCATGTGTTTCCTGTGCGGGAACACCGATTGAACGGCAAGGATGTAATATTGATAATAAATATGACAGGGCCGGATGCCTGATTGAAAGAAATATTGATTGCTCCCTTACCGGTCAGTATTGTAATGAAGCGGCCGACAGTGGTAAAGGTGTTTGTGTTGAATGCACAAAAGACGAACATTGTGATTCAGGTTATACATGTTTAGAAAACGTCTGTACATCTGTTGGTTTGTGTCAAGACTTTGTTGATGAAACAGGGGGATGTCAAACCTGTGATCCGGCAACCGGTAATCGTCAAAATGCCGAAGACGGTAAGTCGTGTCAAGACGGCACAGGCATTTGTGAATCCGGTGTTTGTCGTATCACCACTTGTGTCGCGTGCTATGATTTGGACGAATCTGGCATTTGTCAACCAAGAAATTGTGGTGAAGATAAAACCTGTAACACAGAAACAGACGCCTGTATCTGTGATGCTTCGTTTGATTTAACGGTTGAACCGGATGCGTTGGTTTTTGATTATGACACTTGTATGGACGATTCGGGCAACCATTACAAAAAGACAGGTTGTAAAGATGGCAAATTATTGCAATCCGGCGAATGTATGTGTGATACATCGGTTTATACAACAACAACAAAACCGGATGATACATATGTCTACAACACCTGTTCGGATACAACCGATCATTATCAAATCACGGGCTGTGCCATAGGTTATGAATGGTTGAACGGTGATGAAACCACCCACTGTGTTCCCGATTGTGCCGATAATGAACGTTTGAATTCTAATGAAGAATGTGTCTGTGACGGTAAAAATCAACTATACTATGGGGAACCGGGTAATTGTCAATTATGTGACGATCCGGAAAAGACGCTTAGAAATAATGAATGTGTTTGCGAACCAACGCTTTATTCGCCAAATCAACCTGAGGAAAAATACACCTATGATACCTGTACGGATACAGTTGTCAAATATACAGTCACAGGTTGTGCCACAGGCTATGAATGGTTGGGTGAAGGCGCAGAGAAACGTTGTGTTCCCGTTTGCGGGGCCAATGAAGTGTTGAATGCTTCGGATGAATGCGTCTGTTCGGATGGATACATCAAAGGTGATGACGGTGTTTGCCAAAATTGTTTGGAAAACGGTTATGGTGAAAATTGTGAGTTGAGTTGTGACGGTATTACCTGTGGTGAACATGCCACCTGTGTGAAAGGTGCTTGCGAATGTATTGACGGATGGCGTGGTGAAAACTGCGACAGGGCACCCTATGATGGTGAAGACGTTGGCGTTTGTGCAAACGGAAACGTTTATCTGTCATACAATGAAGATCCATGTGCCGTAGAAACCCCAAAGGATATGGGATGTGTGAAAAACAGTGATTGTGATGCGGGTTATTTCTGTAATTTAACATCAACCAGTGCTAATCCGTCTTATCCGACCCAGGGGACTTGTGAAACAATGACGGATACAGCAGGTGGAACAAAAACATCAGGAAAGAGTTTTTATCCTTTAATTTCGTCCGCATATAAAGATTCCACCAATGGCGGAAAGGGTGGTATACAATGGTGGGCGGCACAAAGTTGGTGTGCAGCCAGAGGTAAAAAATTGGCCACTTTGGAGGATTTTAGCTGTACTAAACAAACTGATGGAAGTATAAAATGTACGAATTCTTCTGCTTTGTATAACGCTTTTGGTCAATACTATCGTTCTGTGCAAACGTGGACGGCTGATTATGTCCCCGGTTCTCTAGGATTAGGGACAGCATACAGAGTAACCATAGGCAAAAGTACTACCAGTGTAGATAATGACTATCTTTATAATAACAAGCGTGTGATGTGTGTTGATAAATAGTCAAATCACAGCCTTTTCCGCCAAACAGCCCTTTTAAATTAAAGGGGCTGTTTGTGTCTTTCATGAATGTTGATTTTTTTTGTTGCAATTTGATTTGTTTGTGGCTATCCTTATTTGTAATAACAGTATTATGCTGTAATTTGACTTAAATTTATGATAGGAGAAAATATGAAAAAAAATTTATTATTGGGGTTGTCAATTATTTGTTTTTCCGTTATGGCTCAGGCCGAAACGAATATTTGTTTGCGTCCATACCTTTCGTTAAAAGGGGATTATTCTAAATTAAATATGGATGGTTCCGTTTCGGATAGCCGAGCAGTTTTAAAAACAGCCGATTCTGGTAACGCATGGGGGGTATCGGTTGCCGGTGGTGTGAAAGTTTGTGCTTTCCGCATGGAATTGGAATATAATCATATGTTGACAACGGCCGATGATACACGTGAATTTAGTCCTTATGGTGGATTTTCAAAAGGATCTCAATCCTATCGTTCATATATGATGAATGGTTATTTTGATATTCCGACTTATACCCGATTCCGTCCGTATATTGGTGCAGGTATCGGTGTGGCTCAGGTTAAAAATCGCTTGGAAGTTGTGGATGTGAGTTCCTCTATTGTTAAAAATAAGGATTCTAATTTTGCGTATCAGTTAATGGCCGGTATTGGTTATAATATCAATCGTAATTGGACATTGGATGCAGGTTATCGTTATGTAAATAATGGTGACAGCGAATGGGGTGAAAATATACAAAAGTATAATTTTAAATCAAAAGAACATCAAATAACGGCTGGTGTCAGATATACATTCTAAGCTTTTGTGATATTTTTTAATACCAAAAAAATAGATCAATAAAATTAAAGCCCCTGGGAATAGGGGCTTTTTTAATGCAATATTTAAATTTTATTCCGTAACGTCTGCGGCAACCTGCATTTTTACAATAATATCCGGATTGACGGGCGGTTCGCCTTTTTTAATCATATCCACGTATTCCATGCCTGATGTGACGCGTCCCCAAACGGTATATTGTTTATCCAAAAATGAAGCGTCGTCAAAACAAATGAAAAATTGGCTGTCGGCTGAATTCGGGTCCATTGCACGGGCCATAGAAACAACGCCACGTTGATGGGATACATCATTAAATTCAGCATCCAATTTCTGACCGCTGCCACCCATACCCGTTCCGGTCGGATCACCCGTTTGGGCCATAAAACCGGGAATCACACGGTGAAATTTAATGCCGTCATAAAAACCTTTTCGGGTCAATTCTTTGATACGGGCCACATGATTGGGGGCCACTTCGGGCATCATTTCAATGACCACACGGCCGTAATCCAAATCCATATAAAGTGTGTTTTCTTTATCCATTGCAAATCCTCCTGTTGATAAAAGTAAAGTTGTTAAAAATACGGTTTTTTTCATATAAAATCCCCCCTTATCTTAAATTATATACAATAACTTCAATATTGCAATTTTCAATTCGTCCCTTTGGTGTGTCGTTGTTGGCAATCGGTTCCAAAGAGCCTTTACCTTCGGCCAACAAACGCTCGGCCGAAACACCTTCTAAACGCAAAAAGTTTGAAAGAGCGTTTGCTTGACGCAGAGAAAGCGTTTTACTGTTTAAAACAGAATTTGAATTATCAGTATGTCCAACAATACGAATCATTGTTTCGGGATGCGTCTTTAAATTTTCGGCAATAGATTTTAACGTTTGTTCAAAAGACGGTTTTATTTTGGCTTGATTTGTACCAAAAATAGATTGCGTTGGAATCCGTACAAATATTTTTGAATCCTGTTGTTTGACTTTGGCACCGGTGGTGGCTAAATCTTTTCTGAATTGACGTGCCATAACGGTCATATAATCCCCTTTGGTTTTGCCAATTTGAACAACAGATGGATCAATATTTTCTACTTTTTTTTCTTTTGTAATAACCGTATTTCCATCTGCTTTCATATTTGTTTGGGTGGGCATTCCCAATGAATGACGCCAATCCGAATAGGACATTTCCGCACTTCTGTCCCGAGTTGAGCAGCCGATCAAATAAACAGATAAAACTGAAAACATTAAAAATTTTGATATTTTCATTGTATTCTCCTAAAAAAAACGATATGGGTTCAGGTTAATTCTTTCTGCGTAAAATGTCAATAGGTTGATACCCTTTTTTTGTTAAAATTTGCCAAAAAGTCCATCCGTTAGATACGTTTTTATTTTGAAGCTTGGCTGATAATTGATGAATGGAACCGCTTAAACGTCCACATTTTAAATGACCATTTTTTAAAACACGGGCTTTTTTGTGTGTTGGTGTGTATAAATAATCGCCTTCTTTTAAAATTCCTTTTTTTAAAAGATGGGAAAACATTACTTTCGGTGGTTTTTTATCAAAGATTAAATTTGCGAAATCATCCATTTGAACGCAAACTGATTGTATTCTTTTACGGGCCGCTTGAACATACTTTTCTTCACGTTCAATGCCGATAAAATGACGTCCCAACATTTTGGCAACAGCACCGGTTGTTCCGGTTCCCATAAAAGGATCCAAAATCAAATCGCCCGGTTTTGTGGATGTTAAAACAACCTGATATAAAAGTTTTTCCGGTTTTTGTGTGGCGTGTAATTTTTTACCGTCTTCACCTTTTAATCTTTCCGGTCCTAAACAAATGGGGATATCCCAAACACTGGTGGCTTGTTTTCCACCGTTCATAGCTTTCAGAGTTTGATAATTAAAAGTGTAGGGCGATGCTTTTTTTGGGCTGCACCACAACAGAGTTTCGTGGCGATTTTGAAAGCGTGTACCTGTGAAATTGGGGGGTGCGTTTGGTTTGTTCCAAATAACTTCATTTAATATCCAAAATCCCATTTCCTGCATCAAATATCCCAAACGATAGATGTTTTGCATGCTGCCAATTACCCAAATTGTACCACTTGGTTTTAAAATACGCCGACACTCGGTAAGCCATAAACGGCAAAAATTATCGTAATCGTGCAAATCTGAAAATTTATCCCAACTTTCATCAACACCTTGAAAACGGGTGCCATCACCACGATTTAAACATCCTGAGGTTTGCATAAAATAGGGCGGATCGGCAAAAATCATATCTACACTGTGCGGGGCAAAAGAATGCATTATTTCAATACAATCACCGCACAAAATATCATCTTTTTTCATTAAACACCACCGCCATTTAATAAAGAAAGATATATTTGTTGGGCATACTGATGTGCTTTTTCAATTTTTGCGAAATTTTCTTGAATACGCAAAATCAAGCTTTGAACTGTTTTAGCATCTTGAGCAGTTGACAATTGTTTTTCATCTGTTTCTATCAGGTCTGCCACTTGGCGAGAGTTCATTACAATTTCTGCCAAAATAACAGATTGGGGATATTGTTGGAAATAATGTTCCATTTTTGATAAATAATTACCAACTGAGGCAGAAAGCTGATTGGTTTTTGCTTTTTGGCTGACCAAATCTTGACGAGCGTATGAATTGTTTAATTCATTAACCTGAATTGACCATAATTTAGCTTTTTCCAATAATGATGCGTATTCAGATGCTGTCAAATCTGTTTTAACGGCCAGTTCACGAATTTCATGTGCTGTATGATTTAGTTCGTCTAATTGTTTTTTTGAGGTGCCGCCTATTAATGCAATACGTTCTTGTAATTGTTTCAAGGTTTGTTCTGTTTGTTTCATTATATTTTGTGCCTCAGAACGCATTTGTTTGTTTTTATTTTCTGTATCACGCATATTTTGCATTTGTCTGGCTTGTTGACTTTGATTATTTTTTAATCTTAATTCTTCGTCAAAAGCTTGCTCAAAAGGAACTGTTTGAATGCTGTAATTCCTATTGTTAAGATCAAAAATAACAGCTGGTAATTTTGATAATGCCGTTAATATTATTGGCATTTTTACTTGGATAAGGCCGGTAAGTGGTGAAAATTCCATTTGAGCACCAGACAAAAGAATCTGATTGTTTTTGCCTTGAATGTCTGAAAAACTAAAAAGGCCATTTTCTAATATAAAATTTCCTTTTAAATCAGGCATGTCTGTTTTGCCGTTTTCAAAGGCATATTGTAACCGTGATGAAAAGCCTTGCCCCAATTGTTCTGCCATCAAAGAAGATTGAACGGCTGTCAACCAGGCAGAAGCATCAACACCATACAAGACACCTTGATTCCAACTCATTTGACCTGAACCAAAGGATGAATTAAGTAAATTATACCATGAATCTCCTTGAGTTTTTAAATGAAGTTTGCCAGATACATTTCCTTGTGCAAAACGATGAGATGTAAATTTTAAATCTTGGCGATTTAATTGAATTTTTTCCCATTCGATATCCAATTCCGGTTTGATTGATTTGCCCAAATCAATCGTTCCTTTGGCCGAAATACGCCCTGGTTTTTCATCACCCACTAAACAATCAAAAGATGAAAGTGTGAGTTTTTGATTTTGAATATTTGATTTAAATTTCAGTTTCTTTCCTGTTATATCAGAATAAGAAAAGTTGTTAAAAGATGCATCTAAACTTATATTTTCAAATATTTCGGGTACATCAAAGCTTTGTTTTGATGTCAGAATTGTTTGGATGGTTGGAAAAAATAAATTTAAATCTATTTGATCTGAAATAACTTTTGCCGAAATTTGATTTTGACTCCATTCGCCAGACGATTTTAATGTGTCGTTATTGAGTGCAATTTTCATATCTGTCCATGTTTTTTTGTTTTTATTCCAAGATAAATTACCATTTAATTCAACAGGGATATTCCATTTTTCGGATAACTTTTTATTCAGAATAAGTTCTGCCAGATTTTGTAAACTGTTATTATTTAGTTTTATTTGTGCATTTTCAAAACTTAATTTTTGAAAATCAACAATTCCTTTGCCGGATATTTGTGTTGAATCCAAAGTTATTTGGCCGTTTGCTTGTCCAGATTTTAAGTTACCTGAATAAAGCAGACTTCCCGAAGTTGTTGATACTTTTTCCAAAGGTGTTCCTTTGATAAAGGATAACCAATTCATCCAATTGTTTAAATTATAAAAGTTAAAATCCAAATTTGCGTTGTTGAATTCATAATTTGATTCTTCCGCTTTTGTTATTTTTCCGGAAAAAGATAAATCTATATCATCTTTTTTCTTAATTGAAATTTGACCAACATCCCATTTTTGATTTTCTATTTTTATGTTTAATAACAGTTCTTCAATGTTTTTTTGAATAGCTGTAAAGTTTGTAAGCTTAGCCCCAAGATAAATCTTTTTGTTGACATCCCATAATTTTGAAAGATTATCTTTAATCCATTCTTTGATAATTTCATTACTTGTTGAAGCTAAATTTGGATAATAAGTATCTAAATTTAAATCCTGAATCATCAAATCGGTTTTTAATACGTCTTTATTTTGTTCAATTTTTCCGGAAATTTGAATGGTTTCAATGTTGGCAGATTGTATTTGAAATTTTTGTTCTTCCTTTGAATAAAATATATCAGTGGTCAATTGAGAATTTAAAATTTCAACATCGGGTAACTTTATTTTTTCTTTTTCATCCAACCATTGAATGAAGGCTTTTAAATTTGTTGTTTTAAAAATTAAATTTCCATCCAAAAGACCTGAGTATTTTCCTTTAAAAGTAAATTCGCTGTCATAAGGCAGTTTTATTCCCATTGTCAGATCTAATTTTGAATCAACGATATCACCTTGTAACAATAAATCAGATGCATTTTTGTTGTTATATATCAATTGTGAAATCGAAAGATTCAATCCGAGATTTGTTTTATTTTTTAAGAGATTATTAAATGAAATATGATCTAAAACATCCTTCCACAATGTATAATCCAATTGATTTAAGGATATTGAAATTTTGTCTTTTTTTGTTTTTTCATCTTGTTCTTTTAACAGATTGAAGGTGATGTTTTCTTCTTGGTTGCTTTGAACCAAAAATAATTCATTTAAAATATTTTGTTGGGGATTCACCGTTGCCTTAAAACTTCCTTTTAATTCGCCCAATTGTGGCCATGTTATATCAGAAAAACGATCAAAAAAGTCTGTTGGTTTTATAGAATTAAAGTGCCCCGTTAAATTTAACCAATCCCCATTTGTTGTCATGGATAAAACATACGATATACTTGCTTGAGTTTCGCTAAGGGAATCAGAAATATCAATTTTTCCGACAAAAGGTTTTGAAATTTCAATTTTTTGTGTTTCTAGTTCTAAATCCAAATTATTTTCTTTGATGACAATACGTCCTTTAAAGGAAAAAGGTCCATACAGAGAATCCATCTTCCCAGATCCATAAATTCCTTTTAAAACAGATGTTTGTTCTGTTAAAGCGTTGTGATAGGTGAGGGTGCCGTTTTCAATTTCAAATGATTTTATACGAAGTTCATCCGGCATGGTTATCAGATCTGTTTGGGTAACAAAATAGTCTGGGTTAAACAATATTGGAAAAGAAAAATTGGTTTGATAGGTATGTAGACGTTCAACCAAGATATTTGGATCTTTTATTAGAACCTTTTTTATATCTAAATTACCGCCAAAAAACGATCCCCACCCAATTTGCACTTGGATTTGCTTAATTGAAATCATATTTGGTGTTGTGGCTCCATCTTGATTGGAAATAACCAAATCCTTCATAACAAAAGTCGGTGTAGGACGCCAAGATAGTGTGGCGTCTTGAAATTGTACTTTACGTCCGGTTAACGTTTCCAACGTGCTGACCACTTTGTTTTTATATGAATCAACATCAAATGAACGAATAATTGAAAAAACAAAAACGCCCGCAATTACCAGCAGTAAAAGTAAAATTCCAAATATGATTTTTTTCATTTTTTTCTCCCACTGGAATGAGTATATTCATTTTTTTTACGTTTGTAAACACTTTTTTTGCCTTGCGATTTAAAAAAAAATATTTTATACTAAACATATGCAGACAACTGATAAATTTTTAGGTGGAAAAGTTTTATTAAAACAATCAAAATCGGGCTTGCGGGCTACATCCGATGCGGTTTTATTGGCGGCTTTTGTTAAAATCAAAGAAAACGAAACACTGTTGGATGTTGGTGCCGGAAACGGTGTTATCGGATTGTGTATCAATGCACGAAAAAAATGCCAAATCAATGCGTTGGAATGTCAAACAAATTTAATTAAACAAATTCAAGAAAATGCCAAATTAAACAAAACGGACATTCATATTGTTGAACATAACTTATTTGATAAAAAGGATATATTAAAAGGCAAGCAGTTCAATCATCTTGTTACAAATCCTCCGTTTTATGATAATACGGGAAAAGGACGTAAAAGCGATGAACAAAAACTGGCTTTTCAGGCCGATTTTGACTTAAAAAAATGGCTGGATTATTGTTTAAAACACTTAAAATCAAAAGGAACTTTCACCATAATTCACCGCCCCGAATTATTGGGGGAAATTTTATGTGTTTTAGAAAAAAAATTGGGTAAAATTGAAGTTTTTCCCATTCAAACAAAACTGAACGAACCCGCTACGCGAATTATTCTTCGTGGTGTTTTAGGTGCAAAATCACCTTTAAAATTATATCCACCTTTGGTTATGCACAAACCAGATGGAAGTCGTTCTGAATTGGCTGAACAAATTTTAAGGAATGGTCAAGAGATGTAAAAAAACAAGGACTCAACCGAGTCCTTGTTTTAAAATTAAATTGATATTAGATCAATTCTTCACGTGTAAACCACAAAGAAATTTCACGATTTGCACTGGCCGAAGAATCAGAACCATGCACAGAATTACGACCTTTGCTTTCGGCATACAATTTACGCAATGTGCCTTCGGCTGCTTCATTCGGATCTGTTTTGCCCATCAATTCACGATAGCGGGAAATAGCGTTATTGCCTTCCAAAACCTGAACGCGAATTGGACCGGATGTCATAAAGTCAACCAAATCATCGTAAAATGGTTTGCCTTGATGTTCTTCATAAAATTTACCGATTTGTTCACGCGTGGGTTTTTCAACACGTTTTGTGACCACGATTTTTAAACCGGCCGCACGAATACGGGCATTGATTTCTTCATCCAAATTGCGGGCTGTTGCATCGGGTTTGATAATTGAAAAAGTACGTTCTATTGACATATTATTCTCCTTTGTTAAAAATGTGTACTTAGCATAGCCGAAATTTTAGCGATTGTCAAGTTTCAAATACGCAACCAGTTTTTCCAAAGCTCTGGCACGGTGAGAAAGTTGATTTTTTACTTCTGTCGGCAATCCGCCAAAAGGACGGTTATAACCATCGGGAATAAAAATCGGATCATAGCCAAATTTATCCGTTGAATCATCTTTATCTTTGGTTATATGACCATCTACCTGACCTTCAAAATAAATCGGTTTTTCAGTGTTTTCAGGTTTTAATAAGCACAAACAGCAATTAAAATGTGCTGACCAATCCGAAAAAGGTGCTAACTTTTGCCAAATTACATCAAAAACAGCCGGATATCCACCGTTTTGTTGGGCGAATCTGGCCGAAAAAATGCCAGGCTGATTATCCAAAGCGTGAATACAAAGACCGGAATCATCCGCCAAGGTCGGTAATCCTGTTTGTAAAACAGCATGCTTTGCTTTTTGAAAACTATTTTCATAAAAAGTTTGCCCCGTTTCATCACAATCGGTTAAACCAACATCATCTGCTCCTAAAATTTCATAACCTAACGGAGCCAAAATCTCACGAAATTCTTTTAATTTATGTTGATTATGTGTTGCAATCAATAACTTCATTTTTCTTCCTTTAAAAAAACCCGCCCATTTGGGCGGGCAATTCAATCAACTTTAATTATTTTAAAGTCAAGTTTGTGGCACAGATTTTGCCGTTTTCTTCTTTTAATTCATAGGCAATATCTTGACCTTCATCCAATCTTTTTAATTGGGCTTCACGCATGGCGGTGATATGCACGAACACATCCTTATCGCCTTCTTCTGGTGTGATAAATCCATAACCTTTTTTGTAATTAAACCATTTTACTTTTCCAGATAACATCCGAAAACTCCTTTATAAATAAAAAACGCTTTGTCATCAGCAAAAATTCGAAAGCAATTCTTAATGACAAAGTTGTCTTTGTTGATAAGCTGATGCATCCGAAGACAAAATCACTATAATTTTTTTTTTATAAAATTGCAAGGGGGATTTTATAAAAAAAAGTTATTTTTAAAAACGCTTGCAATTTAAAGCGGTTTTTTGTATAATGCAAAAACTATACATCTGTTGGATGACAAAGTTGAACATATAACAGATTGAGAGTAGTGAATACGGAAAGATGGCAGAGTGGTCGAATGCGGCAGACTCGAAATCTGTTATAGGGCTTGTCTCTATCTGGGGTTCGAATCCCCATCTTTCCGCCACTTTCAACACCCTTCGGGGTGTTTTTTTATGGGGATGAGAAGTCCAGATGCTGGGGTTCGGTCGCGAACAAAGTAAGCGGACACCGAAGGTGGTCCTGAAAGGACGAACGAAGTGAGCAATCCCCATCTTTTAAGCCACTTTCAACACCCTGTGGGGTGCTTTTTTTATTTAATCTTGATTTTAATATTGACACAATTTTTATCTTTTGATAATGTACTAAAGTGAAAAAGGAGTTTTGGTATGTCTGAAAAAAAAAGAAAAACAACTTTCTAATCTTCAAAAAATTTTAGAAAAAGAAAGTTTAATAACAAAAGCTGAAAAACTATCGTTTGTAGAAAATTTTTTTCAACGCTTTTTAAACGATTTGCAATATTCAAGCACAAGTTCAGAACGAAAAGAAATTTTATCCAAATTAAATGAGTATAAAGAAATGGTTAAATTGGATTATGAAAGGAAATCTTTTTTTTCAAAACTTTTTCGTTCTACCCAAAATCCCAAAATTACTTTTTTAAAAGAAAAACACCAGATCTTTCAATCGCTTTTGGGTAAAAATGAAGAATTCAAAACAAAGGTTGAAACGTTATGTGGGTATAAAATTCAAGCCAAAAAACAACAACTTAAAGACCAAAAAAAACAAAAAAGACAGATGGTCGCACAGCAATTTCATCAAAGAGCAAAATTACCAGAAAAAGATGAAAACGGAAATTATAATTTAGATCGTTTGGCTTTGGTTCATGTAACACGTTATAAACCCAAAAAAACAAAAAGTGGATCTTTTTGTTTGGAATCTTTGGCCACTGCAACAAATTTAGATTTTCCGCGTAATACATTACACTTTACAATCAACCATCATGTCAGTTCTCACTCAGCGGGTGGTTGGGATGATGCACAATATGTATTAGTTGCTCCATTTAATGAAATGATACAAAAAAACGGTAAGCCCATGGGTTTATCCAGTGTTGATACCTTTTTTGAAACGGGCTTAAATGAAAAATTAGAATTACCCAAAGGGAGTTGTTTAATAGAACCTTCGGACAAAAAATTACCTGAAAATGTTTTTTTTGTAACCCGTAAAAACAGAACAATCTATAAAACAAAGAATTTTACACAAAAAGAACGAAAAATGTTGGGTTGTACTGATGATACTCCCGAAGATAAAGTTGCCGAAAAAGTTAAGAAAAACGCTCTTTTAAGTGTTTTATCAAAACAAGGCTATATCTCTGGTAATGGGTTCGAACAGATTGATGGTGATGATGCAAAAATCATAGAAAAAATAGGCAAAGAAATGAATATTCCAACCACATCCGGGGCTCATTTACATTCGTGCATTGCACTTTCTGGAATAAATCGTTTTGGTCATTTAATCAATGATCTGTATTATTTTACAAATCGGATTGAAACGTTGTTGAATGCCGAAAAGGTTGTAAAAAAAACACGACCAGAAGTCGGACAGGAATACGTAATAAAAACAAAAGATAAAACAGAAACGTATTCTTTTGTTGATATTAGAGACATGCCGTCTAAATTGGCCGATCTAAAAGATTTTGATATGTATATGCAAAAAAACAGAGAATCTTATTGGTTGGATAAAAGCACACCAAAAGAAAAAGAAGTATATATGGGATGGCGTGAAAAAACAAAAAAGAGAATAATTGGTTTATCCGAAAAAACAAAAGATATGGATATTGAAAAGTTTTTGGAAGAAAAAGTATCTGTTTCAAAGCCTTTGGCTTTAAAAAAAGAAAAAGAATATTGATTTTATCAATTCTTATTTCATTCGCAAATTTTAACACCCTGCGGGGTGTTTTTTTATGGGGATGAGAAGTGAAGATACAAGGGGTTATTTTTTTGTGGCACTTTTTAATAAACCGCATGCGGCCATAATATCTTTGCCCCGTGAACGACGAATCGGTGCAGCAAAATATTTATTTTCCAATAACTTAGCGAAGCGATTTATTTGATTGGTTGAAGAACATTCAAATGGTGCACCCGGCCACGGATGGAAAGGAATCAGGTTGAATTTTACTTCTAAATCTTTCACCAATCTGGTCAATTCTTCGGCACATTCCAACGAATCGTTTACATCCTTTAACATTATATATTCCATGGTGATGAACATACGTCTTTCGGAACGTTTTTGATATTCTTTGCACGCATTTATCAGTTTTTCCAATGGGAATTTGTGATTGATCGGCATAATCTTATCACGGATTTCATTGTTGGGAGCGTGCAGACTGACAGCCAATTTAACCCCAATTTCGGCCAGTTCTGGGATTTTATCAGCACGTCCCGCTGTGCTGACGGTGATTTTACGTTTGGATATGGCCATGCCATCGCCGTCATTGAAAATCGCCAATGCTTTTTTCAGGTTTTCAAAATTACAAAGGGGTTCGCCCATGCCCATAACCACAATATTGGATAACATTCTGTTTTCGTCATTTTTTGTGGGCCATTCTTTGTATGAATCTCGGGCAACCATAACTTGCCCCACAATTTCGCCCACGGTTAAATTGCGTTGGCATTTTTGCGTGCCGGTATGGCAAAATTTACATCCTTGAGCACATCCGACCTGGGTGGATATGCATACGGCTCCACGGTCCGATTCGGGAATATAGACGCATTCTACGCGGGCACCGTCCGAAAATTCCACTAACCATTTGCGTGTTCCGTCAACAGATGTTTGTTCCGTTACAACTTTGGGGTGTGTTATGGTATAGTTTTGTTTTAATTGTTCGCGGAAATTTTTGGCCAAATTGGTCATTTTGTCAAAATCCGTTTCTCCAAAAAAATAAATCCATTGCCACAATTGTTTTGCCCGAAAAGCTTTTTGACCGATGGACAGCATTTCTTGTGTGAGCTCTTCACGCGTCAAACCGACTAATTCTTTCATTTACCACAAGCCTCAGAAATTTTTTGGTAAGCTTTTGAAAAACCTTTTAATGAAAAGGTATCCGTTGTGGCAGTGCCACGTTTGGATGTACCGCGTAATACCACTTTGGACCCTGGTTTCATTTGGTGAATCAGCTTTTTATCAGTAGCACTGTCTTTGGCCCAGGCGGTATCTTCATAAGATGCCAAAGTAATGGCTTTCTTTTTATCAATTGTTAAAGTGGGTTTTGAACCTTTTTTATAGGTATAACCGGCCACGGTACTGACTTCGTCAAAGCTTTTATCGGCGGGTCTGTGTGTGATACGTAAAAAAACATCATCACGTTTTTTGTATTTACCAACGGATTTTTCTGGTTCTGTGGCCATATAACATATCTTGCCGTCAGCACCTTGGTAAACATAGGCTGTCCATTCACCGAATGTACCCAAAATATTTAATGGATTTTCGGCACATTGAACCTTGCCGGCCGATACCAGACATAATAAAGCAATGACAAAACGTTTCATTTTTTCTCCTTTTTTAAAAGAAACTAACACAAAAATAACTTTACGTCAAGAAAAATTACACTAATGTGTAAAAAAGTATTGCAAGTTTTTGATTTGCTTTTTGATTTAAAATGCTGTATATTGATGTGGAAATTTGTCAAAGGAGGAAATATGGCAGCTTTTGTTTTAACTTGTTTGTTGGGCTATTTGGCCGGTTCTGTACCGTTTGGTTTGGTTTTGACCCGTTTGGCCGGATTGGAAGATATACGTAAAATCGGATCGGGCAATATTGGGGCAACCAACGTGTTGCGAACGGGTCGTAAAGATTTGGCTTTATTGACGGTGATTTTTGATGCCTGTAAGGCTGGTTTAATGGCTTTATTGTTTGCTGATATCTATAAAAGTGAATTTTTGGGGCTGACCGCTGGTACGATGGCTATTATCGGACATAACTATCCGATTTGGCTTCATTTTAAAGGGGGTAAAGGTGTGGCCAGTACATTGGGATTGATGGTTTTTATGACACCAATTACAGGTTGGTTGACCGTCGGTACATGGTTGACAATGGCCTTTTTGAAAAAGTATTCCTCTTTATCAGCTTTAACCGCATTGGCTTTGGCACCTGTTTATGCTTTCGTTTTTAATTCATCAATGTCGGCCTGCTTCTATTTAGGTTTGGCGGTTTTGTCATTTTATCGTCACCGTGAAAACATCAAACGTTTGTTAAACGGTACCGAAACGAAAATTCGCCTGAAAAAAGATAAAGCGGAAAATGTAAAGGAAAAATCAGATAAAGATGCCCGCCACAAATAAAAACTTATTGGCTTGGATTCAGCTGGCCCTGTCGGAAAATGTCGGGCCGGCCACATTTCGTCAGTTGTTAAAATTCTTTGGTTCACCCGAAGAAGCTTTAAAACATATTGATGAGATTGCCCATCGGGGCGGGGCAAAGCGTAAAATAAAAGTGGCCGAAGAAAAAATGGCTCAGGCCCAATTAAAGCGGATTGATGAAATTGGCGGTCGGGTTTTGACCTATCAAGATGAAACTTATCCAAAATTGTTAAAGCAAATTTCGGATGCCCCTCCGTTTTTATTTGTTTTGGGGTATGAAAATCTGTTAAATCAAAGGTGTGTCGGTATTGTTGGTACGCGTAATGCTTCCATCAACGGCCGGAATATGGCACGATTTTTGGGATGCGAGTTGGTAAAAAAAGATTTTTGCGTGGTGTCGGGGATGGCAAAAGGAATAGACCGTGCTTCACATGAAGGTGCTTTATCCGATACGCAATCTTCGGCTGGTACAATTGCTGTCTTAGGAACGCCTGTGGATGAAATTTATCCCAAAGAAAATACCGATATTTATGCCCAAATGAAAGAACGTGGCTGTATTATCAGTGAATTTGCCTTTGGTTCGCAAATGTCGCCCATCAATTTCCCCAGACGCAATCGTATTATTTCCGGTCTTTCGGAAGGTTTAATTGTGATTGAAGCTCAGGTCCATTCAGGTTCTTTGATTACCGCTCGTGAGGCTTTATCGCAGGGGCGTGAGGTGATGGCTGTCCCCGGTTTTCCGTTGGAACCTCGTTCCCGTGGGCCGAATGCTTTGATAAAAGATGGTGCTAAATTGGTTGAAACGGTGGATGATATTGTGGATACATTAAATCAAGACAGACATTTTCATCTGTCGGAAGTTTTGCCTAATTTGGAAAATTTACCCACTTTTCATGCTTTGGCTGATGAGGTGGATAATGCCCGTGATGAGGTTTTAAATGCTTTGTCGGCCGAACCAATAGAAATTGGAGCTTTGGTGCGTGCCACAGGGATAGATTTATCTGTTATCAATATTATTTTGGTTGAATTGGAATTGGCGGGTCGTTTGGAAAGACATCCCGGCAACAGTGTATCGTTGATTTATGGAGGATAGAATGCGTTTGGTTATTGTGGAATCACCGGCAAAGGCAAAGAAAATCAATCAGTATTTGGGAAAAGATTATTTGGTGATGGCCAGTTTTGGGCATATTCGTGATGTGCCGGCCAAAAACGGATCTGTCCGTCCGGAGGAAGATTTTGCCATGGATTGGGAGGTTCAACCTCGTGGCGAAAAAACTGTTCGTGATATGATTAAAAATTTGGCCAAGGCTGATGCCCTTTATTTGGCCTCTGACCCGGATAGAGAAGGGGAGGCCATTGCCTGGCATGTTTTGCAGGAATTAAAAAAACGCAAAAAAATTAAACCGGATTTACCTGTTTATCGTGTTGTTTTCCACGAAATTACGAAAAAAGCCATTTTGGATGCCATAGAACATCCCCGTGAAATTGATATGCAATTGGTTAATGCTTATTTGGCCCGTCGTGCTTTGGATTATTTGGTGGGCTTTCATTTGTCGCCGGTGTTATGGAAAAAATTGCCCGGTGCTAAATCAGCCGGTCGTGTTCAATCAGTGGCATTGCGTTTGATTTGCGAACGTGAAAATGAAATTACATCCTTTAAACCACGGGAATATTGGGGTATTACGGTGGATTTGGATACGATCCGAAAGGAACAGTTTACCGCTAAATTAAATGCCATAGACGGTAAAAAGTTGGATAAATTTGATTTGAATAATCAAACAATTTCCGAATCCGTCAAGGCTCAAATAGAAGCATCTCAATTCATGGTCGGTACCATTGAACGCAAACAAACCAAGCGTAATCCTGCACCAGCCTTTACCACTTCAACCTTGCAACAGGAAGCCTCACGCAAGTTGAATTTTGGTGCCAAAAAAACAATGCAGATTGCTCAAAAACTGTATGAATCGGGCTTGATTACTTATATGCGTACAGACTCGGTGGCTTTGGCCGATGAAGCCGTGGCTGTTTTGCGTCAGGTAATTGAACAAGAATACGGTCGTGATTATTTGCCCGAAACACCACGTATTTACAAAAATAATTCTAAAAATGCCCAAGAAGCACACGAAGC
>JAZKXR010000001.1:0-26508 GCA_045611705.1 Alphaproteobacteria bacterium | reverse complement strand
TAAATTTTGTTTATGGGCAACACTGCGAACAGGATAGGTATTTTGATTATACATACCAACACTGCGAACAGGATAGCTTCTTTGATTATATGAACCAACATCCATCATTGCCAAATATTGTTTGGGAATTTGATGCATACATGAAACATTTTTATTGGCCCCATATGAAAGCAATGTTTGAACCGCCCTTATATCCGAACGCAAAACAGCCTCACATAAGGCTGTATTATTACGATAATCAACACTGTCTATTGAATAACCGGCCAATTTCATTTGATGTATCAAAGAATGATTATTTGTTTGTGCAAAACGATACTATGCTTCCTTTATATTTGTACCGTCTTCGGCAAACAACGGCAATCCCCAACAAAGCGAAAAAACAAACAAAACAACTTTTTTCATTCTTACCCCCCATGCCGGGTATAATACCACATCCCGGACAAAGATAAAATCCCAATAATGCCCAAGACAACCAAAATTTCAGTTATCGTTTTACCCTTTTCAAATCGCACCAAAACCTCCTTTTTATAAGTATACAAAAATATTTATAAAAAACAAGTTTTCTTTTTCATATTTTTGGCATATAATAAGCTGACTGATTTGATTGTGATGCAAACTGTGTAATTTTAGAATACAGAAAATTGAGGAGTAAAAAATGATTCGTAACGCAACAATGATGGATTCTGCCGCAATTTTGGAATTAATCAATTATCACGCAGATAAAGGCTTGATGTTAAAAAAATGCCCCTATGATATTTATCGGAACATTCAAAGCTTTTTTGTTTATGAAGAAGACGGTAAAATTATTGGTTGCGCACGGGTTTCGGTTGCTTGGAAAGATTTGGTTGAGGTCGCATCTTTAGCGGTTCATAAAGATCATCTTAAAAAAGGAATTGGAAAAAAATTGGTGGATAAGTGTATAGAACGTGCAAAACAATTAAACGTTCCCAGAATTTTTTCATTAACGTATCAATGTGAATTTTTTGAAAAATGCGGATTTCATGAGGTTGATCGCGATACTTTGCCGCACAAAGTTTTTGGGGAATGTTTAAATTGTGCAAAAGTTGAATGCTGTGATGAACATGCATTTATAAAAGACTTATAAAAATCAAATTAATCTTTTTTGCCAATTAATTCATCAAAGGTCGGACGGCGATGGCATGAACGTTTGGCGGATTCATTGCAATAACCGAACATTTCACATTTGGGCACAAAATAAGGCTTTAAAAACGGCATCGCTTCGCCCGCCAATTTGGCCATTTGTTGTGCCAACTGACGAATTTCCAATTGGGCACAAGTGCATAATCTTTCATTGCAAAAATGCATAAAAGAACGGATGTTCATACTGACCACGATATTGGAACAACACGCCTGAGGCAATACAGAGCGAGCATCTTCGGCCGGCAATCCCAACGAAATCAGCTTTTCATAATTTTCAACATCTTGTCGCATAGCCTGTTCAAACACAGCCAAAGCCTCAGGATTGTTTTTGATTTTAGGCGGTATGACATATTCAAACTGACCGTCTTTAAATTCACAATAACGTTGACTTTGTTGCGAATAGCTGGCAATCCGATGACGCACCAATTGATGTGTTAAAGCACGGGATACACCGCTGATAAAAAAGGTAAGTGTTTGGTGTTCCAAAACCGAATGATGCCCCGAACGAATCACAGCCGATAACAGCTTCATTTTGTTTTCAGGCGTTATTTCATCCACAGTGGCATACATATCCTCAGGCCGGCCCGCATTATAGCAGGTGCGACAAGCTGTATATAATTTATTTAAGGCCTCAATGGTGTCAATTTTGGATAAAACAACTTTCATAGCAACTCCTTTTTAATACGTTTGGCAATTTCAGGTGCCGGATTTAAACGCCCCTTGGGTTGCACCCCTTTTTGGCCCAAAGAACGTGCATAGTTTTGTTTATATAAAGCCTGATGAAAACGGGCGTGTTTTTTACCAATCATTTGTTCGGGGGCAAAAATATACACAGGCACACCCGTTGCACAACATTCCGTACACATGGACATAGAATCCCCCGTCACAACAATCATATCCGACATAGATAAAATACCAAAATACGGATTTTCCCCAGAATCACCAAAGGTATAAAAAAACTTGGGTTCAGGTAATTTTTCACGCAAAACAGATATCACTTCTTTTGGGGTACGTCTGGATGTTGTAATCAATAAACTTTTGGGCTTTAATTTTAAAGTATCACGCACCAACCGTTCGGCCATTTCAGATGTGAATGGTTTGTCTTTGGTTGCACCGCCCACAATCAATCCAACTCGGGGGGCGGGATATTTTTTTAATTTACTTTGCCAATGCTTTTTTTCATCCGCCAATTTTTGAACGCTGACACGATGGGGCGTACCCACCACTTGCATGATATTTTTGGCATTGCCTTTATATTCATCATGAACAGGTAAAATCAATAAATCGCATTTTCTTTCACCACATTTACCGGGGCTCATCAACTGAACCACGCGTGTCTTGCCACCCGATAAACGCCGAATAGCCAACGCCACAGGAAAGGAACGCCGACCGGCACTCAACACCACTTTTGGCCAAGGACCCTTTAATTTTTTTTGTGATTCTTTGGTAATCCCAATAAAAGTGGATCCACGCAAAAAATTGGGTAATTTTACCCATTTATTATAGCGAATGTCTTTGCGTTCAAAGGGTTGATTTAAACTTTCGGCAATCCCCAACAACTGGTTCACATTTCCCGCACGATCATCGGCCAAAATCCAAATCATTTATAATCCTTTCACATCCACCTGTTCAGTGGCGGCTTTTTTTTGCAATTGACGAATTGCCTGACGCACGGCATTATCGGATTGTGTTTGGGCAATATCCTGATGACAGATATCCGTTTGAAAATACTGACACGGGCGGGCCACATAGGCCACGTTATCCGATTTATCACGCACCGCAAGTTCACGCATTTCATCATCCAAAACCGGCTTTTCAACATAGACAGTCAAAGGATTGCCCCGTTGATTGATATGGTACCAACTGGATAAAATATAAGGCGGTGTGTTGAGTGTTTGAAAACGAAAATCAGCCTTATCCAAAGGATTATGATAAGCACATCCCGACAATAAAAGCACAAAAAATATCCCCAATTTTTTCATGATTTGATTATAGCAAACCAAAGACGCATTGACAAGTAAAATTTTTATCCCTTTTTAAAAAAAGAAAGGGGGTGAGGTCTATGACAAAAGAAAAAGATTGTGGTTGCGGTTGTGGCACAAAAAAAGGCACCAAAAAAGAAAGTAAAAAATAAGCCACAAAAAAAGGCATTGATAAAAATCAATGCCTTTTATAAAACAGCCCGTTTAATTGGCAGAAAAAACAATCCCATTTGCCGAAGGACGAGCATTTGAAATTTTCAATACTTCCTCTTCCAACAGATCGGAAAGTCCTGTTATTTCAACAGCCCCACCAACCTGAGCAACGCAGGAATCAAACAAAATTTCAATATCTTCATACGGGAACATTTCCGAACAATTCATTGGTCTTTGAATACCTGATCCAGCATTGGAAGCAAGGGACATAACCTGAACCATGCTTGCATATTCAATCACTTCATTGGCTTTATACTTATTCATGGCCGTTGTATATCCGTAGATTCCACCAACAAACATTACCGGCAAAACCCAAAGAATAACGTACAAATAATAAACTATTCCCAAAATACCACAGATATATTTAGCGGTATTGCATGGTTGTAATTTTTCACCCTTTCCGTCGGTTGAAATGGTAAAGATATTGATAACAGCCCATAAATATGTAATAACACCCCCTAAAAAGAAAGTAAAGAGTGTTATCAACAATTGAGCCAATGCTTTTTTCCAGCGTCCAATATAAAAATTATGAATACCTAACCCACCAAAAAAGAAAGCAAGCAATACATAAGCCAATTGACTTTTTGGTCCAAACTCTTCTGAACCGTTTAATATCTCCTTTTTTTTCTTTTCAAATTCTTCTTTTGTAATAATTCCTTTTTTCATTAAAGAATTTAATGTTTCTAAATCTTTTATATCAGTCATTTTTTATCCTTTCATTTTGTTAAACATAAAATATGTATACTTCATTATTTTTATAAATGCAACAAAAAAAATCCCCCGAAAGAATCGGGGGATTTCCACACACAAAAATTATTGTGCATCAACAGTCGGACGAATAATTTGAACCGAGCGACGTTGTCTTTCTTGTTGCAAAATTTGTGGCAATTTGCGTTCCATCGCTTTTTGACGCAACAGATTTTTTTGCGATTCAAATGAAGGCGGTTGTGTTTTACGAACATCTTCCACTTGAATCACATGCCAACCATAGGCTGTTTTAACCGGTGCCGACAATTGACCTTTTTGCATTGAAAAAACGGCTTCTGCAAATTCAGGAATCATCATATCTTTGGTAAAATAACCCAAATCACCGTTCGGTGCATTTTTATCCAATGATTTTTGATTGGCCAATGTGGCAAAATCTGCCCCGGCCTGCAATTGAATCAAAGTATCCTTTGCCTGATCCTCTGTTGCCAACAAAATATGATGAGCATGAATTTCATCTTTGGGTTCAAAGGCATTGACCATTTCGGCATAAATATCTTCCAAATCTTTTTGGGTGATGGCTTGGTTCATCAATTGGGACAAATAAGCCTGAGTAATAATTTGTTCACGGCTCAAGTGAATCATTTGTTGAATTTCGGGACTATCCGTAACTCCCGCTTCCTCGGCCCCCAAAGAAATAACTTTATTATTAATCAACAAATTCAACATTTTGGGATAGATTTGTTCAAACGGCACTTCCTTTAACTGAGGAATTTCATTGACGAAGTCTTGCACTTGTTCAACGGTTATCATTTCATCCCCCACAATGGCCACCACATTTTCGGGTATCTTTTTTTCTTCAATCACCGGAGGCAAAGGCTTTTTAGGTCTCAATATCATTTTGCTGGGGTTTGGCAACGGACGTGGTTGAGACATTTTATACAAATAAACCGTTCCAAAAATAATACCCCCAAAAACCAAAGCAACAGCCGTCCAAATGGTTGTCCAGCCCATAAAACGGGTAAAAGAAAAACCCTTTTTGGGTTGTTCCAACGCCACGGGCAATTGAATCGGTGATACCACTATATTTTTACCAACTCTATGCTTTTTGGGCATAGGCTTTACGGTTGTTTTTTTATCAGATATTTTTTTAATCATTTGATTCTCCCCTTTCATTTAGATTAAAAAACTATAACGATTTTTTCAAAAAAGGTCAAGTAGTTTGTTCATTTTTTTGTGCCATTCGCAACTGGTGGGAAATTGTTCCCAAAAAAGCATAGGCCAAAGACGGATGTAAAGCCATCAATCCATATAATTTATCCGCCGTCAATTTTATTAAAAATGTTTTTTCTTTGGCTTTAACCGTTCCCAATTTTGCCGGTGCAAAAACAGTTGTTTCGCCCAACATTTGACGTGGATTGATTAAAATCTTTTGATTGTCCAATGTATTTAATTCCAAAGCACCGGATAAAACGATATATAAAGAATCATTTTCTTGATCTTTTTCCAATAAAACCTCACCCGCTTTCATTGTTTTTTCACTGGCCGCCTGAATCACATCCGACAAAGCCAATTCGGATGCCTTTTCAAACAAAACAATATTTTTCAACACCAACACTTTTTCATATGTAATCATACGTTCTCCTGTTGTTTTAAGTAAAAATTAAATGCTAAATTCGGCGTTTGCAACATCACTGAATTTAAAAAATCTTTTTTATTTGCCGAATCCTGAACCCAGGCATCCAAATTATCCAACGCTGCTTCCCATACAATCGGCCACGGCGTATGAAAGGCCGTTTTTAAAACCGGCAATAAATCAGCATTTCCGATTTGTTTTAAACCATATAAAGCACACGATTGAACCCATCTGTCCACCGAAAAAACAGGATGACCAACCAACTGGGACAAAAATCCGACAGATTGATTTATATTCAAGGATTGATCTTCTGTTTCAACTTGATTTTTCATCACCGGTAACAGTTTTTGCCATAAATTATTGGGCAACAGATCCTGTAATAAACTGAGAGCAGTTTCATAATGACTAACCTGATTAGACAATAAAATCTTTATCGCTCGTTCAATCACGCTTTCAGGATATAACAACATAAGCTGATACAAAATAACCAAGCGGGTATCTTGAACAGAATCTTCAAAAGAACGTGTCAAAAACGCAAAAGAATCAGCCAAACGCGTATCCGGTGCATAACGACATTTTTGAATATTATCATGTAACCAATGCCATCTGTCAATATCATTCAAAATGTTTTGTTTTAATGTTTTTTTACGCCGCCGAGATACTAAAATAATACCCGAATCTAAAATCGCCTTTAAAATATCTTTACGCAATTTTTGCTCGGCAATGTTTATGTTTCTGATCAGCACCTGTTTTCCCTGACCGCTGTTTTGCATCATTAAAAACAAAATCAATTTTTTACGCCTGTCCAAAGGCACATAAGGGCTGGCCAACATTTTTTCAATGGGCGGAAATGCACGCGGACCATACATTTTTAATGCCGTGATAGCCGCCTCTTGATAAACCGGTACATCCAAGGCCGATAAAACAAAGCTGAGGGATTGAACATGACCAATACGACCGGCTGTCAATAATGCATGACGCATCACATCAACATCCGGATTTTTTAACAATGGTAAAATCAACCGAACGAAACCAGTTTGGGGAATATAATCAATAATATCCAAAGCTTTTAAATTCTTGTTTTTATTGCTACTTTGGGCCATTTTTTGAAGTCCGTCCATGGCCAACAAAGCACTGTCTCCACCGGCCTGTAAAAATCCCAAAACAGCACCGGATTGCAAATGTTTATCGTCCAAAAATGAACCATATTTTTGAAATAACCGACGCGGGTTTTGTTCCCCATAACATCGGATCAATAAGGCCAACAAACGACAACGAACCGAATCATCCAGTTCTTTATCAAAACGTTTCTTTAAAACCTTAGATAAAGACAACCCTACCCCCAGCATATCCAATTTGTCCAAAACAAACAATCGAACCTCGGCCGATGAATGATGCAATAATCGCACCAATTGTTTTTTATAGCCAGGATAATCGGCCTGTTGCATCAAACGAACAAAATAAATAACATCATCCACATTATGCGAATCTAAACCTTTTCGTACATACTGAATAACCCGAGAATCCAACAACATCAGCGGACCATGACACCAACGCCGCATTTGGCACATATGTAATAAAAATCTGGAATAAAAACTCAAACCCAACAAAATAAAAAAACACAATGTCAACGTTATTATGCCCAAAATCACAGCCTGAGTCATAACAGAAAATGTCAAAATAACAGAACCAGCCAAAACAACCGCTAATGGTTGAACAACAACCTGACGTCGCCAACGCAACCGTCGCCCCTGACCAAAAGATAAAAGTTGTGGTAACATGCTTAAAAAATAAGGCCAACACAGGTACCCCAATATCCCCAACATCGTCATTGATATATATACCACAACCGGATTATTTAACAAAATACCGAATACAACACTCAAAAACGAAAGCAATATTCCCAATAAACCAAAAATTTGCAAATAAATAAAAGCCAACCGATAACACAAAACAATTAAAGCAAAACCTATCACCCCCTGAAAAAACCAAATCCCGGATAAAATTTGACCAACATCCGATTGATTTTTAATGAATGTATCGTATAAAAGGTTATCAGACAAAAAACGCCCGCAGGTATACAAAAAAGACATCCATAAAATACAAACAATCAGTTTGTTTTCAGATGTATCCTGAACACCACCAGATTTGCGAATAAAGGTTTCGCTGGGCATCGGCAACAACCAAACCAATATTTTTAAAACAATGCAAAATAAAATCAACCAAAAAACGGCACCATTCAAATGTCCTATTGCACTGGTATTCGGACGCCACAAAACCAATCCGCCCACAAAAAAGCCCAATAATTGAGCCGCTAAAACACCCAAAAATTTAAACGAATTAAACCGTAAAACAATAAAGCGTGTGGCAATTGACCAAAATATAACAGATGTCAAAACAAAAACAATATATCGATAAATCAATAATATCTGAATTAAAAACTGATTAGCCCCATAAGAACGAATACACATCAACAATGTAATCAATCCCAAAACAAGAACGCCCGTCAAAGGAACACCACCAAAACCATGACGTCTGTCCAATTTTACCGTCAAACGACCCACAAATGACAATATCACACCCAAACATAAAAAATCAAAACCAAGGCTGAATAAACCATGGTTTTTCAAAAACAAAGCCGTTGCACCAACGTCCAGATAAACACTGGCCATTGCCTGAAAAAAAGCACCAAAAACCAACAAAAATATAACACGCCAATCCGTCAGCGAAATTTTTTTCACCCGTGTCATCAAACGTGTCCATTTTATTTGCATCTATACCCCCAATAAAGAATCCACATATTCTTCGGCCGAAAAAGGATTTAAATCGTCCGCCGATTCACCAACGCCAATCGCATAAACGGGTAATTTAAACTGATCGGCCAAGGCCACCAAGACACCGCCTTTGGCTGTTCCATCCAATTTGGTCATAATCAAACCGGTCAACGGGGTTGTTTCATTAAAAATTTTAACCTGAGAAAGGGCATTTTGACCCACCGTTGCGTCCAAAACCAAAATACATTCATGGGGCATAGATTCATCCACTTTGTGGATCACACGATTGATTTTTTTTAATTCATCCATTAAATCAGATCGGTTTTGCAAACGACCGGCCGTATCCACAAAAACAACATCAGTTTTCTTTTTTTTGGCTGAATTCAACGCATCATAAATTAAACCGGCCGCATCACAACCTTGATCCCCTGAATAAAAATCAGCCCCTGTTTTTTCGGCCCATTTTTTTAACTGTTCCACCGCACCGGCACGAAATGTATCCGCCGCCACCACAGCCACGGATTTTCCCTGATTGATATACCTTTGTGCTAATTTACCGATACTGGTTGTCTTACCCGCCCCATTTACACCTATCATTAAAATCACACAAGGCTGACAATCTTTTAAAACCAAAGGAGATACAACAGGTTGCAGTTTTTCAATAAAAATCTGACGCAAAATCTGACGCATTTTATCAATATCTTTTGGTTTTTCGGCATGCACTTCTTTTAATATTTCATCACTGAGTTTTACACCGACATCCGCCATCAATAAGGTTTCTTCCAAATCATCTAAATTCAAAGATTTAAATGAAAAAACACGGGCTGTTTTTTGCAACCCTTTTTTTAATTTATCCAACCAACGCATTGTCCTGAACTCCTTTGATTAAAACCTGAATCAGCTGACCTGGGGCAACCTTTTCATTCAATATAACATGTAAATAATTTTCTGTCCAGCCCATTTTATCCGATTCCACCAAGACTGACACCTTTTTACCCACCATGGATTGAAGCAAATTCGCATATTGTTTTTGCCCCAACTCACGCAGTATCTTTGCTCTGTCTTTACGAATATTCACCGGCACCTGTTTTAATTTAACGGCTGGCGTACCGGGGCGTTCCGAATAAGGAAACACATGCAAATGTGTGATATTCGCCTGACGCACCAAAGACAATGTATTTTGAAAGTTTTCATCTGATTCTTGTGGAAAGCCTGTAATAAAATCAGCACCCAAAGTAATTTCCGGCCTGACCTGACGCAATTTTTGGGCCAATGTCAAAATGTCCGCCTGACGATGACGACGGGCCATTAAACGCAAAACAGAATCATCCCCCGATTGAATAGACAAATGAAAGTGTGGCATAATACACGGATATTTTTTGACCAAATCAATAAAATCATCCTTTAATGCCGCTGGATCCAAAGACCCAAAACGCAAGCGTTTTATTTGTGGAACTTCATCCAACAACCGCGTACAAAGTGTACACAATCCATCGGGATAAGAGGCCACATCAGCACCGGTTAAAACAATTTCACAAAAACCGTTTTGAACAAATGTTTTGGCCTGTTCAATGACCTGTTCTGGCTTCAAACCTTGATTTTTACCACGAGCAAAACGTACAATACAAAAAGTACAATGATGTGAACAACCTTGTTGAATTTGCAAAAAAGCCCGAGTACGTCCTTCAAAATCGCTGACTATCGGCAAATCAAAGGGGGCATTCATATCGCCCACGCATAATTTTTGTTCACCGCACAGCAATTCTTTGTTCAATTTTTCACGATTACCCAAAACACGATCCACCTCAGGCATTTGGGCGTAAAATTCTGGATTCAATTGAGCGGCACATCCAGCCACAATCAAACTGGAATCAGGATTTTCCCGCTTTAATTTACGGATCGTTTGACGGCATTGGCGTTCGGCTTCATGGGTGACGGCACAGGTATTAACCAAAATCACATTATCCGATAAATCAGCCCCCAATCGTGCCATCACAGCACTTTCAAAGGTGTTCATCCGACATCCAAAAGTTATTATTTTCATGCCTTTATTGTATCAGATTTTGCATTAAAAATCAATCTTTTGTTTATTTATCAACGGATGCCGTGTTCACGATAGATTTTTTTATCAAAACGCCGATGAATCCACAACCATTGTTCGGGATTTTGACGTATCCATTTTTCATAAATTTGATTGATATGCGTCATAATTTTTAATTCAGCCTGATCACGGGGCAAATCTTTTGGCAATTCCAATGGCTTTGAAATTTCAACCAAATAACGCCCATCTGATTGATAAATGCAACGTGCCATCAAAATCGGCAGATCGTATTTTAAAGCTAACGTTGCCACCGAAGTGGCCGTTTGGGCCGGCTGACCAAAAAACGGAACCGTTATCCCTTCACGAAATTTTTGATCACATAAAATGGAAATAAACTGGCCTTGTTTTAAAACCTGAATCATTGTGCGGGTACCGGCCAAACCTTTGGGTATTAAAACGCCTTCACGACGCTTGAATAACAGCTTGTTTAAGTACGGATTGTTGGCTGTACGAAAAACAGGATTTAGTTTAAAATCAGGACAGATGTATTGAGCAAAGGGTAATTCCCAATTACCGATATGGGCCGAACATAAAAAACCACCTTTACCTTGTTTATAAAAATGGATGGCTTCTTCACGACCTTTAAAATGAACTTTTTTCATCACCTGTGGAATATGAAAAATTTCGGCACTCAAACGACCGTAATGACGCCACATGCCCCGCAGGATTTTTTTTCGTTCTTTTAATGTTTTTTCGGGAAAAGCAAACTGCATATTCAATAGGGCAATTTTGTTACGACGAATCATAAACAAACCAATAACAAAACCTAAATTACGCCCCAATAATCGTGATACAGGCAAAGGTAAAATTTTAAAAATCAACAACAATAGTGCAACTATCAACCCCACCAACGGATCGGTCAAATATTTTTGCATAAAAGTTCTGTTACCAACGGCAACACTTTTCATAATAAAGCCTCTTTCAAAAGATCTTCCAACATTTCTTCATTATCAAATTTAAATTGCCCCGTAATTGCCACTATATTTGTGCGAACCTGTTCGGGTATTTTCACCCAATCTTTTGTGGTGGTTGCCCATATCAAATTCGGATATTCTTTTTTCAGTTCATCAATATCAAATCGGGTGTAAAAATAATGATCAGGAAAACAACGGGTTGCCTTTAATTGAATGCCGTTTTTGGTGAGCATTTCAAAAAATTTATTCGGATGGCCAATGCCCGCAAAAGCCCCCACGGATTTTTGTTTTAATTCATTTAAAACGGCTTCATCTTGTATAAAACGACCTGTTAAAACAGGGATGTCAAGTCCGTAAGCTTTTAAATAATCCCGAACACCCCAAGTGTCATCCCCCACCAAAATAACAGCATCCGCCCTTTTTAAACCACTTAAAACAGGCTCACGCAATGGGCCAGCCGGCAAAACACGTTCATTACCAAAACCTAAAAAGCCATCAACCACCACAAAAGAAAGTGTTTTCACTAAACTCGGGTTTTGAAAACCATCATCCATAATCAACAAATCAGCCTTTAATTTTTCGGCCAACTGAGCTCCGCGGGCACGCATGCTGTCCACAATGGTGGGTGCCTGCAATGCCAACAGTAATGCCTCATCCCCCACATCAACCGCCGTATGTGTATGCACATCCACCAAAACACTTTGTTGACGGGCTTTATAACCGTGATTTAAATAATAAAATTTTTGACCTTTATTACGCAAAAATTGCCCCAACGCCAAACAAACAGGTGTTTTACCAACACCACCAACCGATAAATTCCCCACACAAATAACCGGCATTTTGGCCTGATAAGGGTGATTTTTACGCAACCGGCGTTGCACAAAAAAAGTATAAACACGTCCCAACGGATTTAATAATTTTGCCCGTTTGGAATTTTTATTTTGCCAAAATTTGGGTGCCTGCATTACACAAAACTCCTTTCTTTTAACAAATCATACAATCTGTCCAAAACTGCCATTTCCGAAACGGCCATCTGATTGGCCCGTTGACCAATATCCATCTGTTCATTCGGATTTTGAAAATAATGACGTACCGTTTTTTCCAATTCGTTTTTATCCTGAACTTCTATCAGGGCTTTTTGTTCTTTTCCTGTTTTCATAAAGGCACGAAAATTATGGGTGTAAGGCCCCACCAAAACAACACGGGATAAATACATCGGCTCTAACATATTTTGCCCGCCAAAATTGATTAAACTGCCCCCGACAAAAACAATGGGAGCTAATTGGTATAACAGTCCCATTTCACCGATCGTATCGGCCAAATAAACATCAACCTCATTCGTTATTTCTTCACCTTTTGAACGACGGGCCACTTTTAACCCTTTTGTTTCAAAAATCTTTTGAATTTCATCGGCACGAGTGGGATGACGTGGCACAGAAATCGTCAACAAATTCGGAAAATCATTTTTCAAATTAAGGGCAACTTCGGCCAATTGCTCTTCTTCGTTATGGTGGGTGGATGCCCCGCACCAACAAGGACGATTACCGATTTTATTTAATAAATCAGCCAATTCTTCCGCCTTAAAAGGGCTGCCTTTTGCGGCACATTTGATATTACCAACACAGGCTGTATCCAAACTGCCCAAAACCTCCAACCGACGACGATCCTCTTCTGATTGGCCCAATGTTAAAGTAAAACAGGACAGCATTTTTTTTATAACCTTCGGATGTTTTTGCCATCGGGCAAAAGATTTATCCGAAATACGACCGTTTAATAAAATCAAAGGAACTTTTGCCGATTTAAAAGCCGACAGTGTCGTTGGCCAAAATTCCGATTCAAACCAATATACCGCCTGGGGTTTAAAATGGCGAATCAAGCGTGCCGTTGCCCCCCAAACATCCACTGGCAAATAATGGTGAAAAGCCCGTTCAGGCAAACGCTTGGCCATCAATGAGGCTGACGAAGTGGTTCCGCTGGTTACCATAATATGCAGGCTTTCATCCAATTCCAACAACCGATGAATCAACGGCAACATAGATAAACATTCACCCACGCTGGCCCCATGCATCCAAATCAATTTACCATCAGGACGGACACATCCAGGCACGCCAAAACGTTCACGCCAACGCTGTTTATCTTCCTTGCCCTTCATTAAACGCCACAGAAAAATCAACACCCCCAAAGGCATCAGCAAAATAAATAAAACCTGATATAAAAATAATAGTATCATTTTTTTTGACTTTTTGTTATACTAACCACAAATACGTTTATATCTTTTTTTAACAAAAAAGGCAAGAGATGATTGGTATAAAAGTTCAAAATTTAATCTGGCAAGAAGCTTTATTGGATTTATTTTCCAATCAAGCCGAAATTTTTAATCAAAATCATACTTATCGGGCTATTTTGACGGACGATATCCAAGAAAATACAACCACACCTTCGCTGGTTTTGTCAAAAGACATTACACTGCCTTGCTCCTTTGAAGATTTAAAAGATAAAATCAATCACTTGGAAGATAGCACTTATGAAAACGAAAAATTCAAATGGCTTCCCCAAACCCGACAGTTACTTTATAAACCAACGAATCACATTGTTTTATTGACACAAAAAGAAGCCGAAATCATTTCTTTTTTAACCTCTCAACCCAAAAAAACAGCCACTCGCCAAGAAGTATTATCCGCCGTTTGGCATTATCAGGATGATATTCACACCCATACATTGGAAAGTCATATTTATACTTTAAAGCAAAAACTCACCCTTTTTCAGGATGAGTTTATTATTGCAAAAGACGGTAAATACAGCCTTATTTAGTTGGTTCAACAACTGTTGGTTTTTGGGTTGTATTTTGGTTTTGTTGTGGCTGTTGTTGTACATTTTGCCGAGGTGCCATTGTTGGTGTCTGACCAGCGGGTGGCATAGCCCCAAAAGTATTTTGTCCCATATTGGGTTGGAACCCGCCAACAGCTTGGGTACCACCACCCAATGATGTCAACAACGCCATATTGATATCGTCAAATAACTGAGTTTTACGCAAAACAGGGTTTTGTTCCATATACCACAAAATATTTCGGCCGTTATCATCCGTTTGTGTTATATCCACATTTGCCTTTTGTAAAAGCTGAATAACAAATTCATTAGGGGCGTAATAGGCCGCAAACAAAATCAACGGTACTTTTTTGGGTGCATTTGTAATTGGAAAATCTTCCAAAGAAACAATCTGATTGGCACGCTTCATATCCTGTTGTAATAAAGCCTGTAAAACATCCCAATTGCCACGACGTATGGCCAATTGCATCAAGGTTCCGCCACAACGTGGTGTTTCATCAAAATTGACACCTTGGTTGATTAAACCTTGAATCTGTACCACATCCCTGGCGTCACGAACCAATGTTTGAAGCGGTGAATAAGCACAATCGCCTCTTTGTGGGGCAGCCTGAACCGTACCGGCCATCAAAATCCCCAAAGCACATGTCAATAAAAGTTTTTTCATCGGATAACCTCCCCCAATTTTTTAATCCCTGTATGGATTATTGAACAAAAAAATCTTTTTGTCAACTAAAATATTTTGTTTTATATCAAAAAGTGAAACCGTGGATTTAATTCCCTGAATATCCAACACGTCCCATTGTTTCAATTCCAAGGTATCTTTATCAATAATCAAAGTCAATTCACCCAATTCTTTGGCATCCTTTTTATGGGCGGTGATATAATATTCGTCTAAAACATCCTGAACATCCGTTACCACAAAACCCGCATCATCAAAAACCAACTTATCACGCAAAATCCATTCCACAGGGGTTGAATTCAATTCAAAATAATTGACTTCTTCCAAATCTTTATCATGATAAATGAAATAGCCCTTTGTCGCCACAAATTCCAAAGGTGATCCTTTTTCATATTGAAGACGCATTTGACCGGGGCGTGAAATATAAATCGTCCCCGTTTGCAAATCGTCCTTCATTTTTGAATTGAATTGAGCGAACTTTGCCTGTAAAGTACGCATTTTGTTATAGGCCTTTTCCACTTTATTCAAAATCGCCCGTGTTTTGGGGGTATCAATTTTTTTATCCACCACCGCATAGGACGGCATTGAAAAAGTTAAAAGCAAAAGTAAAAGTATTTTTTTCATTTAATCTCCCATTATCACTCTAAGCTGTTATAATAGTATAATAAAAATTTGGAAGACAAAGGGTCTTTTTGCATTCGGCTACATAACCATAAGTACGATCTTGTGAAGAACATTCCTCTTTTGGTATATTATAACTCTCGTCATCACAACTTTCGAAACTATACCCCTCTAAGGACAAGTATTTAATAGGAATCATTATCGGTTTTTCGGGATATGGCGATCTTTTAAAATCACACACATTTTTTTCTTCATTCCAAAAACGATAATCCGGACATTTTTCACATTCTTCTTTGCTAAATCCACGAATATAATAACCATTTTCACAGGAAATACATTCCCAACCTTCATCTAATCTATTCTTAACGAAGGCAATGTTTTTGCCACAGGGCGATTCTTTAAATAAACAAGATTGTTTTTCTTCATTCCAAAAACGATTTGGACATTTTTGGCAATCTGACTCTGTAATTCCTGTTACGTATCCATCTGTACAAGAAATACACTTCCAGGAAACTCCCCCCTCAGCCAAAAATTTATTTTCCGGACAAGGCGGCAAACAGCTTACATGATCTTTCCCCAGTGATCGAACCGATAAATTCGGACAGACGGAACAGTCAGATATCGCAACCACCTGATGCTGTTTATTATCACAGGGAATACATCCCTCTACACTTCTTAAAGGTGCCTCTGGGGGACATTTTTTTAAAATACTAATCTCGTAAGGATACGATAGACTACCATAATGCATTACAGTTACAATTTCTCTGTTGGGACAAATATCCTGTTTTTCTTCTTTCCAACGCATATCTAAACCTTCCAAAGAATCGCAAGAATAACAACTATCTTCAGATTCCAATGGTTTGTCCGGGGGACATTCTGTTGCCAAAACGGGTAATGAAATACCCAATAATAAAGACGATAAAATTATTTTTTTCATTTTATTCACCTTTCAAAATTTCGCGTTTGCCGGCGACATTCGGGGCGGATATAATGCCTTCTTGTTCCATTTTTTCAATCAAAGTGGCCGCTTTATTATAACCAATGGAAAGTCGGCGTTGAATATAACTGGTGGTTGGTTTTTTATCACGCAAGACAATAGCCACCGCTTGGTCATATAAACTGTCCCCGCTGGATGCACCGCCTAAAGAAGCGGATTCACCTGATGCTATTTGGGCCGATTCTTCCACAACAGCATCCAAATATTTGGGTTCACCCTGGGCCGTCCAATGTTTCACCACGTTGGCCACATCTTCATCCGATACAAACGGACCATGCACACGGGTCGGTTTATTGCCCGCCGGCATATATAACATATCCCCACGACCCAACAATTGTTCGGCACCTTGTTCATCCAAAATCGTGCGAGAGTCAATTTTATTTCTGACCTGGAATGAAATACGGGATGGGAAGTTGGATTTAATTGTACCCGTCACCACATCCACCGAAGGACGTTGTGTGGCCAAAATCAAATGAATCCCCACCGCACGGGCCATTTGTGCCAAACGTTGAATCAACGGATCAGCCTCTTTACCGCATTGGCCCATTAAATCGGCCATTTCATCAATGATAAAGACGATATAAGGAAGTGGTGTTAAATCAAATGCCTGATCTTCCATAATGGGTTGACCGGTAGCCGGATCAAAGCCCGTTTGCACACGACGTTTTAAGGTCAAATTCTTTTCTTTGGCCTCACGCAGTTTTTCGTTAAATCCTTCAATATTACGCACACCCAGTTGGCTCATATTCCGATAGCGGTCTTCCATTTCATGCACCGCCCACTTTAACGCCATCAACGATTTACCAGGTTCCGTCACAACAGGGGTCAACAAATGTGGAATACCGTTATAAACCGACAATTCCACCATCTTGGGATCCACCATGATTAAACGACATTGTTCGGGTGTAAAACGATATAATAAGGATAAAATCATCGTATTGATACCCACGGATTTACCCGAACCAGTTGTACCGGCCACCAATAAGTGGGGCATTTTCGCCAAATCCGCAAAAACAGGTCGCCCACCGATATTTTTACCCAACACAATCGGCAAAGCCCCTTTATGATTTTTAAAGCCATCATCTTCTATCATTTCACGAATATAGACCGTTTCACGATTTTGATTGGGCATTTCAATACCGATAACGTTGCTGCCCGGCACCACCGCCATACGCACAGACACCACCTTCATTTCACGGGCCACGTCATCGGCCAACGTAATCACACGGGAAATTTTAATACCGCTGGCCGGTTCAAATTCATATAAAGTCACCACCGGTCCAGGACGCGCCCCCACAACCTGCCCCTGCACTTTAAATTGCATTAAAACGCTTTCCAAAGAACGGGAAATTTGATTCATCTGATCTTTACTTAAATGAACTGTGGCGGATTCTTTAACAGGTGCCAACAAATCCGAAGACGGCAACTGCAAACCGGAAACAGGCTTTTGCACCAAAGTCTGTTGCGTTTTTTTGACCGCTCTAACTTTGGATTTCGGGGCCGACTTTTTAATTTTTTCAACCTGATGATGAATACGTAATTTTTTAAATAAAACAGAAATTTTGGCTGGCAATTTAATCCCTGTTTTATGTAACACCCACCAACAACTTTTGCCTGTGACACGGCTGATCTTGCCAAAGGGGATTTTTAACGCCCAAACAAATAAAGCAATATCCAATGCCACCCATAAAATCATCCAATAACCTTTGGGAATCATCCACCATCTGTTTAAATAATGTCCTATAAAACCACCGACACCAGCCTTGAACCAACAACCGTCTGTTTCATATTGAAAATCACCCAACAACCACTGCGTCCATATAACGCCCAAAAACACAAAAAACAAACGCAACTTTAACCAACGTACCTGACGCCATAAAAAAAAGGCAAGAATCAAACAAAGAATTGGTAAACCAAAAGCCATTACACCAAACATTTGCAACAAAATATCCGCCGACCATGCACCGATTGGCCCCAAATAATTTTGAATCTCAGAGCTGGATGTATTCCACGAATTATCATACCTGTGATAGCCCGCCAAACTGAAAATCATAAAAACAGATAATATTGCCCAAAAAACAGAGCGAACTTTTGGATGCGACCAAAAACGTTTAAACATCTTCATCTCCCTTTAATTCCTGCATCACCTGTTTTAAAATCGGTATCGTAATTTTACGACCGACTTCCAATGACAATTTATCCGCCCGTTCTATCACCTGTTGTAACAAAGAAAACGAACGAGTCAAATGCACGGATAAATAATCCAACACCATATCATCCACCAATATATGACGATCTTTAAAAGCCTTTCCCGCCACAGCCCGAATCAAATCTTCATCCGGCATCATAATTTCGGCCTTAGATATCATATTCATGCGAGATTGCAAATCCAATAATTTAAAATTGGGAATTTCACGGGAAGTCAATAATAAATCGCCCCCCAACTCGGATACAAAATTAAACAGATGCAACAGGGCTTCTTCATCGGTCAATTCATGCAAATTTTCAACCACCATCTTTTTTTGAAAATTTGGTCTGAAATTAGCGTCTAAATCTTTGGCCTGAATCAACGTATCACAAAATAAGCTGGCCAAATGGGTTTTCCCCGAACCAGCCGGTCCATAAATTAATAAAGCATGTGCCGGCCAATTGGGATAACGATCAATCCATGTAATTGCTTCTTGATTACAGGGGGCTACCCAAAATTTTTCACGCCCGTAGGCCGCCCGGTGAGGCAAATCAAATACCAATTGTTCGGTCATTTTCCACCTTGATAAAAACTCGTTGTTTTATAAAATGCATATAAATGACGAATAATTACACCGATAACAGCCGCCATCGGCACCGCCACCAATACACCCAAGAATCCGAATAATGCACCGCCGGCCAACAAAGCAAACAAAATCCACAACGGATGCAAACCAACACGACGACCCACTAAATTCGGTGTTAAAATGTAACCTTCCAAAATGTTGCCGACAACAAAAACAGCCAATACCCACAACACCAAAGACCACCCCATTGTCTGGACAACAGCCAAAATAATAGAAACAACCAATCCGATTAAAAAACCAACATAGGGGATAAAAGATAAAACACCTGTTGTTATACCGATAACAGCCCCTAGGTCCAAACCTAAAATACTTAACGCCACAGAATAATATAACGCCAATAACAAACAAACACAGGCCTGTCCCCGTAAAAAACCGGATAGTGTTTTATCCAAATCTTTGAAAAACGATTGAATTTTTTCGCGATGCGAATTCGGTAAAGCTTCTTGACACTTCTTTTTCATTTTTGGTAAATCCTTTAATAAATAAAATAAAATAATCGGGCTGATAAATAACAACGCCAACACATTGACAACAGCCAAACCACCCGACACCAGCTGATTCAATCCAACACCCAATGTTTTTAAAACACTGATCATTGTTTGGGTTGTAATTTCCGATAAACGATTAATTTGTTGATATGATATTTCGGGTTTGGCCCACAATACAAGCTTTTTCAAATAGCCAACAAAATTATCCGCCATCAACGGCACCCGACCGATAAAGTTTGAAATTTGGCTTTGCAAAACAGGTATCAATAAAAATACCAACAAAACACAAAAAAACACCAACAATGAAATCATAACACCCGAGGCCAAACTGCGACCAATTCTTTTACCCAACCATGAAACAGACGGATTCATTAAATAAGCCAAAACAAACGCCAAAACAAACGGTAATAAAATCCCCTGAATTGCATTTAAAAAGCACAATAAACCGACCCCAATAACAATCGGAAAAATCCATTTTTTATTCATAATATACCTCTTTTCTGGTTAAAGTTCCCCTTGATCCTGTTAAATCGGATTGCCATGTCCAACCAGCTTTATCCAAATTTTCGGCTAATTCTTGATTAGATCCAACAAACGAAAACGAAAGCAAAATTTGATCTTGATAAGCACCACACACCATTAAATCCTGTAAAAATTCCAACTGTCTGAATTTTTTTTCATCCCGTGCCCACATAGCCAAGGATGGTTCGCTCAAACGAGCGTAATAGGTGTTATCTTTCAATTCAATGCTGTCGGCATGACGCCAATTATCTTCCATTTTATCCAACATTTGTTGCCATGCATCATCCAACGAATGTGTTCCGTACCAATCGTCCACATCCACATTTTGATGTATTATTTTTTCATCAGGTACAACCATTGTGTTTAAACGCCAATCAGTTTCGCTTTTGGGATTGGCAAATACAATCAAAACCCGATTAGCATTATAACGTTCGGCCAATTTTATTAATGTTTGATATTGACCGCTTTGAAGTGCCTGATGCACAATAACCATTTCATCCACATCACCCACCGGCAAAACCATTTGATAAAAATCAGACAGAACATCCCTTTGACGTAAGTGTTGATAAAAAACATTATCATCTTCCACCCCCAACATACGATTGCCTGACATCATAACAGGGATGACCAAATATGTGGGCGGTTCTGTTTTTAAATATTCCTGATTATGTTCGGATAAAAAATCCTGAACGTTTTTTTCGTTAAAATGCACATTAATTTCGGCCCAATAACTTTGTGCGGTATTTTTTTCATTTTGAATAGAAATATCACCCACCTGATTGACAATATCCTGAATGGGTAAATCGGCCACGAAAAAATCTTTATCCCGCCCCAATAATTTACGCATAACTTTTGCAAAGGCCGTTCTTTGCCCCTGTTCCAAAGCCATTTGTTTGGCCCGTGTTGGATTGTCGGCATCTGCTTGAACCGCTATCCCAGACGTATAGTACAAATCTGCATGGGCCGGCAAAGCCCCCATGAACATCAAAAACACACCACTTAAAAATTTTTTTATCATTTTTTTGTTGCCCTTTTTACTGAATATGTGTATTTTAGCATAAAATTTTGTTAAAACGCAACTGAAAAAAGGAGAAAAAATCATGTATGATGCAAATAATGTTTTTGCCAAAATTTTACGTGGAGAAATTCCATGCAATAAAATCTATGAAGACAAAAAGGTTTTAGCCTTTTACGACATCAATCCAAAGGCCAAAGTTCACGCTTTGGTCATCACCAAAGGAATGTATGCAAATTTTCAGGATTTTTTGGAACATTCTTCCGATAAAGAAATTACCGACTTTTTCCGTGCCATTGTGCATGTCGTCAATATATTAGGATTAAAAAAAGACGGTTATCGCATTGTGATGAATACGGGGAAAAATTCAGGACAGGAAGTTCCCCACTTGCACGCCCATATTTTAGGTGGTGAAGCATTACCGACCGACAGTTTATAAAAAATTAAATTTAAAAAGACGCCCGATTCAAGGCGTCTTTTTTTTATTTGTTTTTGGCCCAATCTTCCATATAATCAAGACCTTTTATCTGGACTTGATTACCTTGTGCCAATTCGCCCAATTTTCCGTACAATCTGGACCATTTGTTTGGGCTTGATTACCCTGCACTAAATCGTTATAACGCCCCGCCAGACGCGATATATCTTTTGCCTGATACGGTTGTTTGATAACCCGAACCACCTTTTGCAAACGCTCATACGTTTTATCCGAAATAACAGGACACGCCTTTAAAACTGAAATATTTTCATCCACCATTTCGGGATTATTTTGATCATGGCCCGAACAATAACAAACAACATCACAACCAGCCTGTAAAGATGTTTGTGCCTTTTCAACCAAAGAACCGGATAAGGCCTTCATTTCAATGGCATCAGTTATCAATAAACCGTCAAAGCCGATTTCATTTCGGATAAAGTCTATACCTTTTTTGGATTGTGTTATCGGTTTATCATCAATCATCGGCAATACAACATGCGCCGTCATACCAAAAGGTGCAAAATTGGCCATTTGTTGAAAGGGTAAAAAATCCCTTTGAATCAAGTCCATTGATACGTCAATAACCGGCAAACCGATATGCGAATCCGTATTGGCCAAACCATGCCCCGGTAAATGTTTGATGCACGGACAGATTCCGTTTTCCATATAAGTTTTAGCCAAAAGGGAAGCGTATTTTCCCACCACAGATGCATCCGTTGAAAAACAACGTGAAGCAATTGCCCCTGTTGTATCGGGATGTAAAGTATCGGCCACCGGTGAAAAATTGACATTGATTCCCATAGATTGCAAATCATTGGCAATTAAATCAGCGTGCAATTTTATCGCCTCTTGTGCCAAAGGCTCATCCAATAATCCCAATTGTTGTTGACTGATATACTCACGCCAATGGGGCGGACGCATACGGCGAACCAATCCGCCTTCTTGATCTATGGCAATTAAAAAATCGTCCCGTCCAACCGCTGTTTTTATATCATCAGTCAGTTTTTTTAATTGTTGCGGATTATCTATATTGCGTTTGAACAAAGTCAAACCCATCGGATTGTATGCACGCAAAAAATCCGCCTCATCTTTTTGTAATTCAAAACCTTTTAAACAAACAAAAGCCGAGCGAATCCCCATCATAAAAACTCCTTATCCCAAAATTTGACGAACGATAGCAACCACATCCGATACAGGCACAAAAACCTGTTCTTTGTTGGCCAGATTTTTAATCATTACAACACCTTGATTCAATTCGTTTTCACCGATATAGACGGCAACTTTTGCCCCCCTTTTATCGGCACGACCCAAAAATTTACCCGGTGCAGATGATTTAAAATCATAATCTAAGGTATAAGCCGTTTCATCCAAATCAGCCACCAATTTTAATAATGTTGCATGGGCCTGATCACCAAAACCACCCAATGCCACATCAACACCTTCGGCTTTTTCGGGGGTGCCAAACTTATCTTTATATAATTCTTCCACCACCACATCACCAAAGCCCAAACCAACGGCCGAACAAGCTTTACCCGTCAAACGTTCAAACAAATGATCATAACGACCACCGCCAAAAATGGCACGGAATTTTCCCTTGGTATCAAAGCATTCAAAAACAATGCCTGTATAATAGGCCAAACCACGAACAATAGCTGTATCAATAACCACATAATCGGTTAAATTTAAAGCCTGACAATAATTCCAAAATTGTTTTAAATCCTTTAATCCCTGACAATCAGCCGGTACAAAGGTTTCAATTGTTTGCAAATCTTTGGATGACATAAAGGCATTTATGCGTTCAATTTGTGCATCATTGATACCAATTTCTTTTAACATTTCGGCAAAAACTTCAGCGGGGACTTTTTCTTTTTTATCCATTACCCCCATCACGGCCAACGCATTTTCGCCCGTAATTTGCAAAGTATTTAAAAAATCACCAACCAATACACGGTTGTTCACACGCACACGGAATTCACCCTTTTCAAAACCCAAACGCTTCATGGCACCCACGGCCGTTTGAATCAAATAGGCTTCACAAATAACACTGTTTTCCCCGACAATATCTATGTTCCATTGAAAGTGTTCACGTTTACGACCCAAAGAGGCACGTTCATAGCGAAAACATTGACCGATGGAATAAACTTTACCGGTTGTCGGAAAAGCTTCACGATTACCGGAAACAATACGCACCATAGACGGTGTAATTTCAGGACGCAACGCAATCGCACGACCGGATTTATCTTCAAAGTTATAAATTTGATCCGAAATTTCTTCACCGGCTTTACGTTCCAATAACGAAAGCGATTCCACAATCGGTGTTTCATAACGCACAAAGCCGTTTTGTTCGGCCGTTTCAGACCATACCTGCATCAGCTTTTTACGAAAAATCCAATCTTTCGGTAAAAAATCACGCATACCACGCAATGGTTGAGTTTCAATACTTTCTTTCATTACATTCCCCTTTCCAATTGACGCAAACAACACATTATTTCGCTTCTTTTGGATGCTTTTTGCATTTCATCCATAGAATCATTCACACGAATTTCTTCCATCCGAAGTTTCATATAAGAAATTCTTTTCTTGTTTAATTTTTCAATTAACTCTTGTTGGGAAATTTTATCCCCTTTAATTACAATTCTTTTTCTTTTACTCATGCGGGGCATTATAGCATAAAAAAATCATTTTTTCAACGGCTTTTTCAAAAGCAAAATATAACTTTTACATAAGTCAAAACACAAAAATATACAAAAAACATAACCGAGAACCCCGAAGGCCAATTTTTATACAGAATTGATGATTTTGCCTTTAAAATATAACCGTTCCAACAAAGGAGGACATCATGAAAAAATATAAGATTTTAAGAATTTTGGCCATTATGGGGGCTTTATTTGGCACAGTGCCCAAAGCAAAAGCCGCCGGTGCCGAAGCCAATCAGTTGGACATCAATACAGTCGCTCAAGCCTCTGTGTTTGCCAACGGTGAAAAAACATCAGGTAAAAAAGCCTTTGGTGATATTACCGTCCAACCCAGATTTTGGTTTGAAAAGGGCGATAACAAAATAGGATACGAAGGCTCTTTTTATAAAAGCAAAGAAATGGATGCTCAGGCTTCTGATTGGATGACTTTTGTCAGTAAAATCAACTTTGAAACGGAAAATTGGGCTGGCTTTATCGGCCGTGACTGTACCCGTTTTAAAACAGCCGGTTATTTAAATTGTCCCAGCACGACTGCCTTTTCTAATGATGTGCGTTTAAACGGAACCAGCCGTACGCTGACCGGTGCTAATCTGACCTATAAACCCTGGGGTTTGGAATTGGGTTATATGGCCAATGACGGTCGTATGAGCTTTGACCACTGGGATACCGTTATGTTGGGATATAAAAAACAATTTAACGATACTTGGGGCGTTCAGTTCCAGGCCGGCGGTGGAGCCAAACCCTTGACCTTCGGTGGTTTAACGGTGGCCTATACCCCCAATAAAGACAATGCCGTTGTGGGTGAAGTGATTTACAAAAATCACAAAACAACCGGTGTCTTAACCGCCAAACACAATTTGACAGACAAATTGGCCCTGTTTGCCGGTATTGAGGTAGGCAAAAAAAGCCACGGTAAAATCGGTGGTATGGCCGAAGCCGGTATCCACTATAAAATCGGTAAAGGCTTTGGTTTGGTGGGTGCCGTCCAACAGGATATCGGTGGCAAACATGACACCCGTGCCGTTATCGGATTACAATATGCCGATACTTTTAGCACCCGATAACCCGCAAAAATCCCCGTCTTTAAGGCGGGGATTTTTTTCTTGACATCAAATAAAATATAATGTAGGTTGTTTTTTATAAAAATAATAAATTTTATTTTCAATTTAACGATATTGGGGGAAATATGAAAAAAGTATCATTACTAACAGCTTTGATGTTGACATCATCTATGGCTTATGCGGGATGGATAACCAAAGGTTTAGAATATAAAGGCGATTGTTTGGAAATGATGTGCGATTGTGTGGAAGATGATGAAGGAAACGGATATTGTTGTCCGGAAGGTACTTCTTTTAATGGAAAAGGAGATGCCCATATTGAATATACCCCTTGTAAGTGTTTGAAAGCGAATACATATTATAATAAAACCACTCAAAAATGTTTAGAAAAGCCCACATGTAATCCGTGTCAAAAATTCGATACTGATAACGGTCAATGCGTGGCGGATACATCCAAGAATAATCAGGCTGTCGGTGCTTGCGGAAAATGTAATAACGGTTCAGTTATTACAGATATGACAAAGGAAACAGTATGCAAAACCTGTAATACCTCTAACTGGACATTGACGAATAAAGCCAACGGTACACAGGTTCAGGATGTGTGTCATATGTGCAAAGACGGTAATGTTGTATTGAAAGATCCGGCAAAACAGGTTATTTCTAACAATACTTGTGTTGAATGCTTGACTGATGCAAATTGCCCCAATGGTTATACCTGTGATGCGAATAAAAAAGAATGTCAAAAAGCTTGTGTGAAAAATGTTGATTGGGGTAATTCGTGTACGGATAGTTGTCAGTGTAAAGATGGTAC